>JANMJY010000136.1:0-10893 GCA_031371615.1 Actinomycetes bacterium | reverse complement strand
ATCCTGCACATGTTCGGAACGGACGACCAGAAGGAGCGCTTCCTGCGCCCGCTCGTCGAGGGCACGGCGCGTTCGTTCTTCTCGATGACCGAGCCCGAGGTCTCAGGCGCCGACCCGACGGCGCTGCGCACGACTGCAGTCCTCGACGGCGACGAGTGGGTGATCGACGGGCACAAGTGGTTCTCCTCGTCCGCCGAGGGCGCCGCCTTCGGGATCGTGATGGCGGTGACCGACCCGGACGCCCCACCGCACCGGCGCATGAGCCAGATCATCGTCCCCACCGAGACGCCCGGCTACGAGCTGATCCGGCCGATCCCGGTGATGGGGCACGCCGGCCGCGGCTGGTCGACCCACTGCGAGGTGCGCTACACGGGCGTTCGCGTCCCCCGGGAGAACGTGCTCGGCGAGCCCGGCGACGGCTTCCGGATCGCGCAGAAGCGGCTCGGGCCCGGCCGGATCCACCACGTCATGCGCTGGCTCGGCCAGATGCAGCGGGCGTTCGAGCTGATGTGCTCATACTCGCTCGAACGCGAGATCGGCGGCGCGCCGCTCGCCGAGAAGCAGACAGTGCAGAACTGGATCGCCGACTCGGCCGCCGAGATCCAGGCCTGCCGCCTGCTCACGCTCGACGCCGCACGGAAGCTCGACGAGGGCGGCGAAGCACGGGTCGAGGTCTCGCTGATCAAGTTCTACGCGGCGCGGGTCCTGAACGACGTGATCGACCGGGCGATTCAGGTGCACGGCGCTCGCGGGCTCACCGACGAGACGCCGCTCGGGACGATGTACGCGATGGCGCGGGGGGCGCGGATCTACGACGGCCCGGACGAGGTGCACCGCATGGTCGTCGCGCGCCGGATCCTCAAGGAGTTCCGCGAGGGCGGCGTCTACACGTTCGAGTGACGTGTCCTTTCGTCAAGCGCACAGCCGGGGACTGTCCCCGGAAGCGCGGTTGACGGACGGACACGTCTAGTTCAGCTCGGCCTCGATCGCGTGCGCCAACTCCTCCGGCTTGAAGCCGTCCGGCCCGCGTGCGCCCTGGAAGGCAATCCGGCCGTCGCGGCCGATCAGGTAGAGCCGGTCGGGCCAGCCGCCGTAGGCGAGAGCCACCGCATCGTCGACGTCGTCCAGCAGCACGGGGATACGCGTCTGCAGGCGAACCACGCAGGCATCCGCCGCGGCCGCCCGCTCTTCGAGCGAGGTCGGATCCGCGACCGCGATTTCCTCGCGGCGGTTGTCGGCGAGCACCCAGCCGGCCTCGGGATGCGCCTCGCGGATGTAGACGATGAAGAACGCGACCTCGTCGCCGTGGCGGTCGTAGAGCTCCTCCAGCTCGCCCAACTGGCGGCGAAACGGCGGTCAGGTGTACGAGCCGAAGACGAGCGCGACCGGTCGGACGCCGGCGAAATCGGTGAGGCGGACGCGCCCAGCGCCGTCGAGGAGGGGTAGATCGAACGGGAAGGCGGGATCGCCCGGAGCAAGCTGGGGCGTCATCAGCGTGCGGTAGGAGGGCGAGGACATCACGTCCTCGAGCGTCAGCGGCGAATCAGCCGGCGTCTCCGGCGTGTCCACTCTACGAGAGGAGTTCGCGGCGGCGCTGCTGCATGTCTGCCGTCGGCACGTTGACCTTCCAGACCAGCCCGAGGCGGCGCATCAGCCGGATCACGAGCCCGCCGATGTCGAGCTCCCACGGCTTCAGCCCGTGGAACGCCGACGACGGGAACGCATGGTGGTTGTGGTGCCACGACTCGCCGAACGAGATCCAGGACAGCCACCAGACGTTGCGCGACTCGTCCTTGACGCGGAAGCGACGCGAGCCGACGAAGTGGCAGACCGAGTTGACCGACCAGGTGATGTGGTGGAGGAGGAAGATCCGGATCAGGCCGCCCCAGAACATCGCCTGCAGCCCGGCACCGATTGTGCCGCCCCAGATCCAGCCGGCGATGAACGGCGCGATCAGCGACACCGCGACCCAGAGCGGGAACATGCGGGAGATGAAGACCATGCCGCGGTCGGCGAGCAGGTCCTTCGCGTACTTCGTCCACTCCGCGCGGCCGGCGTTGCGGAAGAGCCAGCCGACGTGTGCGTGCCAGAGCCCGGCGAGCTTTCCCTTGATCCCGGGTGCGAAGCCCGCGTGCGGCGAGTGCGGATCGCCCTCGCGGTCGGCAAAGCTGTGGTGCTTGCGGTGGTCGGAGACCCAGCGGATGACCGGGCCCTGCACGGCCATCGAGCCGAGCACGGCGAGGCCGTAGCGGATGCTCTTGAAGGTCTCGTAGGAGCGATGCGTGAAGAGACGGTGGAAGCCGATCGAGATCCCCAGCGTCGTCAGCGCATATCCGACCGCGAAGATGATCAGGTCGCGCCACGTGACATAGCTGCCCCAGAGGAAGAAGACGGAGGCAAGGAAGCCGGCGAACGGAATCCCGACCCCGAGGAGGTTCGTGATCTTCTGACCCCTTGACATGTGGGTCTCGGCTGTGATCTCGCTCACTGCGAAGGAGAGTAGCCGCCTTTGCGGAGCCTGCGTGGGTTCCGTTGCCATCTGGGATCCGGCGCGAATAAGGTACGCCCGTCGATGGCCCTGCTCTCGCTGCGGAACATCACTCGCCGGTTCGGCGGGATCGTCGCCCTCGACGGAGTCTCCTTCGATGTCCTCGACGGGCAGATCGTCGGTCTGATCGGCCCGAACGGCGCCGGCAAGACGACGGCGTTCAACGTGATCACCCGGCTCTACACGCCGAACGAGGGCGAGGTCGAGTTCGGCGGCGAGTCGCTGTTGAAGACCCCGGTCCACAAGATCGTCAAGCTTGGGATCGCACGCACCTTCCAGAACGTCGAGCTCTTCCGGACGATGACCGTGCTCGAGAACGTTCTCGTCGGCGCGCACACGCGCAGCGGCGACGTCGAGAACGAGGCGCTCGAGGCGCTGGATTACGTCGGGCTGGCGCAGATCGCATCGCGACCGGTGGCCGGCCTGCCGTTCGGGACGCTGAAGCAGGTGGAGCTCGCACGCGCGCTCGTCGCGCAGCCGAGGCTGCTGCTGCTCGACGAGCCGGCGGGCGGGCTGAACCACGAGGAGGTCGAGGAGCTCGGCCGCTTCATCCGCAAGATCCGCGACGACCGCAAGCTCACCGTGCTTCTGGTCGAGCACCACATGAACCTCGTCATGGGCATCTCCGACCATGTGCACGTGCTCAACTTCGGCCGTGTCATCGCCGAGGGCCCGCCCGCCGAGGTGCGCGCGAACCCGGCCGTGATCGAGGCCTACCTCGGGACCGACGAACGGCATCCGGTCACGCCGAAGGAGCCGCCGCCACAGGAGACCAATGGCGCTGCTTGAGCTGAGAGACGTCGAGGCCCGCTACGGACAGGTGCGCGCGCTGCACGGCGTCTCGCTCGCGGTCGACGAGGGGCAGATCGTTGCGGTGCTCGGCGCCAACGGGGCGGGCAAGACGACGACGCTGCGCGCGATCTCGGGCACCGTCAAGCGGACCGGCGAGATCACCTACAACGGCCGCTCGCTCGGCCGTCGGGGCCCCGAGGCGGTCGCGAAGCTCGGCGTGGCGCACGTGCCAGAAGGACGAGGAACCTTCTCGGACCTGACCGTCGAGGAGAACCTCCGCCTCGGCGCGTACACGCGCCGAGGCTCGCTCGACGGCGACATCGAGCGCATGAGCGGCTACTTCCCCTGGATCGGCACACGGCTCGGCCAGCACGCCGGCACGCTCTCGGGCGGCGAGCAGCAGATGCTCGCGCTTGCGCGCGCGCTGATGGGGCGCCCCCGCCTGCTGCTGCTCGACGAGCCGTCGCTCGGGCTGGCGCCGCTGATCACGCGTGAGATCTTTCGGATCGTGCGGGAGCTGAACGAGCAGGAGGGCCTGACGGTGCTCGTCGTCGAGCAGAACGCCGCGATCGCGCTCGAGGTGGCGGCGCACGCGTACGTGCTCGAGGTCGGCAAGGTCGCCGTGTCCGGGACGAGTGAGGAGCTCGCCCGCGACGAATCCGTCCGGAAGTCGTACCTCGGCTACTGATGGCCGACTTCATCCAGCAGATCGTCGGGGGGCTCGGGGACGGAGCGATCTACGGCGCGCTCGCGCTTGCGCTCGTGCTGATTCACCGCGCTACCGGCGTGATCAACTTCGCCCAGGGTGAGATGGCGATGTTCACGACCTACATCGCCTGGACGCTGATGGAGAACCACGGCTGGTCGTACTGGCCCGCGTTCGCCGCAACGCTCGTCTTCGCCTTCGTGCTCGGCGTCGGCATCCAGCGCGTCGTCATCGCGCCCGTGGCGAACGCCTCCGTCCTCACGGTCGTGATCATGACGATCGGCCTCGTGCTCACCTTCAACGGGCTGGCGGGCCTGATCTGGTCGGCCGAGATCCGCGCGTTCCCAAGCCCCTTCCCGAACGAGACCTGGCAGCTCGGCAGTGTCTCGATCTCGCAGGAGAGCGTCGGCACCTTCGGCGTCGTGCTCGTGCTCGTCGCCCTCCTCTGGGCCTTCTTCCAGTTCACGAAGATCGGCCTTGCGCTGCGGGCGTCCGCGCTGAACCCCGAGGCCAGCCGGCTCGTCGGCGTCCGCGTGGGGTGGATGCTCGCGATCGGGTGGGGCCTGGCCGCGGTGCTCGGCGCGGTGGCGGGGATGCTGACGGCTCCCTCGGCCTTTCTCGAGCCGACGATGATGCAGGCGATCCTGATCTACGCGTTCGCGGCGGCCGTCCTCGGCGGGATCGACTCGCCGTTCGGCGCCGTCGCCGGCGGGCTCCTGCTCGGTGTCGGCCTCAACCTGATCGGAACCTACGTCGACTTCGTCGGCGCCGACCTGCGCCTGCCCGTCACGCTCCTGATCATCCTGATCGTGCTGCTCGTGCGACCAGCCGGCCTCTTCGGCAAGACGGTCACCAGGCGCGTGTGAGACGCCGCGACCTGATCGGAGTCGGGCTCTTCCTGGTTGCGGCCGCCGGCGTGCTGCTCGTGCCCCAGCTGCCCTGGGTCAGCGACTTCCGCGCGCAGCAGTTCGCCTATGTCGGCATCTACTTCATCGCCCTGCTCGGCCTGAACCTGCTGACCGGGATCACGGGCCAGATCTCGCTCGGGCACGGAGCCTTCATGCTGATCGGCGGCTACACGACGGCGATCCTGATGTCGGAGCAGGATCCACCACTCCAGATCGCCGGCCATCACTTCACCGGCGACCTGCGGGACATCTGGACGATTCCACTCGCAGGCCTGGTCGCCGGGATCGTCGGGTTCCTCTTCGGCTTCCCGGCGCTGCGCCTCACCGGCCTCTACCTCGCACTCGCGACCTTCGCGGTCGCCGTCGCGACCCCGGCGGTGGTGAAGAAGTACGAGGGCTTCACCGGCGGCGGCGGCGGGATCAACCTGTTCGAGGCCAGCACCCGGACGAAGGCCACCTCGATCACCGACCCGGTCACGTTCGAGGAGACGCGCGTCCCCATCAACGTCCTTGGGATCGACGTTCCCACCTTCAACGAGTGGCTCTACTACCTCTGCTGGACGATCGCGCTCGTCATGTTCGCCGGAGCCTGGCTGCTGCTGCGGGGCCGATTCGGCCGCTCGCTCCGCGCGGTGCGGGACAGCGAGCTCGCGGCAGCGTCCTCGGGCGTCAACCTCGCCCGCTACAAGACGCTCGCGTTCGGGATCAGCGCCTTCTACGCCGGTGTCGCGGGATCGCTGCTCGCAATCGCGACGACGTTCGTCAACCCGGACACGTTCCCGATCACCCTCTCGATCTTCCTGCTCGTCGGGGTTGTCGTCGGCGGGCTCGGCTCGCTCTGGCCCCTTGTCTTCGGGGCCATCTTCATTCACTTCATGCAGATCGAGTGGGCGCAGCGTGCCGAGGCAGTGGTCCCCAACTTCATCCCGGTCCTCGGCGACATCGACACCGACCTGCCGGGCGCGCCCTCGGTCGCCTTCGGGGTCGTCCTGATCCTGATCATGCTCGCGTTCCCGGGTGGCGCAGCGGGCCTCATCCGCACCCTGAAGTCGCTCGCGACCCGCGGCTACGATCGCGCTCGTTAGACCCGCACTCCTCGTGCTCGCCGGCGTGCTCGCTGCGGCCGCGACGGCCGCCTCGGGCATCGACCCCGGAATCGAGGAGACGACGATTCTCCTCGGCGCCACCGCGTCGCTCTCGGAGCCCGAGCCTGCGGCCGTCGTCCGTGGCGCGAGCGCGTACTTCCGCTACGTGAACGCCCGCGGCGGCGTCAACGGCCGCATGATCTCGTACAGGGTCGTCGACGACGGCTCCGACCCGGCGCAGGCAGTGCAGGCGACGCTGCGGCTCGTCGACGAAGACGGCGTCTTCGCGATCGTCAATGCGACCGGAACCGAGCAGAACCTCGCCACGCGCCCCTACCTGAACGCCGCGAAGGTGCCGCAGCTCTTCGTCGGCTCCGGCGCGACGGCGTTCGGATCGGACTACCGGCGCTATCCGTGGACGATCGGGTTCCGGCCCAGCCTTCGCGACGAGGGAAGGATCTACGGCGGCTACGCCTCCCGCTCCCGGCCCGGCGCCCGGATCGCGGTCCTCTACGACGACGACACGGCCGGGCTGGAGCTGCTCGCGGGCGTGAAGCTCGGCATCGCTCGCTCGAAGGCGCGGGTGGTGGCGGCTGAGCCGGCCGATCTCGACCTGGAGACGCAGGTCGCGAGCCTGAAGGCCTCCGGGGCGAACGTGCTCGCGCTCTTCGTCGAGCCGACGACGGCGAGCCAGGCCTTTGCGTTCGCGAACCGGCTCGGCTGGCGGCCGCTCCTCGTCACCACTTCGGCGGCGAAGGTCGAGGGCGCCGTCTCGATCGCCTTCGTCAAGGACCCCGCGGACGTCGCTTGGCGTGAGGACCCGGCGATCAAGCTCTACCGCGCGATTATGTCGAGGTATGCGAAGGGCGCGAATGCGCAGGACGTCAACCACGTTTACGGCATGGCGGTGGGTTACGAGACGGTGAAGGTGCTGAAGGCGGTGGGGCAGACGCCGACCCGCGCCGCCGTCGGCGCGCAGACGCGGAAGCTGAGGGACCCGTCGGACCCGTTCCTGCTGCCTGGGATCACGATCAGGACGGCGGCCACCGACCACTTCCCGCTCGAGCAGGCGCTGCTCCAGCGCTGGTCGAAGGGAGGCTGGAAAGGCTTCGGCGGCCTCTGGGGCTAAGGTCTCACCATGGAGGGCCTGCTCGAGGTGCCGCTCGACGAGTTGCTCGCGGCCGCGCGTGAGCGGCGCCCCGGAAACGGGCTCGTCACCTATTCGCCCAAGGTCTTCATCCCGCTGACGACGCTCTGCCGCGACGTCTGCGGCTACTGCACCTTCGCTCGGCCGCCCCGCCGAGGCGAGCGCGCGTTCAGGACCGAGGCAGAGGTGCTCGCGATCGCGCGCGCCGGCGCGGCGGCGGGCTGTACCGAGGCGCTCTTCACGCTCGGCGACAAGCCCGAGCTCCGCTACAAGGTCGCGCGCGAGGAGCTCGCGGCGCTCGGCTGCGAGACGACCCTCGAGTATCTGGCCCGCGTGGCGAAGCTCGTGCTGGACGAGACCGGGCTGTTACCGCACCTGAATCCGGGCGTGATGAGCCGGGCCGAGCTCGCCGCGCTGCGGCCCGTGTCGGCGTCGATGGGGATCATGCTCGAGACCGTCTCCGACCGGCTCTCCGCGAAGGGAGGACCGCACTGGGCCTCGCCCGACAAGATGCCCGCCCGCCGGCTCGAGACGATCGAGCTCGCCGGCGCCCTCGCGATCCCGTTCACGAGCGGGATCCTGATCGGGATCGGCGAGACACGCGCCGAGCGGCTGGAGGCGCTCGAGGCGTTGCGCGCCCTGCACGAGCGGCACGGCCACCTACAGGAAGTGATCGTGCAGAACTTCAGGGCCAAGCCCGGCACGCGGATGGCGTCGCACCCGGAGCCGACCCTCGACGACCATCTCTGGACGATCGCGGCGGCGCGGCTGCTGCTGCCGGCCGACGTCTCCGTGCAGGCGCCGCCGAACCTCGCCTACGAGGACTTTCCGCGCCTGCTTGACGCAGGGATCGACGACTGGGGCGGCGTCTCGCCGGTCACGATCGACCACGTCAATCCCGAGGCGCCGTGGCCGGACCGAGACCGGCTCGCGGAGGCGACCCGGTCGCGGGGCCTCGAGCTGGCGCCGCGCCTGCCCGTCTATCCGCGCTACCTCTCAGGCGCCTGGGTCGACCCGGCCGTGCTCCCGACTGCGCTGCGCGCGGCCGATGCGCTCGGGCTCGCCCGAGAGGACGGCTGGCACCCCGGCGAGACCGGATCGGCGCCGTTCGTCGTCCGTCGCGACGCTCTGCCGGTGGACGCCGCAGACGAGCTGGGGGAGGACGAGCTCGTCCGGCTCTTCCGCGCGCGCGGCGAGGAGCGCCAGCGTGTGTTCGCTGCGGCCGACCGGCTCCGCCGCGAGGTCTGCGGCGACGAGGTCAGCTACGTCGTCACGCGGAACATCCAGTACACCAACGTCTGCTACTTCCGCTGCGGCTTCTGCGCCTTCTCCAAGGGCAAGCTGGCAGCCAACCTCCGCGGGGCGCCGTACCTCGTGCCACACGACGAGATCGTTCGCCGCGCGCGGGAGGCGTGGGACCGCGGCGCGACCGAGGTCTGCCTTCAGGGCGGCATCCACCCGGCCTTCACGGGGGAGTACTACGCGTCCGTCGTCGACGCGATCCGGAACGAGCTGCCCGACCTCCATATTCACGCCTTCTCGGCGCTCGAGGTCTGGCAGGGCGCCGAGACGCTCGGGCTGCCTCTGGAGGAGTATCTCGCGATGCTGCGCGACCTCGGCCTCGGCTCGCTGCCGGGAACGGCGGCGGAGATCCTCGACGACGAGGTGCGCGCGCTCATCTGTCCCGACAAGGTCTCGACTGCGCAATGGCTTGCGGTGCACGAAGCCGCGCACCGGGTCGGGCTGCGCTCGAACGTGACGATCATGTTCGGGCACGTCGAGCGGCCGGAGCACTGGGCGCGGCATCTGCTGCGGGCGAAGGAGCAGCAAGAGCGCTCGGGCGGCTTTACGGAGTTCGTGCCGCTGCCGTTCGTGCACATGGAGGCGCCGATGTGGCTGCAGGGCCGTGCACGGTCAGGCCCGACGTTCGGTGAGTCGCTGCTCCTGCACGCGGTCGCGCGGCTTGCCCTGCACCCTGCGATCACGAACATCCAGGCGTCGTGGGTGAAACTCGGCCCCGAGGGTGTGGCCGCGGCGCTGAGCGTCGGTGTGAACGACCTCGGCGGCACGCTGATGAACGAGTCGATCTCCCGGTCGGCTGGCTCCGAGCACGGCCAGGAGATGCCGCCGGAGACGATGGAGGCGCTGATCCGGGCCAGCGGCCGCGTGCCGCGCCAGCGGACGACCCTCTACGCCGACGCTTCTGCCGAGAGGCGTGCTGCCTCGTTCGGCGCCGCACCGCTCGCAGAGCCACTCAACCCGCCGGTCCGTGACGCGGGCCTGAAGGCGCCGCCGCGACTCATCCGGCCGGGCCTGCTCGCTCGCGCCCGCTAGTTTCCGCTCCGGACGATTCCCGGGATTCCCGCCAGCCAGCGGGGGATCCGCCGCCGGCCCGTACGCAGCGCGCTCTCGAGCGCCGCCGGGTGATGATGGATGCCTTCGCCGTGACCGACCAGCAGGTGGTCCGGCGCCAGTCCCCTGAGCGAGCCCGGCGGCCAGAGCCGGAGCAAGGGATGAAGGCCGGCAGGCTCGGCGCCGGCACAGAAGAAGGGAATCGTTCCGAGCGCGTCCGCCACCAGCAGGATGCGCCGCTCCGGCCACCAGAGCGCCACCTCGCGCCACCAGCGGAACCGCACGACGGGACGGAGCTCGAACGGGGTTCCGGGCAGCTGCCGGGGCACGATGTGATGCGGGACGCCAAGCCGCTGCGCGACCGCGCCGCAGTCGCGAGCATGCCGGTCGAGCAGCTGCACCACCGCTGCCGGCTCGCCCAGCTCGCGAACCCGTCGGTCGAGCTCCGGGTCGTCGACCACGTCGAAGAGCCAGACGCGGCCGTCCACGGCGAGCGCGTGCGACGCTCGCTGCGCGGTCTTCTCCTCGACCCAGCCGAACCCGTCCACGATCTCGTCGACGACCTTCACGCGGCGTCGATCTGGGCGAACGCCTGCTCGAAGACGTCCTCCGGCTGGGCGCCGAGCAAGAGGAGGCGGCGGTCGAGCACGAACGCCGGCACTGCGTTGGCGCCCACCGAGGCAGCCTGCCGCGTCGAGTCGACGATGCGGTCGCGATAACGGTCGGTTGTCAGCACCTCCTCCACGTCTTCAGCCGGTAGCTCGAGCTCGGCGGCGAGCCCGCGGAGCACGTCGGTGTCGCCGATGTTCTGCGCCTCGCTCCAGTACGCGTCCATGATCCGGTCGTGCACGGCCTCGTGACGGCCGAGGTCGCGGGCGAGCTCGGTCAGCTGCTGTGCCCGCATCGAGTTCGGGATGGTGTCGGGATTGGGGTTGTAGTCGAGCCCGCGCGCCGCGAAGAACTCCCGCATGCGCTCGTTCATCCCGGGGCCGTAACGCGCGAGCAGCTGCTCCCGCGGCAAGCCCTCGGGCGGGTACTCGGGATGGAGGTCGAACGGGAGCCAGGTCACCTGCGCGCCCAACTGGCGCTGCATCCACGCGGCCGTCGGCTGGCTCGCGCGGCAGAAGGGTCAGATGTAGTCGCTCCAGATCGCGACGACGTGCTCGCTCAGTGCTCCTCCCTCGACAGTAGGTCGTCAACCGTCTCTCGTCGGAGTATCAGCCGTGGCTCGCCTTTCGAAACGAGTACCGCCGCCGGACGCGGCACGCCGTTGTAGTTCGAGCTCATCGCAAGGGTGTAGGCGCCGGTAGCCGGCACAGCGAGCAGATCTCCCCTGCGGGGCTGCGGCAGCACGG
>JANMJY010000076.1:0-53316 GCA_031371615.1 Actinomycetes bacterium | reverse complement strand
GCAGTCCCGCCGAGTGCGAACCCGAGCGCGAGCGCCGCGACCTCGATCCCGGTCCTGGCGGCGCCGATCCTGATACCGAGCCTGCGCGAGGCAACGAGCATCAGCGAGTCGCGCGGGCCCGCCCCCATGGACGCGCAGATGTAGAAGGCCGAACCGACACCGAAGAAGGGAAGCGCCACGACGACCAGCGCGATCCGGACTCCCAGCCCCTGTTCGGACAACGATGCAATCGGGTCGGCGGCTGTGAGCAGGATCACGAACAACCCGACGAGGAGGGCGTTCATCAGCGTGCCCAGTCCGATGTGCGCCTGCAGCGACCACGAGAGCGCCAGGACGACGAGCGAGACGACGATGTTGGCCGCTCCGAACGGGATCCCGAGCTGCTCGGCAAGGCCCTGGTGGAGAACGTCCCACGGGGGCAGGCCGAGCTCGGACTCGAGGAAGCAGACGATGCCGCAGGCGCAGAGGAAGAGGCCCAGCATGAGCGATGCGAACCGCGCAGCGAAGCCGCCATGGATGACCGGTGCCGCCCGCATGGGTCGGAACGTAGCTGCAGGTTCTGCGCTAGCGAGCCACGAAGTACGCGCTGTACGCGTCGTCCTGCGGCGAGAAGATCCGCACGGCCGTGCCCGGAGCCGCGGCCAAAGCGACGCTGAAGAACCCGCGGGCACCCGTCTTGCGGAAGCCGCCGCTGAAGCGCCAGACGCCGCCGGTCCGCACCTGAACGCGGAAGGTCTGCGAGCCCGAGCGGGGCCTCACCTGGCCCCAGAGGACGAGCTTGCCGCCGCTCCGGCCCGCCTGCGACAGTGGCAGCGGAAAAGCGAGTGCGGCGAGCTTCGGACGACCCGCGTTCTGGAAGAGCCCGCTCTGGAAGCGTCCCGCTTGAGGCTCGTCCTCGACGAGGTAGTGGATCAGCATGTCCACGCGCGGCGCCCTGTACACCCGCAGGCCGGACTGGCCGATCAGCTCGGCCTGCCGCTGCTCCGTGACCCCGTAGCGGCCCGTCTGGTAGCCGTACTCGGTCAACCAGATGCGCTTCGGCCCGAACGCGCGGTCGACCTCCGAGATGAGCCGCTCGAGTGTCGCCATCGTGATCGTCGTGCAATGGCCGCAGCCACCCGAGAACGGCGTCTCACGGGTGCTCGACGGGTACGGATGGTGCGCGTAGGCGTCGAGCCGGGCGCCGGCGACGCGCATCCCCCGGATCCAGGCGACCGGTGAGACGCCCCCGGTCGACGCGCGGGGCGCCGTGACACCGCCTCCGACCTTGGCGCTCGGGTTGACGGCATGAATGGCCGCGTAGGCGGGATTGAGGATCTGGCGGACGTAGACGGCCGGTGTCGTCGGGCGGAGCCAACGTGCCTGGTTCGGCTCGTTCCAGACGAGCCACTGGCGCACCCAGCGATAGCGCGTCGCGGCGGCACGCGCGAAGCCGGCGAAGGAGGCGGCACCCGGCGCGAAGTTCGGCGTCCGGCCGCCGTTGGCCCACCGCGGCGACCCGACGAGCCCGACCACGGCGCCGATGCCGCGTCCGCGCAGGCCTTCCAGCACCGCGTCGCTGTCTTCCCAGGCGGGCTGTCCGCGCGTTGCCTCGATCTGGTCCCAGTGCAGGTTGAAGCGCACGAGGTCGACGCCGAGCCGCTCCAGCCGGTCCAACCTATCGCCGAGAGCGCCGTGCCCGTGAACGAGCCAGGCATCGTCCTGAATGCCGAAACGGACACCGCTCGAAGCGCCGGCCACAGGGGCGGCGGCGGCGACGAGGGCGCACGCGAGCACGGCTATGACAACGAAACGCACGAAGAGCCAAATTCCCCGGCCCCGTACTTCCAACACATCAGGATCCTGTTAACGGGCGCGCCGCGCCGCCGCCTTCCGCCGTTTGACCACGGGTGCCAGCCGGACGGCGGCAAACCAGACGTAGACCGAGAACGCGAATGCCGCACCGAGGGCCTTCAGGATTCGCCGCACGAGCGTCACGCGTCGAATCGTACTGCCGCGAAGGCACACGGTAACCTGCCCGGGCGATGGCGCGGCGAGACATCGACCGCCTGCAAGGAGAGATCGAGGAGCTCTTCGCCGACCTCTGGCAGGTACCCCGTTTCACCGGGCTGCGGCACGGCTTCCGACCCGCAGTCGACTGCTTCGTCACGAACGACCCCAACGAGCTGGTCGTCGTCGTCGAGCTCGCGGGCGTCGACCCGGAGTCGATCGAGATCGGTGTCGCCGAGCAGACGTTGACGATCTCGGGCCAGCGCGGCAGGCCGCGCGTCGACGGCCAGGTCTACCAGCAGGCCGAGATCGAGTACGGCCGCTTCGAACGCCGCATCCCGCTCGGGCACGACATCGCCGCCGCGTCGGCAAGCGCTGTCTACGAGACAGGGATGCTCCGGATCACGCTGCCGATCGCCAAGCGGGCGTCGCGCGGTCGAGCCGTCGCGATCGTCGTTCGCAGATGAGCGCGCCCGACCGCATGAAACTGCCGGTACTGCCGCTGAAGGAGACGGTCGTCTTCCCGGAGTCGATGACGCCGCTCGCGGTCGGCCAGGAGCGGTCCGTGAAACTGATCGACGACGTCGTTTCGGGCGAGCGCATGCTCGCCCTGGTCACCGTGAAGAGCCCGGAGGCCGATCCGCCGGGCTGGGACGACCTCTACCGCGTCGGCACGGTCGCGATCGTCCACAAGATGATCAAGGTCCCGGACGGGACGCTCCGCATCCTCGTGCAGGGGCTCCACCGCGTCCGCATCGTCGAGCAGGAGCAGGAGGTGCCCTACCTGACCGCCCTGCTGGAGGAGCTGCCGGACGTCCTCCCGGGCTCACCCGAGGTCGAGGCGCTCACCCGCAACGTCCAGGCCCAGTTCACGCACATCATCGGGATGACCCCCTATCTGCCCGAGGAGCTGCAGCTGGCGGCTGCGAACGTCGACGACCCGAGCGCGCTCTGCCACCTGATCGCCTCCACGCTCCGCCTCAAGACCGACGAGCGGCAGGAGCTGCTCGAGACGGTCAACGTCGAAGAGCGGCTGCGTGCCGTCTCGCTGATCCTGAACCGCGAGGTCGAGATGTCGGAGCTCGGCTCGAAAATCCAGTCCCAGGTCGCGAGCGAGATCGACAAGGGCCAGAGGGAGTTCTTCCTCCGTCAGCAGCTGAAGGCGATTCAGGACGAGCTCGGCGAGGGTGACGAGCAGCAGGCGGAGATCAACGAGCTGCGCGGCCTGATCGAGGAGAAGAACCTGCCCGAGCACGCCCTCAAGGCAGCCACGCGCGAGCTCGCCCGGCTCGAGAAGCTGCCGCCCGCCGCCGCCGAGTACGGCGTCATTCGCACGTATCTCGACTGGATCATCTCGCTGCCCTGGAGCGAGCAGACCACGGACGATCTCGATCTCGACCGCGCCCGCCGGATCCTCGACGAGGACCACTTCGACCTCGAGAAGGTGAAGGAGCGGATCATCGAGTACCTCGCCGTCTCGAAGCTGAAGAACGACCTCTCCGGCCCGATTCTCTGCTTCGTCGGCCCGCCAGGCGTCGGCAAGACCTCGCTCGGGCACTCGATCGCGCGCTCGGTGGGTCGGCACTTCGCGCGGATTTCCGTCGGCGGCGTCCGCGACGAGTCCGAGATCCGCGGGCACCGCCGCACCTACATCGGCTCGATGCCGGGCACGATCATCCGGGCGATCCGCGACGCCGAGTCGTGCAACCCCGTGTTCCTGATCGACGAGATCGACAAGATGGGCGCCGATTTCCGCGGCGACCCTGCGTCGGCGATGCTCGAAGTGCTCGACCCCGAGCAGCACTCGACCTTCCGCGATCACTACCTCGATCTGCCGTTCGACCTCTCGAAGGTGCTGTTCATCTGCACCGCGAACACGCTCGACACGATCCCCGGGCCCCTGCTCGACCGGATGGACGTGATCCAGCTCTCCGGCTACACCTACGAGGAGAAGCTCGGGATCGCCAAGCGCTACCTGGTGCCGAAGCAGCTGCTGGCGCACGGCCTCAAGCGCTCGAACATCTCGCTCCCCGACCGGACGCTTCGCCTCGTGATCGCCGAGTACACGCGGGAGGCCGGCGTCAGGAACCTCGACCGTGAGATCGCGGCCCTCTGCCGGAAGGCCGCCACCCAGATCGCCCTGGGCCGCAAGGACAAAATCAAGGTCGACGAGGCGCTCGTGCGCGAGTGGCTAGGGCCACGGCGGTTCTCGTCCGAAGCCCGAAGACGAACCGAGGACGCCGGGGTCGCCACCGGCCTCGCCTACACGACGGTCGGCGGCGACGTGCTCTTCATCGAGGCGACCGCGTATCCAGGGCGCGGCAGGCTGAAGATCACCGGCCAGCTCGGCGAGGTGATGCAGGAGTCGGCGCAGGCCGCGCTCTCCTGGGTGCGGTCGCACACCGACGAGCTCGGCGTCGCGCCGGAGTGGTTCACCGAGCACGACGTCCACATCCACGTCCCGGCGGGAGCCGTGCCGAAGGACGGCCCGTCGGCAGGCGTGACGATGGCCACCGCGATCGCGTCGCTCGTCAAGGGCATCCCCGTCGCGTCGGACGTCGGCATGACCGGCGAGATCACACTCACCGGACAGGTGCTGCCGATCGGCGGCGTGCGGGAGAAAGTGCTCGCCGCCCAGCGGGCCGGCCTGAAACGCGTCATCCTGCCGCGGGAGAACGGGCACGACCTCGACGACCTGCCGGCGGAGACCAAGAAGGAAGTGGAGTTCGTGCTCGTCGACGGGATCAAGGAGGTGCTCGAGCACGCGCTCACGCCCGGCGCCCGCGCGCGCCGCCCGCGTCGGGCCTCACTGGAGCGCCAGGCGGCGGCTTCCCGCCGTTAGGCTCCTGTTTGCGACCATCGGCTTACGGCAAGACTGATGGTCCGATTACAAGAAACCGAAAGGACGGGCCGGATGGCCAAGACCAAGGAAAAGATCTACGACGTGGCCGAGACGGCGAGGCCGTACGTCGACCGCGCACTGCACGACGACGATCTGCACGACAACCTGAAGGAAGCGTTCAACGCCGCGCGCGACGTCTACGCCGAGCTGCTCGGCGGGCGCAACCTGACCGCGACCGCGGTGCGGGCGGCGACCGACAAGGAGATCCAGGACGGGCTGAAGAAGGCCGTCGACGAGCTCCGCACGGCGGCGAACCGGATCCAGGGCAAGGAGGACCACAGCGGCCGGAACACGATGCTGCTGCTCGCGGGCATCACTGCGGGGATTCTCTTCAACCCGATGACCGGCCCGCAAACCCGCCAGTGGCTGATGGCGAAGATCACCGGCGACTCGCCGGACGACTACTCCTACACGCCGCCGCCGAGCTCGAACTCGGGCGACTCGAGCTCCTAGCGGTTCACAGATCTCGCGCGGCCTGAGGATCCGCTTGCGCGGCGGATCCTCAGCCCTGCGCCGAGTCGGGCGCGAGCAACGCGCGATCGAGCGAGCCCGGATCGAGGCCGCTTGCGCTCGAGATGTCGGTCGACCCCAGCAGGACGGCCGCAGGCCTCGGCGCCGTCGCCGCAGCGGGTACGGGCGGCGCCCAGCCCCGGCCGGCCGCGAAGGTCACGTCCTGCAGCCGTCGCCACGCGCTCAGGTACGGGAACGGCTTGACGACGCCGTCGTAGCCCATCGGCAGCAGGCCGACCGGATGGATCTCGAAGTGCAGGTGATACGGGGTGCCCTGAGCGTCGCCGGTGTTTCCCAAGAAGCCGATGACCGCTCCGGCCTTGACCTCGTTCCCGTCGATGGCGAGCGGCGAGAAGGCGGAGAGGTGCGCGTAGTAGAACTGGTTGCCCTGCCGGTCGCGCAACCAGAACCGGTAGCCGCCCAGGTCGTTCCAGCCGACCGAGAACACGGTGCCGTCGGCGACTGCCAGCAGCGGGGCGCCGAGCGGCGCGAAGATGTCCTCGCCGTGATGCCAGCTGACGTCCGCGCGGGCAGCTCCGAACGTATCGGTGAACGACGAAGGCCCGTAGACGGGAAAGACGTACCCGGCCGGCGAGAGCGGCGCCGAGACGTCGGTCGGGGGGATCCGGAAGAGGGCACCCGGCCGGCCCGGCTCGAGCTCTGGAGCCTTCGGCAGGGGCCTGGCCTTCTTCGGTGGCACGCCGGAGGGCCGCGCGGGCTTGGGCGTGGGCTTGGAGGGCTGCGTGGAAGTCTCGCCGGCGGTAGGGGCGACAGCCGTCGACGCCGAGGCCTCCGCATGCCCGACGAGGATCTCCGCTCCGGCCGGCAGTCCGCCGTGATCTGCGGTGAGCACCACGTGGAGCGCGGTCACCGCGGCGTGCGCGTTGTGGGTGCCGTCAGCGACGGACGAGTCCACCGCCTGCTCGAGCGTCACCGCGTAGCCCCAGTCGCCGAGCGGGAAGCGCCCGTTCAGCGTCGCGGTGACGGCTTGGCCGACCAGCACGAGGTTCGTGACCTGCGAGCCCACGGTGTCCGAGCCCTTCGCCGAAGCGTTCGCGCGGCCAGCGGCGCCAGCGGCGGTGATCTCCCCGTTCAGGAGCGAGATCGCGAGCACGTCGGTGACGGCGTGCCCGGCTGCCGCCCGCGCCGAGGCACTGGAGGACTGGGCGCCGGTTCGAGCCGAGAGACCATCGGCGGGATAGGCAAAGCTGTCGGCGATGCCGGTCAGCGTCGCCCCGGGCGCAGCGGCGGAAGCCGCTCCCGCTCCGGGCTGGCCCGGCACGGACACCGAGATCCCGTACGCGCCTGCCGACACGACGGGAGGCTTCGTTGGCGTGCTCGCGCCGGACCCGGCCGCCGCCAGGGCGCCGGAGAGGAGGAACAGAGCCAGGAGCCTCAGATACACAGCGACACCATTATCCGGATCTGACGGGACGGTGCGGCAACTGCGCCGCCCGGGGCTCAGTCGTCGAGCTTGCGGGCGAACTCTCGGAAGCGCGCGCGGGCGTCCTCATCGGGCCCGAGCGGCTCACTGTCGCCGTAGCGCGGATCGGAGGCGATCCCCTCGGCGACCGCGCGCACCTCCGCCGCGACGACAGCCCGGTGCGCGGGGTCCCGCAGCAGCAGCTCCACCCACGTGTCGGTGCCGTCGTAAGGCGGTACATCGTGCTCGAGGAGCAGCTCTCCGAGCTTCACCCCGACCCGGATGTAGGCAAAGGTCCGGAACGCGAGGATGCGCCGGGGAGTGCCGACGAGGCGCTCGATCTCGGGATCGTCCGCCTGAATCTGCGCAACGATGCTGCCGATCGGCTCGTCGACGAGCGGGAGCCAGATCTCCTCGTGCTCGGTCATCGTTCGGAAGGATACGGGGAGCGGTGACGCGACCGCCATGCGAGTTGCGCGGCGACGCCGATCAGAAGCACGGCGAACAACCGCCGCAGCGTGTTCTCCGGCAGCGCCGTCGCGATCTGGACACCCACCGCCACGCCGGCAACGGAGACGAGCCCGACTGCGAGCGCGCTTCGAAAGCTGACGTTGCCGTAATGCCGCTGGCGCCAGGCGCCTGTCGCAACCGTCGGGAGGATGGCCAGCAACGAGGTCGCCTCTGCATCGAGTTGTGACAGCCCAAGCGCGACGAGAGTGGGAACGAACAGGATGCCGCCGCCGACGCCGAAGAAACCGGCCAGTAGACCCGCGGCGACGCCGAGCAGGATGGCACCGGCGATGGCCGTGGCGCTCATACGAGCAGCCAGAGTGCGATCGCCGCCAGCAGCGCAGCGAAGGCCAGCGAAAGCGCCCTGGCCGAGATCCGCTGCTGGATCGCCGTGCCGGCCACTGCGCCGGCGGCGGCGGGCAGACCGACAAGCGCGGCATACGCGACGTCGACGCGGCCCTCGAAGGCATAGAAGATCGTGCCGGCGAGCGCGGTGATCCCAATCGCGGCGAGAGAGGTCCCGGTCGCGAGCTTCCCCTCGTAGCCGGCGACGAGGATCAGCAGCGGGACGATGACGATGCCACCGCCGACGCCGAAGAGGGAGCTGAAGAGACCCGCGACGAGCCCGATGGCAACCAGCTTCAGCACCCTGCACCGTCCGGGGAGCGAACGACGTCCACGTCGCGATGGCGGGCTTCGCCCGGTATCGCGCAGTCAGCTTCCGGGATCAGAAGGAGGGGGCTCATGGGGGAACCATGGGTTCCCCCATGCTGGGTGACGATGCCACCGCCGACTCCGAAGAGGGAACTGAACAGGCCTGCGATCAGACCGATGGCGATCAGCTTCGGCACGCGGTTCGTATCCTAGGGCGGTGGAGCCCAACCCCCTACTGGCTCGGATCGCCGAGGCCCCCGAGCGCGCAGCGATCCTGCTCGACGTGGACGGTGTGCTCGCTCCGATCGTCGCGGTGCCACACGAGGCCGTCGTTCCGGAGGAGACTCGGGTCGAGGTCGCGCGGCTGCACGACCGCTACGCGCTCGTCGCCTGCATCAGCGGGCGCTCCGGGGCGGACGCGCGGCGCATCGTCGGGCTCGATCAGCTCGTCTACGTCGGCGAGCACGGCCTCGAGCTCGTGCCCGAGGCCGCAGAGTGGAGCGAGCGGCTGCATGCGTTCACGGCGACGGTGGACTGGGAGGATGTCGAGCCCAAGCCGCTCACCGTCACGTTCCACTACCGCCGGGCCGAGGACGAGGGCGAGGCGCTGAAGACGCTCGAGGCGGTGGCGACGCGCGCCCGCCACGAGGGCCTGATCGCGAAGTTCGGCCGCAAGGTGCTGGAGCTGAGGCCGCCGGTCGGCGCGCACAAGGGAACCGCGGTCGCCCACCTGCTAGCGGAGCGGGGGCTCGAGCGAGCGCTCTATGCGGGTGACGACACGACCGACCTCGACGCCTTCGACGCGCTCCAGGGGCTCGAGCTCGGCGTGCGGGTGGCGGTCGCTTCACCGGAAGGGCCGGCCGAGCTGCGCCAGACCGCCGACATCGTGGTCGGCGGCCCCGCGGAGTTCGTCGAAGTTCTACGCGTGCTCTAGGCGGCCAGCGCGGTCGAAGAGCTGCTCGACGGGGTTCGCCCCCTAGCCCGCTTGCCGCCTGAGCACGTTCCAGGCAAGACGCACGTCGTCCTCACTCGTGCGCGCATTGCCGACGGCAAGCCGCAGCGAGTAACGCCCGTTCAGCTTCGTGTGCGAGATGAAGATCTCGCCCGTTGCGTTCACACGCTCCAGCAGCGCCTCGTTCTCCTCGTCGGAGCCGTCGCGACGGAAGCAGACGAGCGAGAACGGTCGCGGCGCCGTCACCTCCCAGCCCGGCTCTTCGCGCACCCAGCTCTCGAAGAGCTCCGCCAGCCGGATCGCCTCACGGATCCGCTCTTGCAGCCCGGCGCGCCCGTAGCAGCGCAGCACGGCCCAGAGCTTGAGCGCCCGGAAGCGCCGCCCGAGCACCGGGCTGTACTCCGACAGGCTGACCACGTCCTCGCTGACGCGAAGGTACTCCGGCACGAGGCTGAAAGCTGCGCGCAAGTCGTCGGGCCGGCGCGTCCACATCGTCGAGCAGTCCATCGGCGTGAGCAGCCACTTGTGCGGGTTGACGACGACCGAGTCGGCGCGCTCCCAGCCGGCGAAGTGGGCCCGCAGCTCGGGGCACACCGCCGCAGAGCCGGCGTAGGCGGCATCGACATGCAGCCAGGCGCGGGCGGCCTCCGCACGATCGGCGATCGCGTCGACGGGGTCGACGGAGCTGGTCGAGGTCGTCCCGATCGTCGCCACGACTGCGCACGCCTCGGTGAGATCGAGCGCATCCGGGCGCAACCGGAACGCGTCATCGACCGGCGCCAGACGCAGCTCGAGCTCGAGCAGCCGGCACGCCTTCGCCACCGACGAGTGCGCGTGCTCTGAGGTGACGACGACCCGGGCGCCGGGCTTAGCCTGCCGCGCTGCGGCGAGCGCAGCCATCGTGCAGGTAGAGGCCGTGTCCTCGATGTGGCCGTGCAGGCCGTCCGGCAGCCCGAGCAGCTGTGCGAGCCAGTCGAGCGTCAGCTCCTCGAGCTCCTGCAGCGCCGGCGAGGTGCGCCAGAGGATTCCGACCTGATTCAGCCCCGCGCTGAGCAGCTCGGCGAGCACCCCGGGCTCCGAGCCGGTGTTCGCGAAGTACGCGAAGAAGCGCGGGCTCTGCCAGTGGGTGACCGCGGGCAGGAGGATCTCGTCCAGATCTCGGAGCACGTTCGCGAACGGCTCGGCGGTCTCCGGCGGGCTCGCCGGCAAGCGCGAGCGCAGCTCGCCCGGCTCGACCTGGGCCAGCACCGGGAAGTCGCGCAGCCGCTCGAAGTAGGACGCGACCCACTCGACTGTCGCGGCGCCGTCCTCGCGGAAGCTCACTAGCGCAGCTTCTCGACTGCCCGCCACGGACGGGTGTTCAGGATCTGATCCTTCGTCAGCCAGGCGCGGCGTGCCTGGGCGACGCCGAGCTCCTGGTAGCGAAGCGCGTTCGTCGAGTGGCCGTCGCTCGAGATCACGAGCGTGACCCCAGCTTCCCCGGCAAGCCGCGCGTTCGCGTCGCGCAGGTCGAGCCGATCCGGCTGGGAGTTGATCTCGAGGAATGTGCCGGTGGCCAGTGCCCCCTCGACGACCTTCTCGACCTCGATCGTCGACGGATTGCGGACGTTGATCCGCCGGCTCGTCAGATGGCCGATGCAGTCGACGTGCGGGCTCTCCATCGCGTGCAGCACCCGCTCGGTCGGGTCCTTGTCGAAGCTCGTGTGGACCGAGGCCATCACCCAGTCGAGCTGCCCGAGCACGTCGTCGGCGACGTCGAGCTCGCCGTTGGCGCGGATGTTCACCTCGATCCCCTTCAGGACCCGGAAGGGCGCCAGCGCCTCGTTGAGCGCGTCGATCTCCTGCCACTGCAGCTGCATGCGTCCGTCGCGCAGGCGCGGCGAGTGGTCGCACATCGCGAGGTACTCGTGGCCGAGCGCTTGCGCAGCCCGCGCCATCTGCTCGATCGAGGCCTTGCCGTCCGACCAGGTCGAGTGCGAGTGCAGGTCACCGCGCAGGTCGCTGCGCTCGACGAGAAGCGGCAGCTCGCCGTTCCGGGCGGCGGTGAGCTCGCCGCCGTTCTCGCGCAGCTCCGGGGGGATGTACGCGTAGCCGAGATGCGCGTAGAGCTCGCCCTCGTCTGCGGCTTTGAACTCCTCACCGGTCTCGGTGTTCGTCACCGAGTACTCCGACACGGAGAAGCCGCGGCGAACCGCATCCTCGCGCAACGCCACGTTGTGCTCCTTCGAGCCGGTGAAGTGCTGCAGCAGGTTCCCGTAGGACTCCGGCGGCACGACGCGCAGGTCGAGCCGGATCCCGTCGTTCGTGATCACCGTGGCCTTCGTGTCACCCTTCGCGACGATGCTGGCGACGTTGTCCCGGGCTGTGAAGTGCTCGATCAACGCGGCCGGATCCGTCGAGGTCGCAATCACGTCGAGATCCTTGAAGGTCTCGCGCCGGCGGCGCGCCGACCCCGCCTCGGAGACCTTCACCGCGGCGGGATGCCGTCGCAGTTCCTCGACGAGCTCGAGCAGGACGGGCAGCCCGTCGCCGAGCAGGCGCCGCGACCCGCGCGGATCCTGCGGCTCCTCGGCGAGCGCGGTCAGGATCTTCTCCTCGCTCTTGGCCCCGAGGCCCGTCAGGCCGCGCAGCCGCTGCTGCTCGGCGGCGGCCTTCAGCTCGGCGAGGGTGGTGACTCCGAGCTCCTTCCAGATCCGGCGCGCGGTCTTCGGCCCGAGCCCCGGCAGCCGCATGAACTTGACCACCTCCTCCGGCACGAGCGCCTTCCTCTTCGTCAGCGCCGCCATCTCACCGGTCTCGACGATCTGGACGATCTTCTCCTCGATCGTCTTGCCGATCCCGGACAGCGCCTTGGCCTTACCCTCGAGCGCGAGCTGCGCAACGGGCCCGCCCGTCTCACGGATCCGAGTGGCGGCACGGCGATACGCGAGCACGCGAAAAGAGTCTTCGCCCTCGAGCTCGCTCAGGTCGGCCAGCAGCTCGAGCTGGTCGGCGACCTCGTCGTTCCTCGGCAGGGTGGCAGCCACCGACAGCGATGATACGGAGGTGAGAGCCGTCGTCTGTCTGCCCACCTACAACGAGCGCGAGAATCTCGAGCCGATGCTGCACGCCCTTCGCGACGTGCTCGGGACCGATGACCGCGTGCTCGTGATCGACGACAACTCGCCGGACGGCACGGGCGAGCTCGCAGACCGTCTCGCAGCAGAGCTGGAAGGCATCGAGGTGCTCCACCGCCCGCGCAAGGAAGGTCTCGGCCCGGCCTATCTCGCGGGCTTCCGGCAGGCGCTCGAGCTGGGCGCGGAGCTCGTCGTCGAGATCGACTGCGACTTCTCCCACGATCCCGCAGACGTGCCGCGCCTGCTCGAAGCCGCCGCCGACGCAGACCTGGTTCTGGGCTCGCGCTATGTGCCGGGAGGCAGCATCGCGGACTGGGGCGCCGTGCGCCGCGCCATCTCGGCCGGCGGTTCTCTCTATGCCCGCCTGCTGCTCGGAGTTCCCGTCCGCGACCTGACCGGCGGCTTCAAGTGCTTCCGGCGCGCGGTGCTGGAGGCGATCGACCTGGATGCGATCCACTCCAAGGGCTATGCGTTCCAGATCGAGCTGACCTACCGCGCGCTGCGCCGCGGCTTCCGCGTCCGGGAGGTTCCGATCCGGTTCGTCGACCGCGAGGTCGGCGGATCGAAGATGTCGCGCTCGATCGTCCTCGAGGCGATCTGGAAGGTGCCGCTGCTCCGCCTGGCGGCCGTTGGAGGCCGGCTGTGAGAACGGTCACCGACGCGACCTTCGAGGAGGAGGTGCTCCGGGCCGAGGGCGTGACGATCGTCGACTTCTGGGCGCCCTGGTGCAAACCGTGCCAGGCGATCGAACCGATCCTCGAGGCGCTCGCCGCCGACCACGGCCTCGGGCTCGTGCGGCTCGACATCGACGAGCACATCGGCGTTCCGTCACGTTACGGAGTCTTGTCCCTCCCGACCGTGATCCTGTTCGAAGACGGCGAGGCCAGGGCAACCGTCGTCGGCGCCCGCCCGCGCAGCCACTTCGAGCGCGCCTTTGAGGAGTGGCTCGGCTAGCCCTAGTGACCGAAAGCTAGCCCGAAGAGAAGTGCTCGTAGCCCCGCAGCTCCGGCGGCGACACGCCGCTGCCTTCCTCGCAGCGCCCGATCACCGCCAGCTCGCCAAGCAACAGACTGTTACTTGGCAAGGTGGCGAGGAGCTCGTAGTCCTCGCCGAACGAGAGATCCTCGATCGTGCCGCCGAGCGGGACCGCGGCGAGGTCGAACGCCAGCCGGCACGCGGAGCGCTCAGCGATCCGCGCCGCGTCGGCGCCCAGGCCGTCGGAGATGTCGAGCATCGCCGTTGCCTCGACGCCCAGCCGCAGCCCTTCCTCGGTGCGGATCGGCGGCCTGAGGTACCGCTGCTCGCGGAACGCAGCGCCTGCAGCGCCGAGCGGGCCGGTGACGACGACGACGTCGCCGGGACGAGCCCCGGCGCGTCCCGGAACGTGGTCGGAGCGGCCCAGCGCGGTGATGGAGAGCACGATCTTGTCCGCGCGCGTCGTATCGCCCCCGACCACCTGCACCCCCGTCTCGGCGATTCCCTCGTAGAGCTCGATCACGTCGCTCACCGGAACGTCGCCGGGCACCGCCAGCGTGACGAGCAGCGCTTCCGGCCGGGCGGCGGACGCGGAGAGGTCGCTGATGTTCACCGCCGCGGCCCGGAAGCCGAGGTCCCGCCACGAGATCCAGTCGAGCCGGAAATGGACTTCCTCGACGAGCGCGTCCTGGGTGACGACGAGACCGGCGGCGAGCTCGGCCGCGTCGTGCTCGGTGCCGACGATCAGCCCGCGGGACTCCAGCTCGCGCAGCAGGCCGAGCTCGCCGGCCTCAGAGAGTCGCATCGACCGCCGCCCTGAGCGCCTCGATCTCTGCGACGGCCCGGATGACTGCGACGCCCGCGGCGCCGGCACGGATGCAGTCGGCCGCGTTCGAGGAGTCGATCCCCCCGATCGCGACCACTGGAATCGACACGGAGAGACACACGTCGCGCAGCCCGTCGAGGCCGATCGAGGGACCCGCATCGAGCTTCGACGGCGTCTCCCAGATCGGCCCCGCCCCGACGTACGTCGCGCCGGAGAACTCAGCGACCGCGGCTTCGCGGCGCTTGGCGACAGAGATGCCAAGCGTGATTCCCGCCTCGCGGGCACGCTCGATACCCGGGTCGGCCTGACCGAGATGAACGCCACAGCCGAGCTCGAGCGCGGCCTCGAGGTCGTCGTTGACGACGAGCTCCGCCTCGAGATCGGCGAGGGAGCGGCCGAGCTCCACGATCTGCGCGGTGGGCGCGCCCTTCAGTCGGAGCTGGACGACGGTCGCGCCGCCAGCTGCTGCTGCTCGGGCCGACTCGGCGTCGGAGACAAGCGCGTGGACCTTCACGACACGTTCGCGCGACCGGTCAGGGAGCTCGGGTCGAGTGCCGCGAGGGCGTCGTAAAGCGCAACGTGGAAGCTCCCCGGCCCCTTTGCCTCGACCGCCGCATCCTCGCCTGCGACGCCGAAGGCGACGAGCGCCTCGACTGCGGCCTCGAACGGATCGTCCCCGGCGGCGAGGAAGCACCCGGTCAGTGCAGTCGACATGCAGCCGGTGCCGGTGATCGCAGCGAGCAGGGGGTGCCCGTTGGCGACCGCCGCCGAACGCTCGCCGTCGGAGACGTGGTCGACCGGTCCGGTGACGGACGCGACGACGCCGAGCGTTCTTGCGGCCACGCGCGCGAGCTCGGCTGGATCGCCGCCTCCACCGATCGACTCGACCCCACGCACCTCCGCATCGACGCCCACGAGCGTCGCGACCTCTCCCGCGTTGCCGCGCAGGACGGCGATGTCGAGCGTGTCGAGGATCCGCTTCGCCGTGTCGGTGCGGTACGTCGTTGCGCCCGCGCCGACAGGGTCGAGCACGATCGGGACGCCACGCCCGTTGGCCTCCGCCCCGGCGAGCAGCATGGCCTCGATCCAGTCGCCGGACAAGGTGCCGATGTTGAGGACGAGCGCGCCGGCCAGGCCGACCATCTCCCGCACCTCGTCCTTCGCATGCGCCATCACAGGCAGCGCGCCGAGCGCGAGGATCGCGTTCGCCGTCTCGTTCATGACGACGTAGTTGGTGATGTTGTGGACGAGCGGCTTGCGCTCGCGGATCACACCGAGGGTGGCGCCGGGATCGATCATGCCCTTCCCTTCACGTTGAGGACGTCTACCGGACCGTCGCCTGCGCCGATCTCGACGAGGCCGTTCCGGACTGCGGTGGAAGCGGCAGCAGAGGCGCCCCGCACCGCCTCGACGAGCGGCAAGCCGCGCGCCAGCAGAGCCGCCAGGGTCGCCGAGTGGGTGCACCCGGCTCCGTGCGTCGCCGCGACGGCATAGCGCCGGACGGGCAGCTCGATGTGCTCGCGCCCGTCGAAGAGATGGTCGACCGCTACCTCCCCGTGCCCTCCGGTGACGAGCGCCGCCGCCGCGCCGAGCTCGACCAACCGCTCGGCCAGCTCCCGGCGGGACGCGCCGGGCAAGCCGGTCAACGTCTCCGCCTCGAGCAGGTTCGGCGTGACCACCACCGCAAGCGGAAAGAGCCGCCCGATCAGCGTCTCGACGGCGTCGTCCTTCAGGAGCTGCGCGCCCGAGCTCGCGATCAGGACCGGGTCGACGACGAGCCTGACCGGGTCGCGCTCGAGGAACCCTGCGACAGTCTCGATGATCGTCCTGGAGAAGAGCATCCCGGTCTTGGCCGCGTCGACACCGATGTCCCCGAAGATCGCGTCGAGCTGGGCTCGGATGAAGTCCGGCGGCAGCTCGTGCACGGCCGTGACCGCAACCGTGCTTTGAGCGGTCAGAGCGACGACCGCGCTCGTCCCGTATACCCCCGCAGCGGCGAAGGCCTTGAGATCAGCCTGGATGCCCGCTCCGCCGCCCGAGTCGGACGTCGCAATCGTCAACGCGCGTGGGATCAATCGACTCCCTTCGCCGGTGCTAACCGGATCAGGTTCTACGGGTGTGATCTCAGCCCCGAGCAGGGCACCCCGGTGCGGCGAAGGCTAGCGTAGGCATCGTGGCGACCGTCGCACCAGCCTGGCAGGAGATCCTGGTCGGCGAGGAGCTGGCGCATGTCGCGGTCGAGCCGCCACGAACCGGGAGGACCGAGCCTTTCCCGAACGATCTCGACCCGCGCGTCGCCTCCGCGCTCGTCGCGCAGGGCATCTCGGCGCTCTACACCCACCAGGCCGAGACGTGGGAGGCGCTCCGCGGCGGCGGCAACGCGATCGTGACGACGAGCACCGCGAGCGGGAAGAGCCTCGCGTTCAACTTGCCCGTCCTCGACCTGCTCGCACGCGAGCCGAAGAGCCGCGCGCTCTACCTCTACCCGACGAAGGCGCTCGCGCAGGATCAGGCCCGGGCGCTGCAGGCCCTCGGCCTCAAAGGCGTCAAGCCCGCGATCTACGACGGCGACACCGAGAGCGAGCGCCGCTGGCAGATCCGCAAGTGGGCGAACGTCGTCCTGACCAACCCGGACATGCTGCACGTCGGCGTGCTGCCCCACCACGACCGCTGGGGCGACGTGCTCGCGAACCTCCGCTTCGTGGTCGTCGACGAGGCGCACGTCTACCGCGGCGTCTTCGGATCGCATGTCGCCAACGTCCTCCGGCGTCTGCGCCGGCTGGCCCGCGCGTACGACTCGGAACCGCAGTTCGTGCTGGCGTCGGCGACGATCGCGAACCCCGCCCAGCTGGCGGAATCGCTGCTCGGCGCGCCCGCCGCGGTGATCGACAGCGACAGCGCGCCCGCGACCGAGCGGACGATCGCACTCTGGAATCCGGAGCTGATCGACCTCGAGTTCGGCGTCCGGGCAAGCTCCCTCGGCGACGCCTCGCGGCTCCTCGCCGACCTCGTCTCGCACGGCTTGCGGACGATCTGCTTCACCAAGAGCCGCAAGGCGGTCGAGTTGATCCATCGCTACGCGTCCGAGCGGGTCGAGCCCGCACTCGCGGGGCGGCTGACGCCCTACCGCGCGGGCTACACGCCGTCCCAGCGCCGGGAGATCGAGCAACGGCTGATGGCAGGCGACCTGCTCGGCGTCACTGCCACCAACGCGCTCGAGCTCGGAATCGACATCGGCTCGCTCGACTGCGCGATCTCGGTCGGCTTTCCCGGAACGGTCTCGTCGCTCCGGCAGCAGTGGGGACGGGCCGGCCGCCGGAGTCCCGGCCTCGCCGTCCTCGTTGCGAGCGAGGACGCGCTCGATCAGTACTTCATGCGCGAGCCCGAGACGCTGCTTGCCCGGACGGTCGAGGCGGCGATTCTCGACCACGCCAATCCGCGTGTCCTCGACGGGCACGTCCTTTCCGCCGCGTTCGAGGGGCCGATCGACGAGGCCGACTCACGGACACTTGGCCCCGAGGCGCTGGTGCGGGCCGCCGAGCTTCCCGAGCTGAAGCTGACCGACGCAGGCTGGGTGTGGGCGGGCAAGGACTACCCGGCGGCCCGAGTTCTCCTGCGCTCGGGCGAGCTCGACTCATTCACGGTCGTGGACGAAGACACAGGGGCGGTCCTCGGGACGGTCGAGAGCTCGCGGGCATTCGGAACGATCCACGACGGAGCGGTCTACCTGCACCTGGGGGAGCAGCATCTCGTCCGCCGGCTCGACGTCGACGCGCGCGCCGCACTCGTCAGGCGCGCCAACGTCGACTGGTACACGCAGGCGAAGGTGGAGACCGACACGTCGATCGTCGAGCCTCTGCGCACGGAGCAACGGCTCGGCGTCGAGCTGAGCTTCGGCCGCGTCTCTGTCACCGAGCGGGTGGTCGCCTACCAGCGGAAGTCGATCAGCGGCGGCGACACGCTCGAGACGGTTCCCCTCGACCTCCCGGAGACGACTTTCGAGACGGAGGCGATCTGGTTCTCCCCGACTCCGGCCCTGCTCGCCGGCCTCGAGGAGATGCCCAAGCTCCTCTCTTCGCTGCATGCGGCCGAGCACTCGCTGATCGCCTTGCTGCCGCTCTGGGCGATGTGCGACCGCTGGGACATCGGCGGGCTCTCGACGAACATCCATCCGCAGACGGGCCTGCCGACGATCTTCGTCTACGACGGCCACGCCGGCGGTGTGGGTATCACCGAGCGCGGCTTCGACCGCTTCGAGGGCTGGGTCGGAGACACGGCGAGGATGCTCACCGGCTGCCCGTGCGCCGAGGGGTGTCCGAGCTGCGTCCAGAGCCCCAAGTGCGGCAACCTGAACGACTACCTCGACAAGCACGGCGCGCTGACGCTGCTGCAGCGGATGCTGGAGAGCTAGCCGATCCTCTCGTGTCGATTTCTCCGCACCTGGTTCGTCTACATGGTGAAATCGACTTTCGAGAGGAGGAGCGAATGCAGTACCTGGCATTGATCTACGGCGACGAGTCCCGGTGGGGATCCCTCTCGCCCGACGAGCGCGAGACCGAGATGGGTGAGTACCTGGCCCTGTCGAGCGCAGACGTGACGAAGGGCGGCAACGAGCTCGACTCGATCACGACCGCCACGACCGTCCGCGTGCGCGGGGACGAGACCCTCGTCACCGACGGTCCGTTCGTCGAGCTCAAGGAGGCTCTCGGCGGCTACTACGTCTTCGAGTGCGACTCGATCGACGAGGCCTGCACGTGGGCGGCGAAGATCCCGGCCGCGAGGCACGGCGCGATCGAGGTTCGACCCGTGTACGTCGATGGCGGTGAGCAGTCGTGAAGTACGCAGCGCTGCTGACCAACAACGCCGACGAGTTCGCCGCCTGGGAGAAGCTGACACCCGAGGAGGCGGCGACGGTGCGCGCCAACGAGATCCCGAAGTGGGCAGCACTCTTCAACGAGCTCGGCCCTGCCGGCGTGCTCGGCTTCAGCGCCGAGCTCGACGCGCCGCGGACGTCGAAGACCGTCCGTGTCCGCGACGGCGAGACGATCGTCACCGACGGCCCCTTCGCCGAGACCAAGGAGCAGATCGGCGGTCTCATCGAGCTCGAGGCCGAGGATCTCGACGCGGCGATCGCAATCGCAGCCCGCATCCCGGTCGTCTTCAGAGCGTCCGTCGAGCTGAGGCCGGTCATCGAGCATTGACGTCCGTCGCGGCGGTCTTTCGAGAGGACTGGGGACGTGCCGTCGCAGCTCTCACCCGCGTCCTCGGCGACTTGGGGCTCGCCGAGGATGCGGTGCAGGACGCGTTCGCGACCGCGCTCGAGCGGTGGCCCCGCGACGGCACACCCGACAACCCCACCGCCTGGATCCTCGCGACAGCGCGCAACCGTGCGATCGACCGGATCCGGCGCGACCGGGTGTTCGCTCGCAAGGCAGAGCTGCTGGCTCGGCTCGATTCGCTGCCGGCCGAGGAGGACGATGTGAGCCCGATCCCGGATGACCGCCTGGCCCTCGTCTTCACGTGCTGCCATCCCGCGCTCGCCGCCGAGTCTCGGGTCGCGCTGACGCTGCGAGAGGTCGGCGGCCTGACGACGGCGGAGATCGCGCACGCGTTCCTCGTCGCCGAGCCGGCGATGGCGCAACGGCTCGTCCGCGCGAAGCGGAAGATCCGGAGCGCCGGGATCCCCTTCCGCGTACCGCCCGACCATCTGCTGCCAGAGCGGCTGCGTTCCGTGCTGGCGGTCCTCTACCTCGTCTTCAACGAGGGCTACTCCTCGAGCGCCGGCCGCGAGGCGGTTCGCGACGAGCTCTGCGACGAGGCGATCCGGCTGGCCAAGCTGCTCGCGGTTCTGATGCCGGACGAAGCCGAGGCGCTAGGGCTGCTGGCGCTGATGCTCCTGCACGACGCACGCCGGGAGGCCCGTACGGCCGGCGACGGGTCGATCGTGCTGCTGGCCGACCAGGATCGTGACCGCTGGAGCCGGCCTCGAATCGAGGAAGGCACGCGGGTGCTCGAGCGCGCGCTTTCGCACCGGCGGCCAGGGCCGTATCAGCTGCAGGCGGCAATCGCCGCCCTCCACCTCGAGGACGAGACGGACTGGCCGCAGATCGTCGCTCTCTACGGGGAACTGGAGCGGTTCGCCCCCTCGCCGATCGTGGCGCTGAACCGCGCGGTCGCGGTTGCGATGGCCGAAGGCCCAGAGCGCGGATTGGAGCTGCTCGAGCGGATCGACCTGCCCGGGTACCACTTGCTGCACGCGGCCCGCGCAGACTTCCTCCGGCAGCTCGACCGTTCCGGCGAGGCCGCGGCGGCCTACCGCGATGCGCTCGCGCTCGAGATGAACGCCGCCGACCGGGCCTTCCTCGAACGGCGGCTCGCTGACGTGACGTAGAGAATGCCCCGATGCGGGTCTCGGCCAAGGTCGACTACGCGCTGCGCGCGCTCGCCGAACTCGCTGCGGCGGCGCCGGATCAGGTGAAGGCAGAGCAGCTCGCCACCGCACAGGGCATTCCGCTCAAGTTCCTCGAGAACATCCTGCTCGAGCTGCGCCGGTCCGAGATCGTCGCCAGCCAGCGAGGCGCCGACGGCGGCTACCGGCTGGCCAAGCCGCCTACTGAGGTCAGTCTGGCGGACGTGATCCGTGCGGTCGAAGGGCCGATCGCGACGGTGCGCGGTGCACGGCCCGAGGACACTGCCTACACCGGCGCCGCCGCGGGTCTGCGCGACGTCTGGATCGAGCTGCGCACGAGCATGCGCGCGGTGCTCGAGGAGACCTCGCTCGCCGCCCTCGTCGAACGCAGCGCCGACGAGGGCGACTAGGCGAAGACGCGCTCGGCCGCCGGGCGAGCTTCCACTTCGCGTCGGCGAGGCCGGCCGAGACGAGCTCGTCCACGTCGGGAGCGAGCGACAGCGCCACGATGTCCGCGTTGACGACAACCCGACGCGGGCGCCGCGGCCGTTGCTGAGAGAATCGCGCCATGCGGAAGGCGCGTGGAGGAGTGCTCGTGGTGGGCGGCGGCTTTGCCGGGGCATACGTCGCGCGACTGCGCGGCAAGCACGGCGCCACGATCGTCAGCCCGGAGAACTTCATGCTCTACACCCCGATGCTCCCGGAGGCGGCCTCGGGTACGCTCGAGCCGCGCCACGTGGTCGTCCCGCTGCGGCAGATGTGCCCGCACGCGGAGCTGCTGCTTGCTCGCGTCACGGCGATCGACGAGGAGCAGCGGCTCGCAGCCATCGAGCGGCCGGACGGCGGCACCGACGAGGTCGGTTACGACGAGCTCGTGATCGCGCTCGGCGCGGTCGCCCGGACACTGCCCGTACCCGGGCTCGCCGAGCACGGGCTCGGCTTCAAGGATCTCGCCGACGCGATCCATCTCCGCAACCACGTGCTGCGAGAGCTGGAGGCAGCCGACGCCGAGCTCGGCCAGGAAAGTACGGCCGCGCACCTCACCTTCGTCTTCGTCGGAGCCGGCTACGCGGGCGTCGAGGCGCTCGCGGAGCTCTCCGACCTCGTCAAGGACGCGCTTCGCTGGTACCCGCGGCTGCACAACGCCACGCAGCGCTGGGTGCTCGTCGACGCGGCTCCCAAGATCCTGGCGGAGATCCCGACGCGCCTCGGCGAATACGCGGCCCGGGAGCTCGCCCGCCGCGGCGTGGACATCAGGACCTCGACGACCCTGATGTCGCTCGACGCCGAGGAAGCGACGCTCTCCGACGGCGAGCGCATCCCGACGAACACGCTCGTCTGGACGGCCGGCGTCCGCGCCCACCCGCTGCTTGGCCAGCTCGGCTTGCCGCTGGACGGGCGAGGCCGCGTCCGCGTCGATTCGTTGCTGCGAGTCGAGGGCCGCGAGCGGGTATGGGCGCTCGGCGACTGCGCCGCGGTCCCGAACGGCGCGACGCCCGAGCACGTCGACCCGCCCACCTGCCAGCACGCCCTCCGCCAGGCACGCCGGCTGGCGAAGAACCTCAGTGGCTCCCCGCAGCCCTACGCCTACCGCATGCTCGGCCAGGTGGCGACGCTCGGCCGCTACAAGGGGATCGCGGACGTGATGGGTGTCCGCCTGCGCGGCTTCCCCGGCTGGTTCGTCACCCGCAGCTATCACCTCTTCCAGCTGCCGCTGCTCTCGCGCAAGCTCCGGGTCGTTGTCGACTGGACGACGTCGCTCTTCTTCCGCCGGGACATCGCAGAGCTCTCGCTGCTCGGCCACCCGCGCCGACTCGGCGAGTGAATCTCGAGCCGCTCTACGGCCTGCGAGTGCGGACGCCGCGACTCGAGTTGCGGCTCCCGACCGAGGCGGAGCTCGTCGAGCTGTACGAGCTCGCCGCCGCTGGGATTCATCCTCCCGAGGAGATGCCGTTCGCCGTCGCGTGGACTGACGAGCTGACGCAGGAGGCCTTCCTCGCCCATCACCACTCGCTACGCCAAGGGTGGAGCAAGGAGTGCTGGACGTTGGAGCTCGGGACCTGGACGGACGGCCGCCTCGTGGGGACGCAGGGCATCGGAGCGGAACACTTCGCCCGCGACCGTGTCGTCGGATCCGGTTCGTGGGTCGGACGCGCGCACCAGGGCCGCGGAATCGGCACCGAGATGCGAACGGCCGTCATCGAGCTCGCGTTCTGGCACCTCCGTGCCGAGGCCGTCACATCGGCGGTCTTCGAGGCCAACGCGGCGTCACGCCGTGTCTCGGAGAAGCTCGGCTACCGCACTACGGGCCAGGACACGCTGAGCCCGCGAGGGACTCCGCAGCCGCACCTACACGTGCGACTCGACCGGGTGGACTGGGCCGGCGCCTCCTTCGAAGTGCTCGTCGACGGAATGGAGCCGTGCTTACCGCTCTTCGGCGCCGGCTAGCGCAGCGACTTCAGCGCCGCGCTCAGCGACTGCTTCGACGAGCGCACGCCTTCGAACAGGTCGCCCTCCCGGGCCACCCGCTCCAGCACCGCGTCCATCGTGAACGCGGCCGGGTCGAGCGACTCGTTCACCTCGTCCCAGCGCAGCGGCGTCGAGACCGGAGCACCCGGCTTCGGCCGCACGGAGTAGGCAGACGCGATCGTCTTCCCCTCTCCATTCTGGTTCGTGTCGATCAGGACGCCGCGCCGCTTGGCCTTCGTCCACTCGGTCGTCGCCAAGCCTGGATGAGCGCGAGCGATCGCGCCGGCGATGATCTCGGAGAACTCACGCGTCTCGGTGAACGTGTGGCGCCGCGCGATCGGCACGAGGATGTGGATCCCCTCGGAGCCGCTCGTCTTGGCGTGTGACTCGAGCTCGAGCAGGTCGAGCGTCTGCTTGATCAGGAGCGCGACGCGGATCGCCTCCGGGAAGCCGACGTCTGGCGACGGATCGAGGTCGAAGAGGACGAAGTCGGGCCGAGAGGGCTTGTCCACCCGCGAATACCACGTGTTCAGGTCGATGCAGCCCATGTTCACCATCCAGAGCAGGGCGAGCTCGTCGTTGACGAGCGGAAAATCGATCAGCCGGCGCCTGGGTGGCTTGTCCCGCGTGGACGCCTCGAACTGCGCGGTCGGGATCCAGTCCGGCATGTGCTTAGGCGCGTCCTTCTGGAAGAAGAACTTACCCTGCCAGCCGTCCGGGTAGCGCTTCATCGTGAACGGCCTGTCCTTAAGGTGCGGCACGAGCACCGGCGCGATGTCGCGGTAGTACGCGAGCAGGTCGCCCTTGGTGATCCCCTCGTCCGGCCAGAACGGCTTGTCCAGGTTGGACAGCTTCAGGACGCGCTTGCCCTTCGTGATCTCCGGCTCGATCGTCGGTCGCTCGCGCTGCACCTCGTCCGCCTCCTTGTCCTCGCGCAGTCCCTGGTACACCGGCGCCCGCAGTCTGCCGTCGTGCGTCCACTCGGCGAAACGCACCTCGGCCACGAGCTCCGGCTCGACCCAGACGACGTCGCCCTTCCGAACCTTCGGCATCTTCGGCACCTCGGCGAAGGGCGCGGCGTCGCTTCGGAGCGGCTTCAGGCGGGCGAGCAGTCGCTTCATCTCCGCGTCGCCGAAGCCGGTACCGACGTTCCCCGCCCAGCGAAGCACGCCGTTCTCGTGCACGCCGAGGACGAGCGCGCCGAACGCGGCGGCGCGGCGGCCCTGCCCCTTCGTGTAGCCCGTGACCACGAGCTCCTGCCGTCCCTGTGTCTTGATCTTCAGCCAACTGCGCGAGCGTCTCCCCGGCTCGTAGCGGGAGTCGGCCCGCTTGGCCATGATCCCCTCGAAGCGCTGCTGCTGGGCGGCGTCGTACAGCGCCCGACCGTCATCGAATGCCTCGGAGATCTGGATGCCCCGCTGGCGCTTGTCGACGATCTCCGCCAGCCGCTCTCGCCGCTCGGCCAGCGGCAGATCGATCAGCGGTGTTCCCTCCAGTTCGAGCAGGTCGAACGCGACGTAGAGATAGGTGGTGCCTTCCTTCCCCTGTTGCATCGCGGAGAACGTCGCGCGGCCGTCCTCGCCGACCGCCACCACCTCTCCGTCGAGCACGCAGTCCGGCGTCCGGAGCGCGCCCTCGAGCGTGCGGACGACGGTCGGAAAGCGATCCACGAACGACTTGTCGTTTCGGCTGCGCAGATCGACGTCGCCGCCCCGGATCGTCGCGACCGCTCGGAAGCCGTCCCACTTCACTTCGTAGAGCCAGCCCTCGCCGGTCGGCACATCGGCGGCGATCGTCGCCAGCATCGGTGCGTAGCCGCGGCGCTTCGCGGGAGGCACGTCCTCCTTCTTCCTGACGAGCAGCCAGTTCTTCGGATCGCCGCCGAGCTTCGCCGGCACGAGCGTCCAGACGCCCTCCAGCCGCTCGCCGTGCAGGTGCACGGTGAGCCCTCCGTTCGGCTTCTCCTCGACCAGCTCGTACGTGCCGCGGTCCCAGATCTCCACGGTTCCCGCCCCGTAGTTGCCGGCCGGGATCTCGCCTTCGAAGCTGCCGTACGAGAGCGGATGGTCCTCGACGTGGACGGCGAGATGCTGCGTGCCGGGCTCGAGCGGGACGCCCTTCGGCACGGCCCAGCTCGCAAGCACCCCGTCGCGCTCGAGCCGAAAGTCGTAGTGCAGCCGGCGGGCATCGTGCCGCTGGACCACGAAGGTCGGCGCCTTGCCTCGTCGACCCTTCCCGAAAGGCTCAGGCGTCTGCCCGCGGGTGCGCTTGTGCTCGTAATCCTTCAGCGAGGCCACGGCAGAGTCCTCCCCGCGCAGGAGCCCGGTCGAGGTCGGCGCGTGCCGGCCTCAATCTGTATGAAAGTAGGTTTCAGCAGATATTCAGAGCAGGGGAAAAGCCTGTGGAAGGTGTGGAAAATCACCCCTGCCAACTGGAACTGCGCTCAGGCAAGCACGCCCATGGCGCGGAACTTCGCCCGCCGGCGGGCTCGTAACTCCTTCGGCGGAATGCCGTCCAGATCCTCCAGCGCATCCCCGATCGCTGCGCCGAGCAGCCGCGCGGCCTCATCCGGGCTCTCGTGCGCGCCGCCGGGCGGCTCGGGAACGATTCCGTCGATCACGCCGAGCTCGAGACAGTGGGTGGCGTCGGGCTTGAAGGCGGCAGCGGCCTTGCGCTTCTCGCCGGCGTCCCGCCAGAGGATCGCCGCGCAGCCCTCGGGCGAGATCACCGAGTAGATCGCGTTCTCCTGCATCAACACCGTGTCGGCCAGGGCGATCGCGACGGCGCCGCCGGAGCCGCCTTCGCCGATGATGCACGAGACGGTGGGGACGCCGAGGCGTGCCATCACGGCCTGCGAGCGTGCGATGGCGCCGCCCTGACCGTGCTGCTCGGCAGCGATCCCGGGGTAGGCGCCAGGCGTGTCCACGAGCGTCACGAGCGGGAACCGGTGCTGCTCGGCGAGCGCCATCACCCGCATCGCCTTGCGATAGCCCTCCGGATAGGCCATGCCGAAGTTTCGCTTCGTCCGCTCCTTGATGTCGCGACCCTTCTGGTGTCCGATCAAAGCGACGGTCCGGCCCTCGAGCTTGCCGAGTCCGGCGACGAGAGCCTGATCGTCGGCGCGACCACGGTCGCCGTGCAGCTCGAACCAGTCCTCGAGCAGGCGCTCGACGTAGTCGAGCGTGTAGGGCCGATCCTCGTGGCGGGCGAGCTCGACCTTGTTCCAGATCTCCTCGTCGGTCGGCTCGGCCTCGATCCTGTCGAGCTGATGCTGAAGCCGCTCGAGCTCTCCCGAGAGACGCGCTCCGCGCAGCAGATCGAGCCCGCCCAGCTTGCTCAAACGGTCACGCAGCCTGATTTCAGCATCACGGGGCACCCTACTCCGCTCCGAACAGCCGGAGCAGCTTTGCGAGCGTCGACCGCAGCTCGGGCCGCGGCACGATCGCGTCCAGGTGGCCGAAGCGAAGGTTCGACTCCGCGAGCCCGAAGTCGTCCGGGAGCTTCTCGCGCGTCGTCTGCGCGACGACGCGCGGACCTGCGAACGACATCAGCGCTCCCGGCTCGGCAAGGACGACGTCGCCGAGGCTCGCAAAGCTCGCGAGCAGGCCGCCGGTCGTCGGATGGGCCATCACCGAGATCAGCGCGGAGCCTGCCTCGTGCAGCTCCTCGACCGCGACGACCGTCTTCGGCAGCTGCATCAGCGCCAGAATCCCTTCCTGCATCCGCGCGCCTCCGGAGGCCGAGATGGAGATGAGCGGCACGCCGGCCGCCCCGGCGCTCTCGCAGGCACGCGCGAACTTCTCGCCCGTGACCGATCCCATGGAGCCGCCCATGAACGAGAAGTCCATCACCGCGAGCTCACACGGCTGCTCGTCGATCGTGGCGTTGCCGATGACCAGCGCGTCGCCCAGCCCGGTCGTGACCTCCGCCTCCGCCAACCGTTCGTTGTAGGCGCGGAGATCGAAGAAGCCGAGCGGGTCGGCCGAGCGGAGCTCGGCGGCCTCTTCGACGAAGCTGCCCGGATCGGCGAGCTGCGCGATCCGCTCGTGTGCCTGGACCGGAAAGTGGTGGCCGCACTGGGTGCACACGCGAAGATTCGCGGCCAGCTCGTCGTCCCGGTAGTGCGAGCCGCAGCTCGGGCACGTATTCGGGTGTTTCTTCGGCGGAGGCTCGGGAGCTTGCTTGTGCTCGATCGAGACGTCGATTTTCGCGTCGGCCATCGTGTGATCTTAGACCCGACCTTCCGGGTCAGGGTTACAAGCCCAGAGCCGTCGCGAGCTGCGCCAGCTTGGGCTCGTTCGCCGGGTCGCGCACGAGACCGGTGAAGCCGAGGCCGGCGATCCGGACGCGCGAGGCGACGTCCCGCAGCAGCGCTTCGAGCTCGTCCAGGCTCAAGCCATCCGGCTCCGGCATGAAGACCGCGAGCTCCCCCGGCTCGACCGAGTCGCAGTCGAGCGCGACGTAGACGGCGTCAGCTCCTCGAAGCGCCTGCTCGACGGCGGCGTCGCCGGTCCGGATGCCGCTCGCTTCGATGAACTCCACTTCGGGCGGATCGAGGTTGCGGGCGCCGATCAGCGCGACGTGCTTGGCGAGCACGGCGCCGTCGTCCAGCACCATCCGCAGCGGCATGCCCCAGGCGTTGCCGGACGGTGAGGTGGCGGGCGTGTTCAGGTCGCCGTGAGCGTCGATCCAGACGACGGCCAGGCACTCCTCGCCGGCCGAGAGCGCTTCGATCGCGCCGACATGTGAGCAGCAACAGCCGCCGAGGACGATCGGGCGGTCTGGCAGCTCCGACGCGAGCATCAGCGTCTGCTCCGCGAGCGTGTCGGCCTCGATCACGCTTGCCTCCGGATAGGGCAGCTCGTGGAAGGCCGCCTCGGCCATGGTTTCGCCGCCGGCGCCCCAGGCGCGCGGGACCCGCACGAGGCCGGCGCAGAACTCGCGCCCGCACGAGTGGCACTGGTAGTCCGGTCCGATCGCGACGGCGGTCAGCGTCCGGCAATCGGGACAGCGGGCCCGGAGGCGGCTCATGCGGCGCGCAGCTCTTTCTCGTAGACGGTGGCGTGCCAGAGCGTGCGCATCCCGGCCCGCTCGTAGACCCGCGTGGCGCCCGTGGGGCTCTCCGCGTCGACGCCGAGCCCGACCCTCGGCTCGCCGCGACGCCAGAACTCCGCGAACGCCGTCTTCAGCAGCGCTTCCGCGATCCCGCGGCGCCGGTAGTCGGGCACGACGCCGAGCACGTCGACCCAGCCCTGGTCCGGGTCGCGCTTCACCTCGCAGAAGGCGATCCCGGCAATCCTCTCGCCGTCCATCCCGCACCACCAGAGCGACGGATCGAACGTCTCCCGGTCGAAACGACGCTCTCGCCACTCCTCCCACGACGTCGGCCGGAACTCCCAGTGCGAGGTGAAAGCCTCCTGGTGGACGTCGTACACGGTGCGTGCCTCGTCCGGGTGCCGGTAGGGCCGAATCTCGATTCCTGGAACCTGCGGCACCTCGGGCTCGGCTTCGAGGTCGATCAGCATGCCGCGGAAGCCGCGGACGGGCTCGTAGCCGCGGTCGCGGTAGAACCGGACCGTGCAGTCGTCCCCGTTCAGGGTCGCGTTGTGGATGTAGACCCGCTCGCCCGCCGGAACCTCGCTTGCCACCGCTCGTGCCCGGTCTTCGGTCAGCCGCAGGATCTCCGCGCCGATCCCCTGGCCGTGAAAGGCGGGATGGACGTAGCCGTCGGCGCCCAGGCGCCCTCCCCTGGCCTCGAAGCTGGCGTAGCCGACGATGCGGCCGTCGAGCTCGAGCACCCAGGCGTCGCGCGCGACGTCGAGCCGCTTCCATTCCGCGGCGAGATCCGAGGCCGTCCAGTCCGAGTCGCCGGCAACCGCTGCATCCGCCGCGCGAAGCACCTCGAGCACGGCCTCGAGATCCCCGGGCCGGGGAGAGCGGACGTTCACGCCGGGGGCACGAGCTCGTCGAGCGTGTCCGGCAGCGACGAGAGATCCGGAAGCTCCCGGTCAGGCTCGGGATCGGCCTCCTCGCCGAGCCGGTTGATCCAGACAGTGGTGAGCTCGAGCTCGCGGCCGGGCGCGACGTCGTGGAACAGGCTCGCGGCCACGTGCACGTGGTGCTCGCGGTCGGCTGTCGTCGTCTCGAAGAAGCGGCTCCAGTGCCCGTGCGCGGGCTTGTACGAGCCCACATCCTCGGCGGTGATCACCAGGTCGACGGAGACGCCGATCGACTTCTCGGACTCGACGATCAGAGCGCGATCGGTGTTCGAGAGGATCGCGAGCTGCCAGCCACGGCGGCGCAGCTCGGTCAGCGCTGCCGGCACCTCGCGGAAGACGGGCCACTCCGGCAGCGACCGGGCGAGGACGCCGGACTCGCCTTCGGGAATCGACAGGTCGTTCTCGTGCGCGAGCCGCTCGAGCGTCAGCGTGAGCACCTCGGCGTAGCTCCGGTAGGCCTCCGCCTGCACCTCGGGCTCGAGCCGGTGGTACCGGGCCAGCAGCTCCGGGCCTCGCTCGGCCCCGAAGAGGTCCTCGAGCACGCCTCGGATGCCGGCGTTCCAGTCGACAAGCGTGCCGTAGCAGTCGAAGGTCGCCCAGCGAGACATTCGTCCGAGCTTACTATCGGGCTGTGATCGAGGTCCGTCCTCTCGTTGCCGCCGACTGGCCGGCGGTCGCGGCAATCTTCGCCGAGGGCATCGCGACGGGCGACGCAACCTTGGAGACGGCAGTGCCGTCGTGGCAGGACTGGAACGCGCGGCACCTGCGCGACCACCGCTTCGTCGCAGAGCTCGACGGCGGGGTCGCCGGCTGGATCGCGGTCGTGCCGTACTCGAGCCGCGACGTCTACCGCGGCGTCGGCGAGGAGAGCGTCTACGTCGCCGAGCGGACCCGCGGCCGTGGCGTCGGCCGGGCGTTGCTCGCGAGGCTGATCGAGAGCGCCCGCGCGGGTGGGCTCTGGACTCTCCAGGCGGGGGTCTTCACGGAGAACGGGGCGAGCCTGGCGCTGCACCGGTCGCTCGGCTTCCGGGAGGTCGGCGTCCGCGAGCGGATCGGGGAGCTCGACGGCGAGTGGCGCGACGTCGTCCTGCTCGAGCTGCGCCTGTGATTACTCGTCGAGCTTGCGGAAGACGATGCAGGCGTTGTGGCCGCCGAAGCCGAACGAGTTGGAGACGCCGATGCTGATCTCCGACTGCCGCGCCTCGTTCGGGATGTAGTCGAGATCGCAGGAGGGATCCTCGACCTCGTAGTTGATCGTCGGCGGCAGGACGCCGCGTTGCGTCGCGAGGATGGTGAAGATCGCCTCGACCGCGCCCGCCGCGCCGAGGCAGTGGCCGGTGGCCCCCTTCGTCGAGGAGACCGGGATCTTGTAGGCATTCTCCTCACCGACCGCGAGCTTGATCACCCTGGTCTCGGACGCGTCGCCGAGGGGCGTCGAGGTGCCGTGCGCGTTGATGTAGCCGATCTCGGACGGGTCGATGCCCGCATCGCCGAAGGCCATCTGCATCGCGCGAGCCGGGTTCGTCCCGTTCGGGTCGGGCTCGGTGACGTGGTTCGCATCCGACGAGACGCCGTACCCGATCAGCTCGGCGTAGATCTTGGCTCCGCGTGCCTTCGCACGCTCGTACGCCTCGATCACGACGGCGCCACCGGCCTCGCCCATGACGAAGCCGTCACGACCGGCGTCGAACGGACGCGAGGCGCGCTTCGGTTCGTCGTTGCGCCGAGAGAGAGCGCGCATCGCACCGAAGCCCGCGATGCCGACGCGCGTGATCCCGGCCTCCGTGCCACCGCAGATCATCGCGTCGGCGCGGCCGAGCCGGATCGCGTCCGCGCCTTCCCCGATCGCCATGTTCGAGGCCGCGCAGGCCGTGCACTGCGACGAGAGCGGGCCGCGGGTACCGAGCTCCATCGAGACCCAGCCGGCGCCCATGTTCGGGATGATTGCGGTGATCGAGAACGGATTGACCCGATCGGGGCCGCGGTCGATCAGCGTCTGGTAGCAGTCCTGGAAGGCGCCGAGACCGCCGATGCCGGTCGCGATCGACGCGCCGATTCGGTCCGGCTCCTTCGCGATGTCGATGCCCGAGTCGGCTTCGGCCTGGCGCGCGGCGGCGACGATCATCTGCGAAAACCGGTCCATGCGCCGCGCCTGCTTGTGCTCGATCCACGTCGTCGGCTCGAAGTCCTTCAGCTCGCACGCGAAGTGGACCGGGAAATCGCTCGCGTCGAACTGCGTGATCTCGGCCGCTCCCGACTCGCCTGCGATCAGGTTGTCCCAGGATGTCTCCACGTCGTTCCCGAGCGGGGAGACCATGCCGATCCCGGTCACGACCACGCGCCGTCTTCCGTTCTGTTCCGTCACTACATCCCCAGTCCGCCGTCGACGAGCAGTACCTCGCCCGTGATAAACGAAGCCGCGTCCGAGCAGAGGAAGCGTACCGCTCCGGCAATGTCTTCCGGTTCCCCCAGCCTGCCGAGGGGCGTGTTCTTCAGCATCGCTTCGGTCGCCTCCCCGGGCAGGACGTCGGTGAGCTGCGTCTTCACATAGCCGGGCGCGACGACGTTGGCGCGCACGTTGCGTGAGCCGAGCTCCCGCGCCAGCGACTTCGTGAAGCCGATGATCCCCGCCTTCGAGGCCGCGTAGTTCGTCTGGCCCCAGTTGCCGTGCACGCCGACGATCGACGAGATGTTGACGATCGTGCCGGCGCGCTTCTTCATCATCGGCCGCGTCACGGCGCGGCAGGTGTAGAAGACGGACGAGAGGTTGGTGTCGAGGACGGTCCGCCAGTCGTCGTCTGACATCCGCGCGAGCAGGCCGTCGCGAGTGAGCCCTGCGTTGTTGACGAGGATGTCGAGGTCGCCCGCCTCCTCGACCAGGCGTCGCGCGTCGTCCGCGCTCGAGACGTCCGCCTGGATCGCGCGCCCACCGATCTCGGCGGCGAGCCCCTCGGCCTCCTTCTGGCCGGAGCGATAGCCGACAACGACGCTCGCGCCGGCGGCGGCTAGCTCGGTGGCAATCGCCCGGCCGATCCCGCGCGAGGCCCCGGTGACGAGGGCAGACTTTCCTTCGAGTGACGCGAAGGAGCCGTTAGGCAAGCGTTTCCTCCAGCTCGCGCAACTCCTGCATGTTGCTGACGGAGACGGTTCGCACGCTCCTGTCGATCCTCTTCAGTAAACCGCTGAGCACGTCGCCGGGGCCGACCTCGACGAATGTCGTCACGCCCTTGCCGATCAGCTCGCGGGCTGCCTGCGTGAACTTGACGGGCGCCGTCAGCTGCTCGATCAGGAGCTCGCGATAACGCCCGGCATCCTCGAGCTTCGCCGTCACCGTCGACATGAATGCCGTTCGCGGATCGGCGAAGTGGATCCGGTCGACGGCCGGCCGAAGCTTGTCGGCCGCCCGCGCCACGAGCGGCGAGTGGAAGGCGCCCGAGACTCGCAGGCGGATGGCACGCCGAGCTCCTGCTTCCTCCGCCTCGGTGCAGCACTCGCCGACCGCGTCGTCCTCCCCCGAGACGACGATCTGTCCGGGGCAGTTGTAGTTCGCGGGCCAGACGTTCGCGATCTTGCGACAGAGCCCCTCGACTACCTCGTCGGCGAGCCCCAGGATCGCGGCCATCGAACCGGGACGCGCCTGCGCCGCCTCGGCCATGGCGATCCCGCGCTCGCGCACGAGCCCGATCGCGTCGGCGGCACTGAGCGCCTCGGCGGCGCCGAGCGCGGCGAACTCGCCGACCGAGTGTCCGACGACGAAGTCGGGCACGATCCCGCGCGATCGGATTGCCTGGTTGATGGCGAGGCTCGTCGCGACGAGCGCGGGCTGCTGCAGCCTCGTGTCGAGCAGGTCCTCGACCGGGCCGTGGAAGCAAACCTGCTTGAGGTCGAGACCGGAGGCCTCGCTGCCGGCTTCGTACACGGCCATTGCCTCCGGCACGGCTTCGGCGATGTCGTGGCCCATCCCAGCCTCGTAGGAGCCCTGACCGGGGAACATGAAGGCGATCTTGCTCACGCTGCTTTCCTCTCTGTCTTCGTTGAACTGCCTGTCCACTCGATCAGGGCCGACCCCCAGGTGAGGCCCGCGCCCATTCCGGTCATCAGCACCAATTCTCCCTCGCGGAGCCTGCCGTCTGCAGCGGCATCGGCAAGCGCGAGCGGAATCGAGCCCGAGGACGTGTTGCCATAGCGGTCGACGTTGACGACGACCTTTTCCGCCGGGATGCCCAGCTTGCCGGCAGCGTGGTCGATGATCCGCTTGTTCGCCTGGTGCGGGACGTACACGTCGATGTCGTCCACGGACTTCCCGCACTCGGCCAGGATCTTCTCCGCCGAGCTGACCATCACCCGAGTCGCGAACTTGAACACCTCCCGGCCGTTCATCTTCACGAGCTTGTCTGCGTCCTCGAAATGTCGCGACCCGCTGCCCGGCAGCCACAGGTTCTCGCCACCACCGCCGTCCGCACCGAGCTCGAAGCCAAGAAACCCGCCCTCGTCGACGCGCTCGACGACCACTGCGCCGGCTCCGTCGCCGAAGAGCACCAGCGTGGAGCGGTCGGTCCAGTCGAGGATCTTCGAGAGCACGTCACCGCCGATCACGAGCGCCCGCTTGGAGAGGCCTGACGCGACCATGCCGTACGCCTGCGCGAGCGCATACATGAAGCCGGTGCACCCGGCGAGCAGGTCGTAGGCAGCCGCGTCCGGCATGCCGAGCGAGTCCGCGAGCAGCGCCGAGCTCGTCGGGAACATCATGTCCGGCGTCACGGTCGCGACGATGATCAGGTCGATCGAAGACGCCTCGGCGCCCGCATCGGCGAGGGCCGCGACCGCCGCCGGCATAGCGATGTCGGTGAGCGCCTGCTCCTCGGTCGCGAACCGGCGCTCACGGATCCCGGTGCGTTCGACGATCCACTCGTCCGTCGTGTCCACGAACTGCTCGAGATCCTGGTTCGTGAAGACCCGTTCGGGCACGTACACGCCGAGGCCGGTGATCCCGACGCGGGCGCCGTTGGCGGACCCGATCACGAGGACTGATCCACCGCGAACGTCAGAGTGCCCCGAACCGCGAGCTCACCGTCAACCGTCGCCCGCACTTTTCCGCGGCCGATCGGGCCCCGGACGGTCTCGAGGTTGCACTCGAGCGTCAGCCGGTCGCCCGGCCGCACGACGCGCTTGAAGCGAACGTCGTCGATGCCGGCGAAAAGCGCGATGCGACCGCGGTTCTCCTCCAGGCTGAGCACGGCGACGGCGCCGGCCTGTGCGAGCGCCTCGACCATCTTCACGCCTGGCATGATCGGGTTGCCGGGAAAGTGGCCGGCACAGTCCGCCTCGGTGACGAGCTTGCGCGCGACGACGCGCACGTTAGGCTCGAGCTCGATCACCTCGTCGAGGAGGAGGAAAGGGTCGCGGTGCGGCAGGATCTCCTCGATCGCCGCCTTGTCGAGGGGGAGCTTCATGCGGAGAGCCGCTCCCGGAGCCCGTTGCGGCCGCGGTGTGCGTAGCACTTGGCCGTGCCGACGGGCATCCCCTCGGCGCCGGCGATCTCCTCGAAGCTGAAGTCGAACGCATCCTTGAGCACGACCACCTTCGCCTGTGCCGGCGCGATCTGGGCCAGGCACACGCCGAGCTCGGCGCGGAGCTCGGATGCCTCGGCAGCGCGGGCGGGGTCTCCGTCGCGCGCCTCGCGTCGGTCCTCGTGCAGCGGCTCGCAACGCCGGGCCAGCTGCCGCTGCGCAACGTCCCGGCATGCGTTCACCGTCAAACGGTGCAGCCAGGTCGAAAACGACGACTCGCCCCGAAACTGCGGCAGCTTGACGCACAGCCTCGCGAGCGCATCCTGGGCCGCGTCGCGTGCGTCCTCCCGGTCGCGGAGCAAGTGGTGCGCCAGCCGCTCAACCTTCGGAGCGTGCCGTTCGCACAACGCGCCGAGCGCGCGGGCGTCGCCGTCTTTTGCTCGCTTCACCAGGATCGGATCACTCAACCTCTCGTGGACGATCGGCGGGTCGGGCCGCAGGGCCCGCCCGATTGGACGCGATCGAAAGCGTTGCGGTTGCACCCGCCGAGTCTAGAGCCACCGGCCCCCGGTCAGCGCTTCGAAGCCGGGATGCTGGCGTTGCCGGCAGCGTCCCAGGCGACCGCACGCACGAGCCCGAGCTTCGGCGTATTCGGAACGCGCGCTTCACCGGCCACTAGCGCCTCGTGCACGAGGCTGCGGGCGCCGAAGCGGAGAGTCAATCGTGCCGGCTCGCTCACCCAGACCCTGAGCGGGTAGCGCTGCACGATCCTGATCCTGGGTTGCCGCGTATCCGCCGTGAACGGCACCGCCACCGTCGTGGTCGCAAACGCGTCCGTCGCTTCCACCACAGCGTCATAGGCGCCGTCGAGAAGCCGGCCGATGCGCTTGACGCCGTCCCACTCGACCTGCCGGGCGCCCGCCTCGAGCGGTCCCTTGAACGGCGTCGCGACCCACTTGCCGTTCTTGAGGATGCGCAGCCGCACCTCGGCTGGGCCGGTGAGCTCGAAGCGGAAGGCGATCCGATCGGCGTGGCCGTCGGCATTCGGAGAGAAGGCGAGCCGCGCGGCGCTGACGCCGCCGAGCGTGCGACTGACGGCAAGTTGGGTCGTCGCGGTCACCTGCCTGCCGCCCGTGGCGGTCGCGGACAGCCCGATGTGGAAGATCCCGTCCGGCAGCAGGACCGGGTCAAAGGTCACCGCGTGCTCGCCCGCCCGCTTCCATGCCTTCGCGGCAACCGTTGCCACCTCGACGCCCAGGTCGTCGAGCAGGTTCACGGTGACGTTGGCCGGCGCGTTCAGCGTGTACGTGATCGTCGTCTCGTCCGCGACCCCGTCGTCGTTGGGCGAGACCGTCTCCGGGTCGGCTGCGAGGCCGGCCACCGACAGCGTCTCGACGCCGCCGGGGCCGCCAATCGTCCCGAGCGCCGGCGTGAGGGTCTCGTCCGACCTGATCGCGTAGGAGTACTTGCCCGCGGGGAAGGGCGTCCCGTCCCAAATCCAGTCGACGGTGGGCCCGAGGCCGGAATACGAGCCCACCGCGAGGCCGGTCGCGTCGTAGACGTCCACCGTCCAGGGCAGAGCCGACGACAACCGGGCCTTGAAGCGAACGAGGCCCGGAACAGTCCCGGTGACGACCGGCGCGTAGAGCTTCGGGAGCCCACGTCTGGCGACGTCGCCAGTAAGATCGTTGAGGATGCCGTAGAGCGCGTTGCCCGGGCAGTCGGTGAAGCCGGTGTCGCGATGTCCGGAGACCGTGCGCAGGAAGACTGGCAGCCCGGCCGGGAAGCGCGCGTTGCCGCCCGAGAGGAACGACAGCGTCGTCGCCGGGTCGATGTGCGCGACGTCGAGCCGCCAGGCGAGCAGTGCCGCAAGGGCGTCGCGAGCCTTCTGCGCCACCGGCAGCGAGCCGTACTCCCCGAGCACCGCCACGCCAACCGAGCCGGTGTTGAACCCCTCGGCGTGGGCGCCGACCACGTTCCGCTCGATGCCGCCGTAGCGGCCCTCGAAGACCTGGCCGAACCGGTCGACGAGGAAGTTGTAGCCGATGTCGTTCCAGCCATTCCCCTGCACGTGGTAGAGCTCGATCGCCCGGACGATCGCAGGCGACTGGGCCGCGGTGTAGCCGTTCGCGCCGGCGGTGTGATGGACGAGCGCCAGCCGCAAGACCGGCGCGAAGGACGGGCTGGCACGCCTGATCTTTTCGTCGGCGTTCCAACCGCTCCGCGGAACGATCGCGGGAGCGCCGGCTTTCTGGAGCGTACGCGCCGGCACGCCCGCGGCCGGGCTCCAGACGAAGTAGGCGCGTAGCTTCGTCACCTTGCCGCGCAGGCGGTACTCGATCCGGTTCGACGGACCGACCCACCACGGATTTCCGAGTCTCCAGCCTTCCGTCCGGGAGCGCTCCCCGGTACCCGCATCCGGCTGGTCCTCCGCCTCAGGCGCGGCAGCCTCCCAGGCGCTCCAGCCGCCCGCCAGCGAACGGGTGCGGAACCGCACCGAGCCGGGCCCGCGCCAGTGCAGCCCGACGAGGTTGAAGCGGGCCTGCGCGGCTGACGACGCCGGCACGCGCTCGTTGCCCAACGGGACGTTGCGGGTCACGATCGTCGCGCCCTGCGCCAGCCCGGCGGCCGGAAACGCGAGGGCGAGCAGGATCGAAAGTCGGAGAATTCTCATGCGGCTGCCACCTGACCGTGGCACCAGCACCCTTCGCCCGCAAGGGAAAACCCCCTGCATTGATAGAATCCTTACGAGTTTGGCGCGGGGAGCACTCCTCTTTCTGGTTGCGCTCGCCTCGGCCCTGGCGCTGGCGGCGCCGGCCGCTGCGGGCCCATCCGGCCGCGTCCTCGTGGCCGAGTTCGAGAACGACGTCAACCCGGTGACGCAGGACTACCTGCTCGACGCCATCCGTCAGGCCGAGGACGGGGGGTACGCGGCAGTCGTGATCGAGATGGACACGCCCGGCGGTCTCGGCTCGTCGATGCGAGCGATCGTGAAGGGGATCCTGGCGGCCAGAGTGCCGGTCATCGTCTACGTGGCGCCGGCAGGCGCGAGCGCAGATTCCGCGGGAGCCGTGATCGGCATGGCCGCCGACGTGCTCGCGATGGCGCCACAGACGAACATCGGCTCCTCGACTCCGATCTCGGTCGGCGGCGAGGACATCTCCAAGGATCTGCACCGCAAGGTCGTCAACGACGCCGCCGCCTACATCGGCGAGCTCGCACGGGAGCACGGGCGCAACGTCGCCGTCGCCCGCGAGATGGTCACGAAGGCCACCAACCTCGGCGCGCGCGAGGCGCTGCGGCGGAACGCGGTCGACGTCGTCGCGACCGACTACGGGGATCTCTTCCGCCAGATCCGTGGGGACAGGGTCGAGCCGAAAGGACTCGTGCTGAACCTCGGAGGCACGACCGACGTGAAGCGGATCAAGATGTCGGCCTGGAAGTCGATCCTCGATCTCCTGATCGATCCGAACATCATCGCGTTGATGCTCTCGATCGGGTTGATCGGGATCGTCGTGGAGCTCTGGAACCCCGGACTGATCTTCCCCGGGACGGTCGGCGCGATCTCGCTGATCGTCGGCCTGTACGGGCTCCAGGTGCTGCCCGTCTCGGCCGCCGGCCTGCTGTTGATGCTGCTCGCTGCCGGGTTCTTCGTCGCGGAGACGTTCATCGTGTCGCATGGCGCCCTCACCGTGGCGGGTGCGGTCACGTTCGTGATCGGCTCTTTGCTGCTCTTCGACCCGGCCGGCGAGGCCTACCAGGTGTCGCTACCGGTCGCGGTCGCGATTGCCGGCACCCTCACGCTCCTGTTCGGGTTCGCTCTGACCAAGGCCGCAACGCTTAGGCGTTCGCCACCCGAGGTGGGCGCACACCGGCTGGTCGGCGAGGAGGCACAGGTACGCGGTGAGAACCTCGTCTTCGTCGACGGCGAGCTCTGGCGAGCCCGCACGGCCGGCGGCGAGCCCCTGCCGCCAGGCGGCCACGTGCGCGTAGAGTCCGTCGAGCAGGACACCCTGCAACTCGTCGTCGCAGCAAGCCCGGAACCCGTCGAAAGGATCTGATCGTGTCGATCGCCCTGATCGCCGTCGCCGCAGTCTTCTTCATCCTGCTGATGTTCGTCTTCGCCGCGGTCAAGGTGGCGCGGGAATACGAGCGCGGCGTCATCTTCCGCCTGGGTCGGCTGCTGCCCGAGCCGAAGGGGCCGGGCCTCTTCTTCCTCATCCCGGTGCTCGACCGGATGGTAAAAGTCGACCTGCGCACGATCACGCTGAACGTGCCGCCGCAGGAGGTGATCACGAAGGACAACGTGCCGGTCCGCGTGAACGCCGTCGCCTACTTCCGGATCGTCGAGCCGAAGAACGCGATCGTGCAGATCGAGAACTTCATGGTCGCGACCTCGCAGATCTCGCAGACGACACTGCGTTCGGTGCTCGGCCAGCACATGCTCGACGAGCTGCTCTCCGAGCGCGACAAGATCAACGCGATCCTGCAGAACATCATCGACGAGGCGACCTCGCCCTGGGGCGTCAAGGTCTCGATCGTCGAGGTGAAGGACGTCGAGATCCCTGCCAGCATGCAGCGCGCCATGGCCCGTCAGGCTGAGGCTGAGCGCGAGCGGCGCGCCAAGATCATCGCCGCCGAGGGCGAGTTCCAGGCCTCACAGAAGCTCGCGGACGCAGCCGACGTGATGTCGAAGTCGCCGATGGCGCTCCAGCTGCGCTATCTGCAGACGCTGCTCGAGATTGGAGCCACGAATGCGACCACGATCGTCTTCCCGGCGCCGATCGACATGCTGACCGCCTTCATGGACAAGGCGACCAGCCGTTCCGGAACGGGGGGCTCAACGGAATCGACCTAGCCGAGCCTCGGGTGGCGGGCCGCGAAGCGGCCCCTTCAGGGATCTTGCGCGATCAGCGTCCGCTACAGCGGACGGTGATCTTGCGCCGAACGAAAGCGCCGGGCAGCTTCGATCGCAGCGCCGAGATTGAGGCCCTTGTCCTTGGCCTGCTTGATCAGCATGACCGTCTCGAGCGCCTCGATGTCGTAGATCCTCTGCTTCTTGCCCTTGGTCGGGATCTGCGCCTTGTTCGTCCAGTAGTCGAGCTGCATCTTCGAGATGCCCGCGATCTGACAGACCTGGCCGAGATAGAGCTCGATCTTCTCCAGGTGCTCCGACAGGTTCACTGGCTCGAGAATGTCTACTTGTGTGTTGTAAGCCATGATGGTCCCTTTATCGGCACGTACGGCGGCTCCTCAAGAGGAACATATACACGCTTGTTCCTCATTTGTGAAGAGATAAGCGTAGATTTTGCGGCCGCTCGAGGCCGAGAGCGTTACTCGTCGTCGTCAGCCGCGTCGTCCGCGACCGACGGGTAGCCGTCCTCGTCGAAGTCGGGCTCGGACAACGGCTCGACGCCCGCCTCGACGGCGGCGTCGGCGGCGTCGGCCACCGCCGCGTCGGACGCGGCGCTCTCCATCACGAGCGCGAGGCTCGAGACCTTCTCCTCGTCGCCGCGCAGGCGCATCACGATCACGCCCTGCGTCGAGCGCCCGAGACGCTTGACGTCCTCCACCGGGATGCGGATCACGGTGCCGCCGGTCGAAATCAGCATCACCTGGTAACCATCGCGGACGACGCGTGAGCCGGCCAGCTTGCCCCGCGCATCGGTGAGCTGGATCGTCTTGACTCCTAGCCCGCCGCGACCCTTGACGGGATAGTCGGAGACGCGAGTGCGCTTTCCGTAGCCGTTCTCGGTCACGACCAGGAGGTCCGTGTCGTCGTGCGCGATGTCGAGCTCGATCACCTCGTCGCCCTTGCGCAGGCCCATGCCCTTGACGCCCGAGGCGGGCCGGCCCATAGGCCGCACGTCGTGCTCGTGGAAGCGGATCGCCTGGCCTCCGCGCGAGACCATCAGCAGGTCGTCGTCACCGTCGGAGAGCCGAACGCCGACAAGCTCGTCGTCCTCGCGCATCTTGATCGCGATAATCCCGTCGGCCTTCAGCGGCGTGTTGTACTCGAGGAACTCGGTCTTCTTGACGACGCCGCCCTTCGTGGCGAAGAGCAGGTACTTCGCCTCCTTGAAGTCGCGGGTCGCGATCACGGCCTTCACCTGCTCGTCCTGTCGGAAGGGCAGCAGGTTGACGATCGCACGCCCCTTCGACTGGCGTGACCCGAGCGGCAGCTCGTGCACCTTCAGCCGGTAGACCTTGCCGACCGTGGTGAAGAAGAGGACGTAATCGTGGGTGGACGCGACGAAGAGATGCTCGATGAAGTCCTCGTCCTTCAGATCCATGCCCATGACCCCGACGCCGCCGCGGCGCTGCTCCCGGTAGGAGGTCACGGGCAGGCGCTTGATGTAGCCCGAGCGCGTGATCGCGATCACCATGTCCTCCTCGGCGATCATGTCCTCGAGCGAGAACTCGCCCTCGGCCGCGATGATCTCCGTGCGCCGGTCGTCGGACTTGCCGTAGATCGACCGGAGCTCGAGCAGCTCCTCGCGGATCAGCCCGTCGATCCGCGCAGGGTCGCCGAGAATCGCGCGGAGCTCGGCGATCCGCTCCTGGAGGTCGGCGTACTCCTGCTCGACCCGCTTGCGCTCGAGCCCGGTGAGAGCTCGGAGACGCAGGTCGAGAATGGCCGTCGCCTGGATCTCGGAGAGCGAGAACTGGGACATCAGCTCCTCGCGCGCGTGATCGGTGTCGTCGGCGCCGCGGATCACCTTGATCACCTCGTCGAGGTTGTCGAGCGCGATCAGGTAGCCGGCGAGGACGTGGGCGCGGTCCTCGGCCTTGCGCAGGTCGTACTTCGACCGGCGGGTGACGATCTCGCGTTGGTAGTCGAGGTAGTGCGTGACGAGCTCAAGCAGCGACAGCGTCTTGGGCACGTTGCCGACGAGCGCGACGGCGTTGTAGCCGAACGTCGCCTGCAGCGACGTGTGCTTGTAGAGCTTGTTCAGGACGACCTGCGGGATCGCGTCGCGCTTGAGCTCGATCTGGATCCGCATCCCGGTCCGGTCGGAGTGGTCGGCGAGATCGGAGACCTCGGTGATCACCTTCTCCTGGACGAGGTCAGCGATCTTCTTGATCACGCCGGCGTCGCCGCCCTTCTTCACCCCGTAGGGAAGCTCCGAGACGATGATCGCCGTCTTGCCGCCGCGCAGCTCCTCGATGTGGGCGCGCGCGCGCATCACGATCCGGCCGCGGCCGGTGCGATAGGCATCGCGAATCCCCTGGCGACCGAGAATGATCGAGCCGGTCGGGAAGTCGGGGCCCTTGACGTGCTTCATCAGGTCGTCGACGTTCGAGTCGGGCTTGTCGATCAGCTGGACGATCGCGTCGACGACCTCGCCGAGCCGGTGCGGTGGCATATTTGTCGCCATCCCGACCGCGATCCCGGCGGAGCCGTTGACGAGCAGGTTCGGGAACCGGGACGGCAGCACCGTCGGCTCCTTGCGCGACTCGTCGTAGTTCGGGCCGAAGTCGACGGTGTCGGCGTCGATGTCGCGCAGCATCTCGGTCGCCATCCGCGACAGGCGCGCCTCGGTGTAGCGCATCGCCGCCGGCGGGTCGTCGTCGATCGAGCCGAAGTTGCCCTGACCGTCAACGAGCGGGTAGCGCAGCGAGAACGGCTGCGCCATCCGCGTCAGCGTGTCGTAGATCGACGCGTCGCCGTGGGGGTGGTACTTGCCCATCACGTCGCCGACGGTCGCGGCGGACTTCTTGTAGGGCCGGTTCGGCTGCAGACCCGCCTCGTGCATTCCGAAGAGGACGCGCCGGTGGACGGGCTTGAGGCCGTCCCGCACGTCGGGCAGAGCGCGCCCGACGATCACGCTCATCGCGTAGTCGAGGTAGCTCGTGCGCATCTCCTGCTCGAGCTCGCGCGACTCGATCCGGCCGCCGCCGAGGGGCTCGTTGACGATGTCAGCCATCAGACGTCGAGCCCCTAAACGTCCAAGAAGCGCACGTCATGTGCGTTCGCTTCGATGAAGGCCCGCCGCGGCTCGACCGCGTCGCCCATCAGGGTCGAGAAGAGACGGTCTGCAGCGGAGGCGTCCTCGACGTCGACCCGCAGCAGCAGGCGCTTGGAGGGGTCCATCGTCGTCTCCCAGAGCTGTTCCTCGTTCATCTCCCCGAGACCCTTGAAGCGAGAGAGGGTCAGGCCCTCCTTCGCGAGGTCGAGCGCCTCGGCGCGGAGCTCCGCGAACCTCTCCGCCTCACGCGTCTTCTTGCCGGCTGCGAGCTTGAACGGCGGCGGCCCGACGACCTCGATCAGCTTGGCGTACGCGCGGCGCAGGTTCGCGTAGATGGGCGAGCCCAGCAGGCCGACCGGAACCGTGATGTGGGTGGCGGCGCTCGTCTCGGTCTCGATCACCTTGAGCTCGATCAGCCCGTCGGTCTGACCGAGGACGCTGAGCGCGTAGCCGTTGTCGACCGAGTCGACGACTGCCTTGTCGAGGTCGGCGAGCGAGGCGACGTCGGTCTCGACGAGGCGGTGGGTGATCATGAAGTCCGCGGCGGCGGCGCCGAAGTCGGCACGCAAGCGGCCGAGCCAGCCCTCGAACTCGGGCAGGGCGCGCATGAACCGGCCCCAGCGGGCCTCCGTCAGCTTCAGCTCCTCGCCGTCGCGCGACGAGATGACGAGTTCACCGACACGCTCGCGCACGAGTAGCTCCTCGAGCTGGGCGTCCTTCTCGAAGTAGTACTCCTGGTTGCCGAGCTTGACCTTGTAGAGCGGCGGCACGGCGATGTAGATGTGGCCGCGCTCGATCAGCTCCGGCATCTGGCGGTAGAGGAACGTGAGGATCAGGGTGCGGATGTGCGACCCGTCGACGTCGGCGTCGGTCATCACGATCACGCGGTGGTAGCGAAGCTTCGCGATGTCGAACTCGTCGCCGATTGAGGTGCCGATCGCGGTGATCATCGCCTGGATCTCGTTGTTCGAAAGGACCTTGTTGATCCGGTTCTTCTCGGAGTTGATGATCTTCCCGCGCAGGGGCAGGATCGCCTGGTAGGTGCGGTCCCGGCCCATCTTCGCGGAGCCGCCGGCGGAGTCGCCCTCGACGATGAAGAGCTCGGCCGACTCGGGATCCTTGATCGAGCAGTCGGCGAGCTTGCCGGGCAGCGACATGCTCTCGAGCGCGCTCTTGCGCCGCGTCAGCTCGCGCGCCTTCCGCGCAGCCTGGCGCGCCCGCGAGGCGGAAAGGGCCTTCATGATGATCTGGCGCGCGTCCTGGGGGTTCTCCTCCATGAACTCGGCCAGCTTCTGGTTGACCGCAGTCTTGACGAGACTCTCGATCGGCGGGTTCCCGAGCTTGGTCTTCGTCTGCCCCTCGAACTGGGGGTTGCGCAGCTTCACCGAGATGACCGCGGCAAGACCCTCGCGGACGTCCTCGCCCTCGAGATTGTCCTCCTTCTCCTTCAGCAGTCCCTTGTCGCGCGCGTAGCGGTTGAGCGTGCCGGTCAGCGCCGCGCGGAAGCCGGAGAGGTGCGTTCCGCCCTCGTGCGTGTTGATGTTGTTCGCGAACGAGTAGACCGAGTCGACGTAGGAGGAGTTCCACTGCATCGCGATCTCCACCGCACCGTCCTCGTTCTCGGTTTCGAAGTAGACGATGTGCTTGTGGACCGAGTCCTTCGCGTCGTTGACGTAGGCGACGAAGTCCTTGATCCCGCCCTCGGCATAGAACTCGTGGCGGTCCTCGCCTTCACGCTCGTCGACGAGCACGATCCGCAAGCCGCGGGTGAGGAAGGCCGTCTCCCGCATTCGTGTGACGAGCGTCTGGATCGAGAAGTCGATCTCCTCGAAGATCTCGCTGTCCGGGAGGAAGTGGATCGTCGTGCCCGTGTCGCCCTCGTCCACCTTGCCGACCACCTCGACATCGGCCAGCGGCGCGCCCCGCTCGAACTCCTGGCGGTAGACCTTGCCGTCACGCCTGACCTCGGCGACCAGCCGCGAGGAGAGCGCATTGACGACCGAGATGCCGACCCCGTGCAGACCGCCGGACACCTTGTAGCCGTCGCCGCCGAACTTGCCGCCCGCGTGCAGCTTCGTCAGCACGACCGTCATCGCCGAGAGCCCCTGGTCCTCGATCAGGTCGACCGGGATACCCCGGCCGCGGTCGATCACGGTGATCGAGTTGTCCGGATGGAGGGTGATCTCGACTGAATCGTTGTGCCCCGCGAGCGCCTCGTCGACGGCGTTGTCGACGACCTCGTAAACGAGGTGGTGAAGACCGCGGGCACCCGTTGAGCCGATGTACATCCCGGGCCGTAGCCGGACAGGCTCGAGGCCCTCCAGAACGGTGATGTCTTTAGCGGTGTAGGCGGTTTCGGTCATCAAAAAAGCCCTGCAAATGAGCATCTTGCGGGCAGAAGACAGTGTATCAGAAACCGCGGTCGGAGCGGGGCTCGCTCGACCCCCGTGCGAGGCTCGCAGCGGCTGCCCGCGACACGTACCCGCGCAGCTCGTCGTCCTCGATCCCAGCCGCGATTTCAGCAGCCTCCGCGCGGTGCTCGGGACCGATCGCCGGGCCCGCCGGGGCCTGCCGCTCCGCCGCCTCGGTGTCGGGCTCCGGGATCGGTCCTGGAGCGAAGCGAAGCGCGTGCGGCGTCATCTCGCCGAGCTCTGACCGCAGCTGCTCGAGGATCGTCGCGACGAGCCGGCCGAGCTCGAACGCCCACGTCGCCGAGGCCGTGTTCACGTGAAGCGTCCCGTCCCGCGCGAGCCGAGCCGGCCAGGCGTTGCGTGCAACCGTCTCCCCCACCGCGCCCGGCCAGGCGCGCACGATGCCGACCATGTCGCCGTCCACCGGCCCAAAGCGGCTGAGCTCGCGACGCACCTGCCGGTCGAGGCGGTCCATCAACGCGCGCTCGCGACGCCGGGCGTGACCTCGACGAGCTGTGTCGGCTCGACGGGCAGGGCATCGGCGCCCGTTGCCGTCACGATCGCCTGGCCGACGCGGCCGATGCGCTCGGCCAGCGTTCGCCGGCGGGCCGCGTCGAGCTCGGAGAGGACGTCGTCCAGCAGGACGAGCGGAGGCGTTCCCCGCTGCTCGACGATGACCTCCGCCTCAGCGAGCAGGAGCGAGAGCACCGCCAGCCGCTGCTCGCCCTGCGAGCCGAAGCTCCGCAACTCGCGGGTGCCCGAGCGAATCGTGATGTCGTCGAGGTGCGGCCCGAGCCCTGTCACTCCGCGCTCGAGATCGCGGTCGAGCCGCGCCTCGAAGGCGGCAACGGTCGGCGGCTCGCCGGTGTAGTGGAGTGCAGCAGCCGGCAGGCCGAGCTCGCCCGCGCGCTCCGCGAACCCCGCAGCGAGGAGGTCGATGGCCTCGCGACGCGACTCGACCAGCACGCTGCCGAGAGCTGCGGCCTGCTCTGTCCACGGCGCGATCGCATCGCGGGTCGAGACTCCGATCGCGACCCGCCGCAGCGCCGCATTTCGCTGCCCGACGACGGCCGCGTACTCGATCGGCAGCTGCGCGCGCGCGGGCAGCAGCCGGGCGAGGGTGCGGTCGAAGTAGGCGCGGCGGGCAGCGGGACCACCTTTCACGACCGCGAGCCGGTCCGGCGTGAAGACGAGCGTCGCGACTTCGGAACGGAGCTGCTCGGCCGAGCGGAGCATCGCGCCGTTCAGCTTGGCCCGCTTCCCGCTCTGCTGCAGCGTCACCTCCAGCGCCACTGGGCGGCCATCGCGATCGCCCCCGAGCGCTACGCGGGCAGCCGCCGCGCCGATCCGTACGAGTTGCTGGTCGGCCCGCGTCCGGGGTGAGAACCCTTGCGTGCCGACGTGCAGCGACTCGAGCAGGTTCGTCTTGCCGGCGCCGTTCGCTCCGGTCACGAGCACGAGTCCCGGCTGCAGCGTCAACTCCAGCCGTTCGTATGAGCGGAAGTCGCGAAGGGTGACCGTGCGGACGATCAGGCTCTGTTTCTTACCCCGCCAACCTGATCGGCATGATCAGGTAGGTGAAGTCTCCGGCCGCGTCCTCGAGGATCGCGGGTCGGAGCGGGTTGATCAGCTTGAGCTTGACGTCGTCGCCGACGATCGACTCGATCCCGTCGCGCAGAAACTCGGCGTTGAACCCGATCATGAACTCCTCGCCCGAGTAGGCCGCGGGCATGGTCTCCTGCGTCTCGCCGACGTCTTGCGTCTGCGCCGAGACCGTCAGCTCGCCCTCGGCCAGGCGAAGCCGTAGCGGTGAGTTGCGGAGTGCCAGCACGGACGCTCGCCGCACCACGTCGCCCAACTCCGACTTCGGCAGCGTCAGCTCGACCTCGAAGGCGTCCGGGAGCAGCTGCCGGTAGTTCGGGAACTGGCCGTCGATGCGTCTCGTCGTCAGCCATGCGTCACCGGTGCCGAAGACGACGTGGTTCTCGTGGACACCGAGGTCGATCGTCTCGCCGCTCCCACTCAGCCTCGAGAGCTCCGTCAGCGCGCGCGCCGGGATGATCGCCTCGAGATCGGGTGCCGCTTCGGCGAGCGCGGTCTCCTTGACGGAGAGCCGGTACGAGTCCGTGGCGACCATGATCAACTTTCCGGCCTCGAAGCGGACGAGGATCCCCGTCAGCACCGGGCGCGACTCGTCCCGCGAGGCAGACTTCGCAACACGGTCGACCGTCGCGAGCAGCGCTTCGCGATCGATCGCGTGCAACTGGGCGTCAACGGTCGGCAGCCGGGGGAAGTCTTCGGCGTTGAAGACGTGCAGCCGCGAGCTGTACGAGCCCGATGTGATCTGGATCGTGCCTTCCTCGGGCTTGTACTCGAGCGTCACGTCGCTCTCCGGCAAGAGTCGTGCCAGCTCGGCGAACGGCTTGCCCGGAATCACGACTGCGCCCTCGCCCTCGACTCGCGCGACGAGCGTCGTCCGCAGCGAGAGCTCCATGTCGGTCGCGGCGAGCGTGATCACGCCGGCCTCAGCCGAGAGCAGGATCCCGGAGAGCACCTGGACGGTGCCGCGGGCCGACACGGCTCGCGAGACGATGCCCAGCTTCGCGACGAGTTCGTCGCGCGCAACCTCGAGCTTCAGGTGGCTGCCTATCGCCATGTGCTTGATCCCTCCACCCGTCGTCTCGGAGTTCGCCTCTGGGTTTTCCAAGTCCACGTCCGCTGTCTCTATTTCCATTGTTCTTTTAAATCCTCTCGTAGCAGTACATAGGGAGTGTGGACAACGGGGAAGACGGCATCATCTCCCGGCGAGCGGCGGTTTGGCTTGTGGGTACAGCCGGTGTAGAAAATGGAGGAGCTAACAGGCTGACGCGGCTTTTTGGAAGTTCCCACAGATTCAGCCGGCCTGCTTGATCCGTGCAGTGAGTTCCTGCACAAGGTTGTACACAGTGCGATCCTCGCGGATCATCCCCTCGATCTTCGCGTTCGCGTGCATGACGGTGGTGTGGTCGCGACCGCCGAACTCCTTGCCGATCCTCGGTAGCGAGGAGTCGGTGAGCGCGCGCGAGAGATACATGGCGACCTGCCGGGGGTAGGCGATCGCCTGCGAGCGCTTGGCGCTGCAGAGCTCGTTCACGGTCATCCCGAAGCGCTCCGAGACGGTCTCCTGGATGCGGCGGATCGAGATCTCCACGGCCTGGCCTTGCGGGAACACGTCTTTGAGCACGTCCTCGGCGAGCTCGACCGTCATCGGCCGGCCGGTCAGTGACGAGAAGGCGACGACACGCGTGAGCGCGCCTTCGAGCTCGCGGATGTTCGTCGTCACACGCTCGGCGACGTAGGTGAGCACGTCCGGGTCGGGCACGTGGATCCGGTCGGTCTTCTCCTTCTTGCGCAGGATCGCGATCCGCGTCTCCAAGTCGGGTGCCTGAATGTCGGTGATCAGGCCCCACTCGAATCGCGAACGCAGCCGCTCCTCGAGTGTCGCGATCTCCTTCGGTGGCCGGTCGGACGAGATCACGATCTGGCGCCCCGCCTCGTAGAGCGAGTTGAAGGTGTGGAAGAACTCCTCCTGGATCCGCTCCTTGCCCTCGAAGAACTGGACGTCGTCGACGAGCAGGACGTCGTAGGTTCGGTAGCGCTGCTTGAAGCCCTCGATGCGCTTGTCTCTGAGCGAGTTGATGAAGTCGTTCATGAACGTCTCGCTGGTCACGTAACGGGACGTCAGGCCGTTGCCGTGGGCGCCGACGTACTGGCCGACCGCCTGCAGCAGGTGCGTCTTGCCGAGCCCGGTGCCCCCGTAGATGAAGAGCGGGTTGTAGGCCTGCGCCGGCGCCTCTGCGACCGCGAGCGCGGCCGCATGGGCGAAGCGGTTCGACGAGCCGATCACGAACAGGTCGAACGTGTACTTCAGGCTCATCGGCCCGCTCGCGGCAGGTTCGGGCGCCCGGTGGCTGGGCGGCTCGACCGCGATCCCGTCGACCACCTCCGCAGCCGCCACCTCGTCGCGAACCGTCAAGTTGATGCGCCGCTCGTGTCCGGTCGCGTCCTTCACGGCTGCGCGAATCAGCCCCAGGAAGTGGCCCTCGATCCACTCGCGCGTGAAGTCGTTCGGGACGGAGAGGCTGAAGGCGTCGTCCGAGAGCGCGATCCCTTCCGCGCTGCCGAACCAGCTGCCGAACGTCGCCTCGTTGAGCGCCCCCTTCAGCCGACCTGCGACCTCGTCCCAGAGGCTTTCCGCAGTCAGCTCGATTTGGTGCTCCACGCCGCAGCGGCCCCTTCAGTTGGTCGGCAAGAGCGGCGAGCATAGCAGCGTCTCGGAGCGCTCTCAACACCGTTCATTCACAACAAAAACGCGCGATTTGCAGGACTTTTCGTGACTCCACACCACAATCCACAGCTGTGGAGAACCTGTGGGTGAACGCAGTCGGCGGTGCCCGTTTGCGGGCCTTTTCCCGGACCAACGACGTCTGTGGATAACCACTTTCGAGCGGCTTGTCTATACTTTCGCTCCCCGCCACCGGCGGCACCCTCTTTCGATCCGGAGACATTCCTCTTGAAGCGCACCTATCAGCCCAACGTCCGACGTCGCAAGCGCAAGCACGGCTTCCGTGCCCGCATGGCGACCGGCGCCGGGCAGGCGATCCTCAAGCGTCGCAGGGCCAAGGGCCGCAAGCGGCTCTCCGCCTGAGCTCTGGTCCACGCAGCGTGCAACGCCGGAACCGCCTGTCCCGCTCCCGGGACTTCGACGCCGTCTACCGCAGCGGCCGCTCTGCTTCGACGCGGTTTCTCATTCTCTACTGGTTTCCACGTGCAGAGGGCGAGACCGACGAGCCGCGGCTCGGCCTCGCCGTGCCGAAGTCGGTGGGGAACGCGGTCGTTCGCAACCGGATCAAGCGGCAGCTGCGCGAGACCTGGGCCGAGTTGGTGGGGTCCGTTCGCCCGGGGCACGACTACGTCCTCGTCGCGCGTCCCGGCCTGGCCGAGCCGGCGGACACCCGTGGCCATGCCTGGCTCGCCGAGCGCGTGACCGAGGTGCTCGAGAAGGCGGCGGCATGAGGTACCTCGGTCTCGGTCTCGTGCAGGTCTGGCGCTACACGTTCGGCCTGCTGACGCCGCCAGGCACGTGCAAGTACCACCCGAGCTGCTCGCAGTACGCGCTCGATGCGCTCCGCAAGGACGGCCTGGTCAAGGGGTCGGCGAGGGCCGGCTGGCGCCTGCTCCGCTGCAACCCCTGGAGTCACGGCGGAGTCGACCCGGCATGATCCTCGCGAGCCCGCTCCAACCGCTCGAGGACGTGCTCACCTGGGTTCTGATCCACCTGCACGACTCCGTCGGCTTCTCCTGGGCCTGGTCGATCGTGGCCCTGGTCGTGATCGTCCGGATGCTGCTCGTGCCTCTGACCGTGCGGCAGATCCACTCGATGCAGAACCTGCAGGCGCACGCGCCCGAGATGAAGAAGATCCAGCAGCAGTACAAGCACGACCGCCAGAAGATGAACGCCGAGATGATGACGTTCTACAAGGAGAATCAGATCAACCCGGCCGCCTCCTGCCTGCCGATCCTGGCGCAGTTCCCGGTCTTCATCTCGCTCTTCTTCGTGCTCAAGCACTTCGAGAAGAACGTGGATGTGGGGTCCGGGGGCCTCGACTGGCTGGGGCTGGTCAACATCACCGAGAACACGAAGGTCGGCTGGGGGCCGCTCCTGATCGTCTGCTACGCCGCGAGCCAGTTGACGTCGTCGTACCTGATGTCGACGACGATGCAGCCGGCGCAGCGCGTGATGCTCCTGATCCTGCCGATCGCGTTCATCCCGTTCGTGCTCAACTTCCCCTCCGGCCTGATGCTCTACTGGCTGACGACGAACCTCTGGACGACGGGGCAGGGCCTGATCACCCGGCGCCTGACGCCCAAGCCACAACCGCCGCCGAAGAAGAGCTCGCGCACCGCCCCGAAGGCCGAGGTGGCTGCGGCGAGTGCCGAGAAGCCGGCGCCCAAGCAACCGGCCGCGCCGCGGCCCCGGGTGCGGAAGGTGAAGCGAAAGAAGGGCTCGCGGCGTTGAGCGAGCTGTCGGTCGAGATGGCGGGCGAGACCGTCGGCGAGGCCAAGTGGGCGGCGCTGCGCGAGCTCGAGCGAATGCGGCCCGGCCTCGACAAGGCGGCGGTGCGCTTCCAGGTCGTCACCGAGGGCGAGCGCGGGTTGCTCGGCGTCGGTTACGAACCGGCGCGGGTGGTAGCGAGCGTCGAGGAGGAGGATGCCCCGCCGCTGCCGGAGCTCGTTCCCTCGAAGCCGCGCGAGGGCGAGAGCGAGGACGCAACTCGCCTGCGCGAGATCGTGGAGCGGATAGCGCACGAGATCGGCGTCCAGTGCACGGTCGAGATCGACGAGGGCGACGAGGAGATCCACGTCCTCTGTGAGGGCAGCGACCTCGGCATGCTGATCGGCCGCCACGGCCAGACGATCGACGCGATTCAGTACCTCGCGAACGCGATCCTCTTCCGGGGGCGCTACGACGAGCGCAAGCGAGTGGTCGTCGACGCGGCCGGTTACCGTGGCCGCCGCCAGGTGACGCTCGACGCGCTCGCCCTGCGTATGGCCGAGCAAGCCTCCGCAACGGGCCAGCGGGTCGAGCTCGAGCCGATGACCGCGCTGGAGCGCAAGATCGTGCACGAGAAGCTGAAGGACGACCCCGAGGTGGAGACGACGAGCGAAGGCACGGAGCCGAACCGCTTCGTCGTCGTCTTCCCACGCCACGTCGACGTCTGATCTCCTCGACCGCTGGCTCACCGCCGTCCTCGAGACGCCGGGGCTGACCGCCCTGAGCGGTCCGGCCGAGGCGCGTCGCGTTCTGCTCGATGACGCGCTGGCGGGGCTCGAGCTCGTGCGTCGCTTCGACGGCCCGATCGTGGATGTCGGCAGCGGCGGCGGCACGCCGGGGATCCCGCTCGCCGCGGCGCTTCCCGAGCGCGAGGTGACGCTGCTCGAGGCCGAGCGCCGCAAGACGCAGTTTCTCGAGCGGTGGGCCGGCGAGCTCCCGAACCTGCGCGTGATCTGGGGCCGCGCCGAGGAGCACCCGACCGAGAGATACGGCGTCGCGGTGGCGAAGGCGCTCGCGCAGCCACCGGTGGCTGCGGAGTGGTGCCTGCCGCTCGTGGAGAAGGGCGGCGCGGTCATCCTCTGGGTTGGCCCCTCTGCGGACGCGGACGCGGTGGCGCACGTCGCACGGAAGCTCGGCGGTGAGCTCGAGGAGGCGCCGCCCGGGTTCCTGATCCTGCGCAAGACCGGTCCGACGCCGCCCGGATTCCCCCGCCGTCCCGGCGTCGCGAAGAAGCGCCCGCTCGCCTAGGTCGCGGCGTTGTGCAGGCGAATGCCGCTGAACTCGAGCGTCGAGGAGGAGACGTGTCGCCAGAGCGGCCAGATGCTCGGCAGGACGCGAACCTCGATCGATGCGTCCTCGTGCCGTCGCAGGAGGTCACCGAGCTCGACCAGCTCGAGCGGCTCGACCGTCTCCCGGCTGATCCAGAAGCCCTCGCCCTCGTGCACGAACGGTTCCTCGGGCAGCCGGTAGGCGACCACCCGCGCAGCGCGGATGCGATCGAGCCAGTAGTCCTCGACTGCGTGCACCCGGGCCGACCCGTGGAGTAGGGCCGCATCCGCCGCCGTGGTCTGCGCGTTGGCCCAGAAGCAGGCGCGCGGGCAGTCTCGCGGGAACCAGTAGAGCGGGAGATGCCGCGTATCGACGGTCCAGACGAGCGGCTCGCCGCGGTCGGAGGTCGCGGCGACGTGCGGCTCGAACCGCTGGATCGACGCGTCCTCGCTGACGTGCCAGAGCGCGTGCGGCCCTTCGTTGGCGTAGGGGGGCGCGGGGTCGCGCACGCGGGAGAGGATAGTCCGAGGCCCTCTCTAGACTCGAATCGTGCCCGGAACCATCTATGCGCTCGCGAACCAGAAGGGCGGCGTCGGCAAGACGACCACGGCGGTCAACCTGGCCGCGTGTCTCGCCGAGGCGGGCCAGAAGGCGCTGCTCGTCGACCTCGACCCGCAGGCGAACGCCACTTCGGGGCTCGGCGAGAAGGTGAACGGCGTCTCGAGCTTTGACCTCCTCGACGGTGCTCCCGTGGCGGAGATCGCCCGCACGACGCGTTTCGCCAACCTCGACCTGGTTCCGGCGAAGCCGGAGCTCGCCGGCGCCGCGGTCGAGCTGTCGCGCTACCAGGACGGGGAGCGCTACCTCCAGAGCTCGCTCGCCGGCGCCCGCGACCGCTACGGCTTCGTGTTCCTCGACTGCCCGCCGTCGTTCGGGACGCTGACCGTCAACGCGCTCGCGGCAGCCGACCGGGTGATCGTTCCGGTGCAGGCCGAGTACTACGCGCTCGAGGGGCTCTCGCAGCTCCTCGGCTCGATCGAGCTCGTCAAGACGCGCCTGAATCCCAAGCTCGGGATCGCCGGCATCCTGATCACGATGGTCGACGGCCGCACGCGCCTCGCCGCAGAGGTCGAGTCCGAGGTGCGGCGGCACTTCGGCGACCTTGTCTTCACCACGACCGTGCCGCGCTCGGTGCGCCTCGCCGAGGCACCGAGCCACGGCCTCCCTGCGATCGCGTACGACCGCCGCTCCACCGGCGCGGAGGCGTACTGGAAGGTGGCGATGGAGCTTGTCGACCGCGCCTAGACGCGGCCTCGGCCGCGGCCTCG
>JANMJY010000073.1:0-7013 GCA_031371615.1 Actinomycetes bacterium | reverse complement strand
CCGCAGATTCCGATCTTGCGCCAGCAACACAGGAACGTCCGATCGTCTGCCTAACCTCTCCTCGTGAGGGTTCTCGGCATCGATCCAGGGACGGCTGCATGCGGGTACGGGATCGTCCAAGAAAGCGGAGGCCGGATCAGGGCACTCGACCACGGGTGGTGGCAAACCCCCGCTCGGCAGCGGCCGGAGCTACGCCTCAAGACGATCTTCGATCGGGTGCAGGAGCTCATTGCGGAGCACGCGCCGGACGCCGTCGCAGTGGAAGAGTCCTTCGTGGGAGCAGATGCCCGCACCGCACTCTCCGTCGGGCAGGCGCGCGGAGCGGTGCTCGTCGCCGCCGCGGTGGTCGGCGTCGAGTGCGTTGAGTACCCGCCGGCCCGCGTGAAGCAGGCCGTCTGCGGTTACGGCCGCGCTGAGAAGGCGCAGGTGCAGCGGATGGTCAGGACGATCCTGGCGCTGGAGTCGAACCCGACGCCGAACCACGCCGCCGACGCCCTCGCTGTCGCGATCTGCCATGCGCTGGCGCCGCCGCTGCTCCGGATCGCAGGTTGAGATGAGCAGAGCATGATCTCCCGCTTGCGAGGCCGGCTCGTCGGGCGGACCCCGGACGGCTTCGTGCTCGACGTCAACGGCGTCGGCTACCTCCTCGCCGCCACCCCGGGAGCGGTGCGCGCCGCCGAGCGCGGGGGAGAGGTCGTCGTCGAGACCTACCTCCACGTTCGCGAGGACGCCCTCCACCTCTATGGCTTCGGAGAGGCGGCCGAGCGCCAGCTGTTCCTGCACTTGCTCACGGTGGCCGGGATCGGGCCCAAGGTTGCGCTCGCGATTGTCTCCGGCTCGCCGGCCGCCGACCTGCGCCGCGCGATCGTCCTTCAGGACACCGCGCGCTTCCAGGCTATCCCGGGGGTCGGCAAGAAGACCGCGGAACGGATCGTGCTCGAGCTGAAGGAGAAGCTCGGCGCCGAGGATCCCGTGCCGATCTCGAGCGCAGCCGGCACCTCGCCGCACCTGACCGCGCGTGACGCTCTCGTCGAGCTCGGCTGGTCGGTGCTCGAGGCCGAGCAGGCCCTCGCGCCGATCGATCCCGGCCTCCCGGCCGAGGAGCGCGTCCGCCTCGCGCTCAGGCAGGCGGCCTAGATGAGCGCAGTCGCCGCCGAGGTCCTCGGCCCCGACGAGGAGGAGCTCGAGCGCACGCTGCGCCCGCGCCGCCTGGACGAGTTCGTCGGCCAGGAGGGCGTCAAGGAGCAGCTCGCGATCGCGCTCGCCGCCGCGAAGGCCCGCGGCGAGGCGCTCGACCACGTCCTGCTTGTCGGCCCACCGGGCCTCGGCAAGACGACGCTCGCGCAGATCATCCGCGAGGAGCTCGGCGTCGGGATCCGCACGATCGCCGGCCCCGCGCTCGAGAAGAAGGGCGACATGGCGGCGATCCTGACCGCGCTCGAGTCGAAGGACGTCCTCTTCGTCGATGAGATCCACCGGATCAACCGCTCGATCGAGGAGATCCTCTACCCAGCGCTCGAGGACTTCCGGCTCGACATCATCGTCGGGCAGGGGCCGGCGGCCCGGACGCTGACGCTCGACCTGCCGCAGTTCACGCTCGTCGGCGCGACGACGCGTACGGGTCTGCTGACGACGCCGCTGCGCGACCGCTTCGGGCTCACGTTCCGCCTCGGCTACTACGAACCCGAGCAGCTGACCGCGATCGTCCGCCGCTCCGCGGGCATCTTTGAGGTGGCGATCGAGGACGAGGCGGCAACCGAGATCGCCTGCCGCTCGCGCGGCACGCCGCGGATCGCGAACCGAATCCTCCGCCGCGTGCGCGACGTCGCCGAGGTGCGCCATCAGGGCGCGATCACGACCGCGGTCGCCCGCGAGGCGCTCGAGCTGATGGAGATCGACGGAGAAGGGCTCGAGGGAACCGACCGGGAGCTCCTGCGTGCGATCGCGTTCAAGTTCGAGGGCGGCCCCGTCGGCCTCTCGACGCTGGCGGTCACTCTGGGCGAGGAGACCGACACGATCGAGGACGTCTACGAGCCATACCTGCTCCAACTCGGGTTCCTTCAGCGGACGCCGCGGGGCCGCGTGATCACCAAGCTGGGTCGGGCCCATATCGGCGCTGCTCTTTCGGCACAAGAACGGGATCCGCAGGAGCGGATCCCGTTCGCGCAAGACCCCTAAAGTGTCGCTTCGCTCCGGCTGCTCGCGGGCCGCGCCGTTCTCACTGCAAGCGCGTCGTTAGATTCGGGGGTGTGAGCCATCCCGAGCTGAAAGCGGAGCAGGCCTATGTCGACCGCGCCTACGCGCACCTCGAGCGCATGCGGGAGGTCGTCGGGCGGGCGGGAGACGCGGCCGACGGCGAGGTCGCGCAGGCGGCGCTCGACGCGTGGGCGGCGAAGCGCCTGGCGACGTTCGAGGACGCGGAGCGCGGCCTCATGTTCGGCCGGCTCGACTTCGAGTCCGTTGCACGTGCTCTCTACGTCGGCCGGCGCTGGGTGCACGACGAGGAGGGCGAGCAGGTCGTCGTCAACTGGCAGGCGCCTGCGGCGCGCCCGTTCTACACGGCGACGCCGCAGGACCCGCAGCGGGTCACGCTGCGCCGCCGCTTTCGGGCTCAGGGCCGCACGCTGCTCGACATCGCAGACGAGGCGCTCGACGGCTCGACGCTCGACGGCGCCAGTGTCGGCGACTTCCTGCTCGACGAGCTCGAGCGCAGCCGTGACACCCACATGCGCGACATCGTTGCGACGATTCAGGCCGACCAGTACCGCCTGATCACCAGCGCGCCCGAGCGGCCGCTCGTGATCCAGGGCGGCCCCGGGACCGGCAAGACCGCAGTTGGCCTCCACCGTGCGTCGTGGCTGATCTACACCGAGCGCGAGAAGAACGCGCACAGCCGCGTGCTCGTCGTCGGCCCCAATCGCACCTTCATGGAGTACGTCTCGCACGTCCTGCCGGCGCTGGGAGAGGGCAGCGTGGTGCAGGTCGCGGTCCTGGATCTCGTGCCCGGCGTCGCGGCGACGCTGCGAGACGCTCCTTCCGTTGCACGCCTGAAGGCGGACGCGCGGGTGGCCGAGGTGATTGCGCGCGCGGCCGAGCTCAGGCTCGCGGCCGACGCCGAGGAGCTGAACGTCAAGCTCGAGGGCGAGTACATCCGCGTCCGCGTCCGCGAGGTCAGGCGGCTCCTCACCGAGGTCCGCGCCCAATCCGGTACGACCGCCGCTGCACGCGAGCGCTTCCGGATGGGAATCGTCCGTGCCTTCTACTCCGAGTACGGCCGCGTGCTCCAGGGCGGCGCGATCCGGGACGGGGAGGAAGTCGAGAAGGCGCTCAGAGCGAGCGGCCAGCTGGGGCGGGTCGTCGATCGCGCCTGGCCGTCGGTCACCCCCGAAAAGCTCGTTCGCTCGCTGTTCACGACGCCCGCGTTCCTCGCCGAGGCTGCGGAGGGGATCCTCGACGAGGCCGAGCAGCGGTCGTTGCGGCGGCGGGGAGCGGGGTGGAGCGACGGCGACCTGGCGTTACTCGACGAGGCGCACGCGCTCATCGGCGAGCCGCCGCGGACGTACGACCACGTGATCGTCGACGAGGCGCAGGATCTCTCGCCGATGCAGCTGCGGATGATCGCGCGGCGCGTACGCGAGGGCGCGCTGACCATCCTCGGCGACGTCGCGCAGGGCACCGGCGCGGTCACCTACGAGGGCTGGGACGAGGTCCTGCCGCACCTCCCTCACGGCGACCGGGCCGAGGTCGAGGAGCTGCGGCACGCCTATCGGGTACCGCGCGAGATCATGGAGCTCGCGCTGCCGCTCCTCGACACGATCGCGCCGGGGATCGAGCGCCCGCTCGCCTACCGCGTCGGTGCATCCGAGCCGCTGCTGCGCCACGTACCCGAGGACGTACTGCTGCGGGAGGCCTACCACGAGGCGGCGCGGCTGGCGCGCGGGGACGGCCTCGTGGCGCTGATCGTCCCCGACGAGCTGGTCGAGCCGGCGCTCGCCCACGAGAGCGCCTTCGACAGCATCCCGTTGCTGACCCCGCGTGAGGCCAAAGGCCTCGAGTTCGACCACGTGATCGTCGTCGAGCCGGCGCTCGTCGCCGAGCGGGAGCAGGGCCTGCGCGAGCTCTACGTGGCTCTGACGCGGCCGACGACGACGCTCGTCGTCGTGTACGCGCGGCCGCTGCCCGCCGAGCTGCAGCTCTCGTAGAGTCTCCCGCGTGCCCGAGCTCTGGACACCGGGCATGGCGGGTCCTCTCGACGATCTCGTCGCGCGGATTCATCGCCGGATCGAGGCCTTCGCAGCCGAGCACGCGCTCGAGCAGGCGATGGTCGAGGTCGAGCTCTCCGACGGCGCGCTGCTGCGCCTTGCGTCGCTCTCGCCCGAGCCGGGCTACGGCTTCGTCACGCTGGTGCCGCACCCCGAGGACGGCGAGCCGCAGGAGCTGATCGTCCCTCTCGGCGCCATCCGCCAGCTGACGCTGAGCCGGGCGGAGCCGGAGAGCCCGATCGGCTTCTCGCTTCCAAGCTAGCGCGTTGGCGACTGAGCCCGGGAGCGAAGCGACCCTTCAGGGGTCTTCGCGCGGGTGCGGGCTTTGCCCGTGCCCTTGCGCAAAAAATCAGCGCTACCGCCTGAACTGGAGCTCGTGCCAGGACGGCACCGGCGCCAGCTCCAGCAGCGCGCGCCCGCCGCGCGGCTCCGCGTAGCCGAAGTCGCCGTTGTCCTCGTCCCACGCAACCTCGAGCAGGCCTTCCTTGACCCGGTGGTCGAGCCACGCGCCGCGGAAGACGAGCTTGCGCAGCCAGTAGACGAGCGACTCGCCCTCGAGCAGCCCCACGCGCTCCCAGTGCCGCACGAGATACCGGCCGAGCGTGCTCCGGGCGTCGGCGATCCGGCCGTCCGCCGCGAGCTCGACGAGATCACCCGTTTCCTCCTCGTCGAGGTCGTTCGAGCCGATCAGCCCGAGCCGCACGGCCGCGGCCGTGACGCGCTCTTCGAAGTCGTCGGCGTTGAAGCCGAACCGGTAGCCGAGGAACTCGACGACGTACTCGTCGCCGGACGCATAGTTCGCCTCGCCCATGAGTCCGAAGGGTACCCTCCGACCAGTGCAGCGGCGCCTCGTCCTTCCGATGATCGTGGTCGTGCTGGTCGTTTGGCTGCTCGGCACCTGGGTGACGAAGTTCTCGCTCGAGGAGATGGCGATCTTCACTCCCGTTGCAGTCGCTGCTGTCGGCGCGCTCGCCGCCGTGATCCTCGTCTGGGTGAAGGTCGTGCGCGAGTCGCTCCGCCGGCGCGGCTCCGCCGACGAGAGCTAGACGCCGCCCTCGGCGAGCAACCGGGCGAGCTCGTTGCGGGAGCGGACGCCGAGCTTGCGGTAGACGTTGGCGAGATGGAACTCGATCGTCTTCACGCTCAGGAACAGCGCGGCGGCGGCCTCGGCATTCGTGGTTCCGCTCGCCACGGTTCGCGCCACCGCGAGCTCTTGCGAGGTCAGCTCGTCGAAGCCGGGAAGCACGCTGGCGCGGACCCGGGCGCCGGTCGAGCCGAGCTCGCGGCGCGCGCGTTCCGCCCAGTGCGTGGCGCCCAGGCGCGAGAACTGCTCAAGGGCCGAACGCAGGGGAGTGCGTGCTTCCTTCCGGCGGTCGGCGCGTCTGAGGCGTTCGCCGAGGCCGAGCTCGATTCGCGCTCGCTCGAAGGCGGTCGGCCGCGCCTGCTCCAGCTCGAACGCGCGAGCGAACCAGTGCTCGAACTCGTCGTCTGCGGCGAGCAGCCCGCGACAACGAGCTGCTCTGGCCTGTGCGATCGGGCTGCCGAGGCGCCCTGCCTCGAGCTCGAATGCCTCCAGCGCCGCGTTGGCCTCGTCGATCCTGCCGACCCGCACTGCCGCCTCGATCCAGTCGTCTGCCACTAACCCTTCGCCTGGGCGCACGGCAAGTTCGAGGGCGCGTTCGGGACGATCGAGCGTCAGCTCGAGCAGCCTCAGGGTTGCATCGAGGTAGCCCTGCCAATCGGTAGGACCGAAGGTCTCGCCGAAGTCCAGCTCGACGAACAGGCTCCGGGTGCGCGCAACATGAGCTCGGCAATCGTCCTCGCGGCCCAAGGCCGCCTCGAGGCGGCCGAGCCAAGGAAGCGCGCCCGCTGCGTCGAAGCGCTGGCCGAGCTCGTCGGCGAGCCGAACTGTTTCGCTCAGGTCGATCAGCGCCGCCACCCAGTTACCGGTCCGGTATTCGAGCACGCCGCGTCTTCCGAGAAGATTCGGGACAAGAGCGCGCGCGCCAGAGGCTGTGGCACGCTCCAGGATGCGGTTGAGCACGGTTCGTGCCGCGTCGTTTCGTCCGTTGTCGACGAGGACTCGGAGTGGTCCGTTCAGCAACATCGACGCGGCTTGATCACATCCTGCGTCTCGAAGAACCGATCAGCCGCCGCCAGCATCGCGTCCACCGATGCCTGGTCTGAGCCGCCCACGGTGGTGGTCAGCCCGGTCTGCAGCAGTCTGGCGAACTCGTCGTCCGGTGCCAGGGATGCGGCTCGTCCCGCTGTCTCGATCGCGGCGTCGGGGTCGAGGGCGTACTCGAGCGGCGCAGCCAAGACCAGCAGCGACGCTGCCGCTGACTGCGACTGAGGCTCGAGGCGCTCGGCTTCGGACAGGAGCAGCTCTACGGCAGCTTCGATATTTCCGCGGCGCCACTCGATCGTGGCGCGCAGCCGGGTCCTGTCCACGGAGTCCTCCGCGGACGTCCCGGACGAGGTTACGGCAAGCAGACGCTCGGCGGCCTCGAGATCCCCTGCCCAGACGAACGCCTCGGTGGCCTGAACTCGGAGCCTGCGCTGCCGCGTTCGATCAGACGTGAGACCGGCTGCATGCTCGAAGAGATGGGCGCCGACCGTGTATCCGCTCCGGCTCTGTCCACCCCCACCCGGCTTGATAAAGGCCACGTGTACACCATGCTCGATAACTGCTGTTCGGCCAATCCTCTGGCTTGGGCACCAACTTGTGCTGCACCGGGTTGTAATGCAGAT
>JANMJY010000049.1:0-23587 GCA_031371615.1 Actinomycetes bacterium | reverse complement strand
GTGACCGTGGCGACGTCCCCGAGCTTCTGCTGGACGTCGCGCAGGACGGGGTGCGAGACGTGGCTGTAGCGGTAGGCGACCGCGACGATCAGCGGCGTGATCGCGAGCGCGATCAGCGCCAGGCGCCACTCGATCACGAAGAGAACGACCATCACGGAGACGATCGTGAGGATGTGCTGGAAGAAAAAAATCAGGCCGAAGCCGAGAAAGAAGCGCACGGACTGGAGGTCGACGGTCGCGCGCGACATCAGCTGGCCGGTCTGATGGCGGTCGTAGAAGCCGAACGAAAGCCGCAGCAGGTGGCCGTAGAGACCCTCGCGCATGTCCCGCTCGATCCCGAGCGCCTGCCGGCCCGAGATGATTCTGCGGCCGACCATCAGAGCTGCCTTGACGACGCCGACCGCCATGATCGCCGCCACGACCCAGGCGAGCGTGTGCGTGCCGCGACGCGCGTCGATCCCGTCGATCGCCTGGCCGACGAGCAGCACGATCGCGATCGCCGCCGCCTGCGAGAGGACGGCGAGGATCGTCGAGACGATCAGCGACCCTTTGTACGGCCGTAGGAAACCGAGCAGGCGGACGAAGGTGCGGCGATAGGGAACGTTCTGCTCGCTCACCCTCGGAATCTAGCTGCGGTCGTGGCACTCGCCTTAGACTCCGGCGATGTCCATCCGACGCTTCTACGACCGCTGGCCGCAGTACAACCGGCGCCTGACAGAGATCGTGGGCGCGATGTCCGACGCGCAGCTCGCGATCCGACCGTCACCGGACGGCTCGCCGATCTGGGCCACGGTCGGACACACCGCCGGCGGACGGGTCTACTGGCTGTGCGGCGTCGTCGGCGAGCCCGGGGCGGAGACCACACCGTTCCCGGACCCACTGAACGGCGAAGGCTGGGAGGACGACCTCGATCACCCTCGGGGCGCCGCCGAGCTCGTCATGGCGCTCGACACGACGTGGGCGATCATCGACCGCCTGCTCGATCGCTGGACGCCGGAGCTGCTCGACGAATTGGTGGAGCGGTCCTACGGCGACCAGCGGCAGGTCCACTCGCGCGCCTCGATCCTGCAGCGGCTCCTGACGCACGAGGCGTACCACTGCGGCGAGCTGTCGCAGACGCTTGGCATCCACGGACTGCCGCAGATCGATCTGTGGCGATCCGACTGACGCCCGTTCACCGACCCAGCTCGCGGCGCACGTGCGTGAGCGCCTTGCCGAGGCGCGCGCGGTTCGCCGGGTCGTTGAGCCAGCCGCTCGCCCCGGAGGGGTGCGGGAGGGGGATCACGAGCGCGCCGTCGCGTGTGTAGCTCTTGCCGATCGCGTCGGTCAGGCTTGGGATGCCGAGCAGCCGCCGCAGCGCGAGCCCGCCGACGGTGACGATCAGGTCGGGTCGCAGCAGCTCGAGCTCCGAGTCGCGCCAGAGCTCGCAGAGCTCCTGCTCTCGCGGCGTCGGCGTCCGGTCACCGCGGCCCGACGCTGGACGGCCGGGGTAGCAGCGCGTGACCGACGCGCAGTAGAACGTCTCGTAGAGCTCGTCGCCTTCGAGGTGGAGCCAGCCGCGGAGCCGCTGACCCGCTCGGCCCCGCCACGGCAGCCGCTCCTCGCCCTCCACGATCCCCGGCGCCTGGCCGAAGAGGTAGGCGCGCTGGCCGTGATAGGGCGCGCGCACCGGCCAGGACTCGAGTGGATAGCCGGCTTCGACGCAGGCGCGGCAGCGCGCGTTGTCACGTTGGAGCGAGCGGATCGAACGGTAGGAGCGCTTGTGAACCGTCACGCGCGGACGGCGACGAACCAGCGGCCGGCGAAGAGCGTCTCGCCGCCGCCGAGCTCGGCCGCGAGCCCGTCCGGCTCGAAGTAGCGCTTGTAGACCTGCCAGCTCGACCCGTCGTTCAGGATCCGCTGCTGCCGCTCGACCGGCTGCACGTCGTCGCGGAGCGCCGAGTCGACGACGACCAGCTCCGAAGCGACGCGACGGGCCTGACGGAGGAAGCGGGCGCGGTCGGCCTCTTCGAGGTGGCCGTAGAAATGGCCGGTGAAGACACGGTCGAACGTGCCGTTGGCGAACGGCAGGCGGAGTGCATCCGACTGGACGAAGCCGGCGCCCGGGACCCGTGCGCTCGCCAGATCGAGCATGCTCGAGCTCTGGTCCAGACCGGTGACGCTACCGGGGAGGTACTGCGTCAGGAAGCCCGTTCCGCACGCGACATCGAGCGTGCGGACGGGTTCGAGGGCCGTCAGAGCGGCGACCAGCGCAGCGAGCTCCTCCTCCCAGCCCGGCCGGTTGCGCTCCACGAAGCGGCCGGTGCCGAGCCACCAATCGTCGTATTCCTCCGCTCGTGCCTCGTAGTAGGCCTTCACCCTCCTAATCTACGGATCGTGCTCGAGTCCGTGCCGAACTTCTCCGAGGGCCGCGACGAGGCGGTGATCGCCGCCTTGCGGGGAGCGTTGTCGTCGCCTGCGCGGCTGCTCGACGTGCACGTCGATGCCGACCATCACCGGTCCGTCTTCACGCTCGTGGGCGAGCCAGACGCGTTGATCGAGACGCTGCTCGCCGGGATCGCCTGTGCACGCGAGCGGATCGACCTGCGCCGCCACGAGGGCGCTCATCCGCGGATCGGCGCCGCCGACGTCGTCCCGATCGTCCCGCTCAAGCGGGAGGACATGGAGCAGGCAAAGGAGACGGCGCTCGTGCTCGCGCGCCGGATCGGCGAGGAGCTCGGCCTGCCGGCGTTCCTGTACGGCGAGCTGTCGCCCGGTCGCGGTCCCGCCTTCTTCAGGAGGGGCGGACCGGAGGAGCTGCAGCGGCGGCTCGACGCGGGCGAGCTCGCTCCCGACTTCGGCCCGGCGCAGCTCGACGAGCGGGCGGGCGGAGTCGTCGTCGGCGCGCGGCGGCCGCTGATCGCGTTCAACGTCAACCTGCGAGGCGATCTCGAGGCGGCGCGGGCGGTGGCCGCGATCGTCCGTGAGACGGGCGGTGGCTTCCCGGGCGTGCGCGCGCTCGGGCTCGAGCTGCCGCGAGCGGGCGTCGTCCAGGTCTCGATGAACGTGGAGGACTGGGAGGCGGCGGCGCTGCACGAGATCGTGGCGCGGATCGAGGCGGAAGCGGCCGAGCGTGGGGCGGAGGTGGTCGGCTCCGAGCTCGTGGGGCTGATGCCGGCGGGCGCGGCGGCGGCTGCGGCAGGGGCGATGCTCCGCATCGACGGGTTCGACGAGTCGCACGTGCTCGAGCTGCGGCTCCTGTAACCGTGTTTCGGTCCTGGCCAGGGCGGAAGGGGAGATGCAGCAGCCAACGAGGAGGACTGAGATGAAGAGGTTCGGTTTTGGCGCGGTCATCGCCGCGATCAGTGCATGGCTCGTCGCGGATCAGCGGCGACGAACGGTCGTGATCGGGCGGCTTCGCGAGTTGATCGGGAAGACGCATCCGAAGCGCTACGACGACGCGACGCTGAAGGACAAGGTCGAGTCGGAGCTCTTCCGGGACGAGCACGAGGTCAAGGGCTCGATCAGCGTCAACGCGCAGGAAGGGGTCGTGCAGCTGCGGGGCGAGCTGCCGTCGCAGGATCTGATCGACGCGCTCGTCGACCGCACACAGCAGATTCACGGCGTCAAGGGCGTCGAGAGCCTGCTTCATCTCACCGGCACGGAAGCACCCATGCACAACTAGTACGCTCGGCCCGTGATCGCGAGCCACGCGCTGACGGGGAACGATCTCCGGATCGAGGACGTCTGGGAGGTCGCTGTCCACCGTGCCCCGGTCGCGCTCACCGACAAGGCGCGCGCCGGCATGAGGGCCGCCCGGGAGTTGGTCGACCGGGCGGCCGAGAACACCTACGGCGTCAACACCGGCTTCGGCCGCTTCGTCTCCGAGTCGATCGCCGACGATCAGGTCGAGGAACTCCAGCTCCGCCTCCTCCGCAGCCATGCATGCGGGGTGGGCGAGCCCTACCCGCCGGAGGTCGTGCGCGCAGCGATGCTGCTCAGGGCGAATGCGCTCGCGAAGGGGTACTCGGGCGCTCACGTCGAGACGGTGGAGTTGCTGATCGAGTGTCTCAACCGGGGCGTGCTGCCACGCGTGCCCGCCCGCGGCTCCGTCGGTGCGAGCGGCGATCTCGCACCGCTCGCGCACCTGGCGCTGCCGCTCGTCGGCGAGGGTCAGGCGTGGTTCGACGGGACGCTCCACAGCGGGGCGGAGGCGCTCGCCGCTGCGGGGCTCGAGCCGATCACGCTCGCGGCGAAGGAAGGCCTGTCGCTGATCAACGGCACCCAGTTCATGGCATCGATGGCCACGCTCGCGCTGGTGCGCGCCCGGCGGCTCGCCCGCACCGCCGACCTTGCCTGCGCGCTCTCGCTCGAGTCGCTCCAGGGATCGCGGACGAGCTTTCACCCGGCGATCCACCAGGCACGGCCGTTGCGCGGTCAGATCGACTCGGCGGCGAACATCCATCGCCTGCTCGAGGGGTCGGCGATCATCGAGTCTCATCGCTGGTGCGACAAGGTGCAGGACGCCTATTCGTTGCGTTGCGCGCCGCAGGTGCACGGAGCGAGCCGCGATCTCCTCGACTACGTGGAGGCGACCGTCGCGGTCGAGCTGAACGCCGCCACGGACAATCCGCTCGTGCTCGTCGAAGAGGGTCTCGTCGTGTCGAACGGCAACTTCCACGGCCAGCCGCTCGCCTTCGGCCTCGACGTGCTGGCGATGGCGGTCTCCGAGCTGGCGAGCATCTCGGAGCGGCGCGTCGAGCGGCTCGTCAACCCCTCGCTCTCGGAGGGACTGCCGCCGTTCCTCACCGTCGAGGGCGGCCTCAACTCAGGCTTCATGATCCCCCAGTACGTCGCGGCGGCGCTCGTCTCCGAGAACAAGTCGCTCTGCCACCCCGCCAGCGTCGACTCGATCCCGACGAGCGCCGGCCAGGAGGATCACGTCTCGATGGGGAACGCGTCGGGTCTGAAGGCGCTCCAGGTGCTCGCGAACGCCGAGCGGGCGCTTGCGATCGAGTTGCTCGCGGGAGCGCAGGCGATCGAGTTCCTGGCCCCGCTCGCGCCAGGGCCGGGCGTCCGCGCAACGCACGACGCGGTCCGCGAGCTCTCCGAGCGGCTGCGCGACGACCGCTCGCTCTCCGACGACATCGAGCGCGTGGCCGACGCGATCCGCGACGGCTCCATCCTCGCGGCCGCCGAGCTCGAGATCGGAGCGCTCCGGTGAGTGGGCGTTCCAGGCCGTCGTCGCCGAGGCTGCCCTACCGGTACAGCGTCATGCTCATCTTCGGCCTGGCCGTACTGATCGTCCTGATCGCGTGGGCGACCGGCGGAGATCTCGGGCGCGCGACCGTGTTCGCGGCGGTCTACTTCGTGATCGCGACTGCCTGGGCCTGGTGGCGATCCAGGCAGCGGTCGGCCAAGGAGCGCCGTTGAGCGTCTCCTCGCTCGACGCTGCCGTCGAAGCACTCGCGGGCGATCTGTCGCGGATCAGCGCACCGCGCGGGACCCAGCTGAACGCCCGCTCGTGGCAGACCGAGGCGCCGTTGCGGATGCTGCTGAACAACCTCGACCCCGAGGTTGCGGAGCGCCCGGAGGAGCTCGTCGTCTACGGCGGTTCGGGCCGCGCGGCTCGCTCGCACGACGCGCTCAAGGCGATCGTGCGGACGCTCTTGCGCCTCCGCGACGACGAGACGCTGCTCGTCCAGAGCGGCAAGCCGGTCGGCGTCTTCCGCACACACGAAGGCGCGCCGCGCGTCCTGATCGCAAACTCGCTGCTCGTGCCCAAGTGGGCGACCTGGGACGAGTTCCGCCGGCTCGAGGCCGAGGGCCGGACGATGTTCGGGCAGATGACCGCCGGGAGCTGGATCTACATCGGGACACAGGGGATCCTGCAGGGCACCTACCAGACCTTCGCCGCGGCGGGCGAGAAGCACTTCGGGTCGGCGGATCTGACCGGCCGAACGATCCTGACGGCCGGGCTCGGCGGGATGGGTGGCGCGCAACCTCTGGCGGCGACGATGGCCGGCGCGGCGATCCTCTGCATCGAGGTCGACCCGTCGCGGATCCAACGCCGGCTCGAGACGTGCTACCTCGACGAGGTGGCCGACTCGCTCGAGGACGGCGTCGCGCGGGTGCGCGCAGCCGCCGCCGAGGGGCGGGCGCTCTCGGTCGCAGTCGAGGGCAACGCCGCTGAGATCGTGCCGGAACTGGCACGAAAGCGTGAATCTTTCGACCTCGTGACCGACCAGACGGCGGCCCACGATCCACTCACCGGCTACGTCCCGGCTGGTCTGTCGGTCGCGGCAGCGGCTTCGTTGCGCGCTTCGGACCCCAACGAGTACCTGCGGCGAGCCCGAGAGTCGATCGCGAAGCATGTGGAGGGCCTCCTCGACTACGTCCGCGCGGGCAGCTATGTCTTCGACTATGGAAACAACCTTCGCGGGGAGGCCTATGAGGCTGGCGTAGAGGAGGCCTTCTCATACCCGGGCTTCGTCCCGGCCTATATCCGGCCGCTCTTCTGCCGCGGCGTCGGTCCCTTCCGGTGGGCTGCTCTCTCGGGCGAACCGGCCGACATCGCAGTCATCGACGAGGAGCTCCGGCGGCTGTTCCCGGGCGACGCGCTGCTCCTGCGCTGGCTCGAGCTCGCTCCCGGGCGGGTCGCCTTCCAGGGACTGCCGGCGAGGATCTGCTGGCTCGGCTACGGCGACCGCGCCAAGGCGGGGCTCGCGATCAACGAGCTCGTTCGCTCCGGCGCGGTGACGGCGCCGGTCGTGATCGGTCGCGATCACCTCGACTCCGGCTCGGTGGCGTCCCCGTACCGCGAGACCGAGGCGATGCGCGACGGCTCCGACGCGATCGCGGACTGGCCGATCCTGAACGCCCTGCTGAACACCGCAGCTGGCGCGACCTGGGTCAGCGTCCATCACGGCGGCGGTGTCGGGATCGGGAACTCGATCCATGCGGGGATGGTCGTCCTGGCCGACGGCACGGCAGATGCGGCGGAGCGGCTCGAGCGGGTGCTCGCCGCGGACCCGGGCACGGGCGTGATGCGGCACGCCGACGCCGGTTACGACGAGGCGCTCGACGCCGCGCGGGAGCACGGCCTCGACTTGCCCAGCATCGATAGACCCAGCACCTGATCGTGCCAAAGCTGCTGGTTCGCGATCTAGCGCAGGTCGTCTCGCCCGCCGGGCGTGAAGCACCGCTGCGCGGCGTGTCGCTGCGTGGGGTGGAGGTGCTCGAGCGCGGATATGTCCTCTGCGACGACGGCGTGATCGCCGCGATCGGCCCGATGGCGAAGCTCGGGCCGCTCGACGGCGAGGTCGTCGAACTGGACGGCCGGGGCCTCTGCGCGATCCCGGGTCTCGTCGACTGTCACACGCACCCGGCCTTCGCCGGAGACCGGGTCGACGAGTTCTCCCTCCGCGCGGGAGGCGCGAGCTACGAGGAGCTGCACGCGGCGGGCGGCGGCATCCTCTCGACCGTCCGGGCGACTCGCTCCGCCGGCGCAGAGGGCCTTGCGGAAGCGGTCGAGGGTCACCGCGGCTGGATGCTGCGCGCCGGTACGACGACCTTCGAGGGGAAGTCCGGTTACGGGCTCGACCGCGACACCGAGCTCGCCTCGTTGCGGGCCGTCCGGTCGGCAGGCGGGCTGCCGACCTGGCTCGGCGCTCACGCGGTCCCGCCCGAGTACGGAGACGACGCTGACGCCTATCTGGACTTCGTGCTCGCAGAGGTCCTGCCGGACGCAGCCAAGCTCGCCGAGGCAGCCGACGTCTTCTTGGAGCGCGGCGCGTTCGACGCCCTGCAGGCTCGGCGCTACCTCGAGGCCTGTCGAGACCAGGGACTGGCGCTCCGGCTCCATGGCGACCAGTTCACGGAGGCCGGTGCGATCCCGCTCGCGATCGAGCTCGGGGCGCGGTCGGTCGACCACCTCGAGGCGACGGGAGTGGAGGGGGTGGCCGCTCTGGCCGCGAGCAACGTCACAGGCGTGCTCCTGCCCGCGAGCGCGCTCGTCCTCGACCGGCCGATGCCGCCGGCGCGCGCGCTCGTCGACGCGGGTGCAGCAGTCGCGCTCGCGACCGACTTCAACCCCGGCAGCGCGTTCTGCGAGAGCCTGCCGCTCGTCTGCGCGCTCGCAGCGACCCAACTGCACCTCAGCCCCGCCGAGGCGTTGGCCGCCTGCACCGTCAACCCCGCCCACGTCCTCGGCCGAGCCGACCGGCTGGGGCGGATCGCGCCGGGATACGCAGCTGACCTGACGCTTCTCGGCGCACCGGACTGGCGCTACCTCGCCTATCACCTCGGCGGCGACGTCGTCGCGGGCGTCGTTAAAGACGGGGCCGTGGCCTGGTCACGAGGGGCATACTGACCGCGTGCCGTCGAAGAAGCAGATCCGCCGCCAGCAGAAGCTGAAGCGGCACCAATACGAAGAGGTCTACGTCGACGACGCGGGGCGTGAGCTCGACCCCGAAGAGGTGAGGGAACTGATCGGATCCTCGCCGAAGGCGGCGAACGCCGCCAAACGGAAGCCTTCGGGCCGCCAGCCTCGCACGATCGAGCCGCCGTCCATGCGCCGGACGCTGAAGCGCGGCCTGCTCTTCTTCCCGCTGATGCTCATCACGGTGATCCTGCTCGGCAAGAACCTGACCCTCGCGAAGCAGATCACGCAAACGATCGTGCTGATGGCGTTCTTCCTGCCGTTCAGCTACTTCATGGACACGATGATGTTCCGCGCCTACCAGCGGCGCCTCGGCAAGGTGCTGGACGAGGGAAAGAGGCGCTAGGCCGGGGTGCCGCGGTAGTGGCCCTCGCCGGGCCACGGCGCCAGCAGCAGCAGCACGCGGGCGCCCTCGTCGCTCGCGAGCGAGTGCCGCTCGTCTGGATCGAAGCGGACGAGCATGCCGGGACCTGCGTCGACCGAGGCGTCGCCGGCGGAGATCTTCACCCGTCCCTCGAGCACCGTGACCCAGGCGTTCTCCTTCACCTGGTGGTCACCCAGCACCTGTCCCGGGTTGAGCACGATCAGGACCGCGCGTGCCTCGTTGCCGGAATGGACGACGAGTGGATCCCGCGTGCCTGCAGGCGCGTCGACCTCGATCAGGTTCCAGCTCTGCACGGGCTCAAGGATAGACTCAGCCGCCCATGACGCTCGCGGTTGACCAGCTCTCGCTCGGCCAGATCGGGACGAATTGCTATCTCGTTCGCACCGACCGCGCCGCCACCGCGGCCGTCGTCGTCGACCCGGGTGCGGCGGCGACCGAGATCCGGCTCCGGCTCGCCCGGTCGGATGCCACGTGCGCCGCGATCCTGCTGACGCACAGCCACTTCGACCACTTCGGTGCGCTGGCCGACCTCGCCGACGGCACGGGAGCGCCCGTCTGGCTACCGGAGGGCGAGCTCGACGTCTTCCGCCGGCCGAACGACTTCTTCCCCGGCTTTCCTACGCGTGCTTTCGGCGGCGAGGCAACGCTGCTCGCCGGCGGCGAGACTGTCGAGGTGGCGGGCATCTCGTTCCAGGTGCGCCACGTTCCGGGGCACTCACCGGGCCACCTTTCGTACTACGCGAACGGCTGCCTCTTCTCGGGCGACGTGGTCTTCGCCGGCTCGGTCGGCCGCACCGACCTGCCTTTCGGAGACTGGGAAGCCCTGCTCGAGTCGATCCGCTCCCTCAGCGAGGCCTATCCGCCGGAGACGGTCGTCTACTCCGGGCACGGCCCGGCGACGACGCTCGGCAACGAGCTCGCACGCAATCCGTTCCTGGCCGAGCTCCGCGCGTGAACGTGGAGCGCCCGCGCGGCACGCACGACATCCTCCCGTCCGAGCAGCCCTTGTGGCAGCGCGTGACGGACGAGATGGAGCGTCTCTGCTCGCTCTACGGCTACCGCCGCATCCAGACGCCCGTGTTCGAGGACACCGAGCTCTTCGCGCGCACCTCGGGAGCCGGCTCCGACATCGTCCAGAAGGAGATGTACACGTTCAGCGACCGCTCGGACCGGTCGCTGACGCTCCGCCCGGAGGGGACCGCGCCGATCTGCCGGGCCTACATCGAGCACGGCCTGCACAAGGAGCCGCAGCCGCAGAAGCTCTACACGATCGGCCCGATGTACCGCTACGGCAAGCCCGGCCGCGGCCGCTACCGCGAGCACTGGCAGCTCTCGGTCGAGGCGATCGGCACGCCTGACCCCGCGATCGACGCCGAGATCATCCAGCTCTACGACACGCTTCTACGCAGGCTCGGGGTGACGGAGTACCGGCTCGAGTTGAACTCGATCGGCTGCCGCGAGTGCCGGCCCGCCTACCTGGAGAAGCTGCGCGCCTGGCTCGCCGAGCACGACGACGAGCTCGATGCCGAAGCGCGGGAAAAGGCGACGACCAGCCCCCTGCGCGTCTTCGACGTCAAGAGCCCGCAGACACGCAAACTGCTCGAATCCGCGCCCACGATCGGTGAATCGCTCTGCGGGGCCTGTGTCGAGCATTTCGCGGCCGTTCGCGCCGACCTCGATGCCACGGGCGTCCACTACGAGCTCGTTCCGACGCTCGTCCGCGGCCTGGACTACTACTCGCGCACGACCTGGGAGTTCATCGGGCCGATGGACAACGAGAACTCGACCATCTCCGGCGGGGGCCGCTACGACTATCTGGTCGAGGAGATCGGCGGCCCGCCGACCCCGGGTGTGGGCTTCGGAGCGGGGATCGAGCGGCTGCTGATCGCGATGGAGGACGCGGGCGTGGCGGCGTCGGAGGCGCCGGCCGTCGCCGTGTTTGTCGCCTGCGAGCCGGGCGCACCGCGCGAGCTGGTCGCGCCGCTCCTCCGCGATCTCCGGAACCTCGGAATCGCGGCGGATACCGACTACGCCGGCCGGTCGCTCAAGGGCCAACTAACCCAGGCCGGTCGCTCCGGTGCCCGGACCACCGTCATCCTCCGTGCGGCCGATGCGCTCGTGCGGCGCGCCGGTGAGCAGGACCAACCGCTCGCCCATGCCGAAGTCTTGGCCACACTGTCGAGGTGATCTGGCGTACGCACATGTGCGGCGAGCCCACGAAGGAGCTCGTCGGAGAGAAGCTGACCCTCTCGGGCTGGGCCGCGCGGCGCCGCGACCTCGGCGGCCTCGTCTTCGTCGATCTCCGCGACCGCACCGGGATCACGCAGCTCGTGATCAACCCCGAGCTCGCCGCCGAGGCGGCCGAACTCGCGCATCAGATCCGGAACGAGTTCGTCCTCCGCGCCGAGGGCACGCTCGTCGCGCGCAGCGCCGAGACAGTGAACGAGACGATGGCGACAGGCGAGGTCGAGCTCCAGGTCGACTCGCTCCAGATCGTCAGCCGCTCGACGCCGCTTCCGTTCCAGCTCGACGAGGAGAACGTCGACGAGACGCTCCGGCTCCGCTATCGCTGGCTCGACCTGCGCCGCGACAAGCTGCAGCGCAACATCGGCCTGCGCGCGCAGATGGTCGGGATCATCCGGCGCGAGATGGAAGCCGCCGGCTTCCTCGACATCCAGACGCCGATCCTGTTCAAGCCGACGCCCGAGGGCGCGCGCGACTTCGTCGTCCCGAGCCGCCTGCAGAAGGGCCGCTTCTACGCGTTGCCGCAGAGCCCGCAGATCCTGAAGCAGCTGACGATGGTGGCGGGCTTCGACCGCTACTACCAGATCGCGATCTGCTTCCGCGACGAGGATCTCCGCGCCGATCGCGTCCAGGAGATCACCCAGCTCGACGTCGAGATGAGCTTCCCCGACCAGGAGTTCCTCTACGAGACGATGGAGCGGATGTACGCGCGGATCTGGCGCGAGTGCCTGGGGATCGAGATCGAGACACCGTTCCCGCGGATGACCTTCGAGGAGGCCGACCGGCGCTTCGGCTCGGACAAGCCGGACACGCGCTTCGGGCTCGAGATCGAGGATGCGACCGAGGTCACCCGCGGCTCGGAGTTCGGCGTGTTCTCGGGCGCCGAAGCCGTGCGCTTCCTCCGTGTGCCGCAGGCGCTCAGCCGCGGCGATCTCGCAAAGCTGGAGGAATTGGTGAAGGAGTGGGGGGCGAAGGGGCTGGCGTACCTCGTCTACGACGAGGAAGGGGAGGTGCGCTCACCGATCGCAAAGTTCCTCTCGGAGGGGGAGCTGGCCGCCTTCCACGGCGAGCCGGCGTCCACCGTCCTCTTCGCGGCCGACACCCGGCCCGCGACGTCACGCGTGCTGGGCGCGCTGCGGACGCACCTGGGCCGCGAGCTCGGCCTAATCGACGATGACGTCTTCACGTTCCTCTGGGTCCACGACTTTCCGATGTTCGAGCGCGACGAGGACGAAGGGCGCTGGACGGCCGTGCACCATCCGTTCACGCGGCCTGCGGACGAGTGGAAGGACCGCTTCGCCAACGATCCCGAGCACGCGCTTGCGCACGCGTACGACCTGATCGTGAACGGGAACGAGCTCGGCGGCGGCAGCTTCAGGATCCACGAGCCCGAAATCCAGGCCAAGGTGTTCGAGCTGCTCGGGCTGAGCGAGGAGGAGCAGCGGTCGAAGTTCGGCTTCCTGCTCGACGCGCTCGCGATGGGAGCGCCGCCGATGGGCGGGATCGCGCTCGGGATCGACCGGATGACGATGGTTCTCGCCGGCGAGCCGAACCTGCGCGACGTGATCGCGTTCCCGAAGAACCAGGCGGGCGTCGACCCGATGAGCGGCGCCCCATCCGATGTCACGCAGGAGCAGCTGCTCGAGCTTGGAATACAACTGCTCGAGCCTCCAAATTAAGATCTTTTCCCTGGACAGCCGATGAACCGGGCATACTTCAGCGGCGAGTCGCGCAGCGGCTACGTCGTAGACCCCAGAGAGCGTGCCCCAGAAAGCGTGTGAGCGATGTCGTCAGGTGATTCAGAGCGTTCGACCGCGGGATTGACCGCGCTCCCGACCGTGGAGCAGCTCCAACGCTCCGGCGACGGCTATGCCGAGCGTGGTGTGCGGGAGGCGTTCGACTCCTTCCGCCGTCACACGGCCCAACTGCAGGCGCAGCTCCGCGTGCTCCAGGCGGCACGCACGACCGCCAACGTCGAGCCCACCGGACATGCCGTCCGGATGGACTCGCTGCACCTGATCCGCGCCGCGGCGGAATTCGCGGACACACTCGAGCGAGACGCCCAAACGGCCTCTGCGACGCAGCTCCAGCGCACGGAAGAGGAAGTCCGCAAGAAGCAGAACGAGCTCCACGAGCGAGAAGCCGAGGTCGAGCGCTACCGGAACGAATCGGAGCGCCAGCGCCAGGAGATCCTGACCGCCGCGAAGGCGGAGGCGCGAGACCTGCTCGGCAAGGCGAACGCCGACGCGACGCGCGAGCTACGCGAGGCCGAGACGCGCGGGACGCGCCTGCTCGAGCAGGCGCGGCACCAGGCGACCGAGCTCACGAATTCCGCGCGGGCCGAGGTCGAGCAGACGCTGGAGTGGGCCCGGGCGCAGGCGACCGCCGTCATGGCGCGCGCTCAGAAGGGCGCCGAGCAACTGCTCGCTGCCGCCGGTCTCGGTGAGCCCGCGATCAGCCAGGTCGTGCAGTCGATCGTGGATGCGAACGACAGCGAGATCGCACGCGCAGCGGCACCTGCTGCGGCCACGCGCCCGGCGCAGGCGATTGCCGCGCCGCCGCTGTCCGAGCCACCCATCTCCGTGCCGGAACCGGTCGAGGCGGAGACCAACGACGAGGCTTTGCCGCCCGCTCCCCCCGTCACGCCGTCCGCCGCCGCCGAGAACGAGCAGGCATGTCCGGACGAAGACGGGGAGTCCGACCCCGAGCGTTAGTACATGCTCGGTCGACTCTGGCCGCGCTTCGCGCTCGAAGCCTGCTTTCTCGTCGGCGCCGCGGCCGTCGCCGGGCTGCTCCACCTGAGCACGACCGCGATCATCGCCGTCATGCTCGTCGCCTATCTCGCCACGGTCGCCGTCGAGTGGGCCGCTTCCCGCGCAGTCCGGACGACGCGGGAGCCCGTTGCCGACGTTGAGCCCGAGCCCGTCGCCGTCGAGGTGGCCGAGGTCGTGGCCGTCGCCGTCGTCGCAGCGGAGCCCGTCGTGGAGGAGGTCTGGCTGATCGAGGCAGCCGAGCCGGAACCGGAGCCGGAACCGGAACCGGAACCGGAACAGGAACCAGAACCGGAGCCGGAGCCCGAGCGCGAGCCCGCGGCCGTGCCGACGTCCGAGCCCCAGCCGGCCGAGCCGCAGCCCGTCGTCGCCGAGCCCGAGCCCGAGCCGGAACCAGAGCCGGAACCGGAACCGGAATCTGAGCCGGAACCGGAGCCGGAGCCCGAACCTGAGCCCGAACCTGAGCCGGAGCATGTGCCGCAGCAGCTCGTTGCAGTCGCGGAGCCGGAGCCAGAGCTGGAGCCCGAGCCCGAGCCGGCTCCCGTGGCGCCCGAGCCCGCCCCGGTCGCGACCCTTCCATTTCCCAGCCAACCGCAGGAGTGGAACGTGTGGGAGATCGAGCGGCTGGCCCGCGAGCGGTCCGGCGCCGACCCGGTCCGCGACGAGGAGTGGGGTTATCTCCTCGTCTACCTGCGTGAGTTCGCCTCGCCCGACGGCCTGCTGCCGACAGACTTCGATGCACTCGTGCGCGAATCGTTCGGCGAGCTCGTCGCGGGCCGCTCTCGGTGAGCCTGAACATCCTCCAGCGCACGATCGCGCTGGCCGCGGTCGCGCTCGTCTCGGGTGTCGCGGTCCTCGCGCTGACGGGCAGCGCCGCCGACAAGACCGCCGCTGCCGGGCCGGAGCAGGTGCCGGTCGCAGGCGGCGGTGGCTGGTACACCGCGCTCGCCGGCTCGCGTGGCGCCCCGCGTGACGCCGAGCGGACGACCTGCGCTCGCGTCCTCACCAGCCGCTCGCTGGGTGTCAGCCATCCCGTGCTGCCCTGCGGCGCGAAGATCTACATCAGCTACGGCGGCGCCCAGGTCCTCACCGAGGTGATCGACACGAAGCTGAAGCAGCCCGGCCGCCAGTTCGAGCTGACCGAAGCCCTCGCTCAGCAGCTCGGGCTCGAGGGCACGCAGCAGATCCGCTGGAGATTTGCGACACGAGGCTGAGCCGGGCCGCGAAGCGGCCCTTCAGAGGGTTGCGACGGTATGATGGATGCGCTCGACCCTGTACGTGGCCTTGCGTCTTAACGTGAACCAATAGTCACGTCAAGGGAGCCTGGGTTCGGTCTAGACCTCACCCGTCGATGGCCGGCACGGCACCCACCTGGTATGCCAGGTTCGCACCGGCGCAAGGAAGCATCGGCAGGGTCGGAGCGCTTTCTCGACTTGTGTCTGATAGACACAAAGTCGAGGCCGGTACGCTGGGGGCATGCTCGAGGTCGTCGGAGACTCCGCACGGGGCGAGGAACTCGCATTCGTGCGGCTCACCGTCGACGGTGACCGGATCGTCGAGTCTGACGCTCCCGGGCTTGCCCGGCCGCTTGCGGGGCTGACGCTGCTCCAGGCCGCCGCGGTGCCGGGCGAGACGCTCGCCGCGGACGCGCTGGCAAACGCGCTTGCCGAGGTCTTCACGGCCGCGCCCGATCCCGGACGGATCGCGGTTGCGATGAGCGGCGGCGTCGACAGCGCCGTGGCGCTGCTGCGCGCCGGTCGACGCGCGATCGGCGTCACGCTCAGGCTCTGGCTCGATCCGGCCGGTCCCGACTCGGAGCGTGCCTGCTGCTCCCCGGAGGCCGTGATCGCCGCCCGCGAGACGTGCCACTCGTTGGGTCTCCCGCACGTGACGCTCGACCTGCGCGAGGCGTTCCGCCGCGCTGTCGTCGACCCCTTCGTCGCCTCGTACGCACGCGGGGAGACTCCGAATCCCTGTGGGCGCTGCAACGGCGAGTTCCGCTTCGACGAGCTTCTCGCCTTCGCGGACCGCGCGGGCGCCGCGAAGCTCTGGACCGGCCATTACGCGCGCATCGTCGAGCGCGACGGCCGGCAGCTCCTCGCTCGCGCCGCCGATCCCGAGAAGGATCAGTCGTACATGCTGGCGCCGCTAGATCCAGCCCAGCTCGAGCGGATCGAGTTCCCGCTCGGTGAGCTGACGAAGGCCGAGACCCGCGCGGAGGCGGCTATCGCGGGCCTCGACGTGGCCGGGCGTCGCGAGAGCCAGGAGGCGTGCTACCTCGCCGGAGACGACTACCGCGCCTTTCTCGAGCGCCGAGGCTTCGAGCCGGCCGATGGTTCGATCGTCGACGAAGCTGGTCGCGAGCTCGGCCGGCACGACGGCTTCTGGCGCTTCACGCCGGGCCAGCGCCGTGGGATCGGCGTCTCGGCGGCCGAGCCGCTCTATGCGCTCAGGTCCGACGCCGGCACCAACACGCTCGTCGTCGGTCCTCGCGGCTCGCTCGCCTGCAACACGGTCGACGTCCGCGGCGTCCTGCACGTCCCGGTCGGGCAGGCCGACGCGAAGCTGCGCTACCGCTCCGCTGCGATTGCCGCGCGGGTCCGTCCGCACGACGCCGGCTTCTTCCTCGAGCTCGAGCGGCCCGCCTACGGCGTCGCCCCGGGTCAGATCGCTGCGCTGTACGACGAGGCCGGCGCCGTCGTCGGTGTCGGCGTCGTGTCGTCCGCGGGTCGCAACTAGGATTGACGGCGTGTACTTGCTAGCCAACGCCGGCGACGTCGCCAATTACGCCCTCGCGCTGTTCCTCTGCGCGGTCGGCGCCGGGCTCGGTTATGCGTTCTTCCGCCTGGGCGGAACCTTCGGACGCCTTTCTTCGTTCATCAGAGGGACGGAAAGCGAGCTGCTGCCGGTCATTCACAAGGTCGGCGAGAGCGTCGACAAGGTGAACGTGCAGCTGGACAAGGTGGATCGGGTGACGGACAGCGCAGTTGACATGGCCGACAGCGTCGACACAGCCGTCCGCGCGGTCAGCATGGCGATCGCGCGGCCGGTGCAGAAGCTCTCCGGCCTCGCCGCCGGGGTCACGCACGGCGCCGCTTCGCTGAAGGCGCATCGGGACTGGTCCGAGGCGGTTCGCACCGGCAAGGACGCAGCCGCCAGGCGTGAGCGCGATCTCGAGGAAGAGCTCCGCGCCGCGGGCGATCAGCAGCCCTGATGGACGAGTTCACGATCCACATTCCGCGAGAGCGCCCGTTCTCGGCGGTGGCCGACCTCGTCGTCGGGGGCATCGCGGCGCGGCACGACGTCACGCTCGACGTGCTGGACGACCTCCAGCTCGCTCTCGACGCGCTGCTCGAGCACGATGACGCAGACGAGCGAGAGGTCGGAATCGTCCTCCGCGTCGGCAGCGACATGATCGAGGCCAGCATCGGGCCGTTCGCGCAGAAGACGACCGCTGCACTGGAGGAGGAGGCCGGGGACGGGGTCGACCTCCGGCGCCTGCTCGAGACGACGATGGACAGCGTCTCGGTGAGCAACCGCGACAGCGGCGCCTGGGTCGACCTGCGGAAGAGCTACGCGTTCGCGGGGACCGAGACGTGACGCGCCCATCCGACAAGGCGCTGCTCCGCCGGTACCACGAGCAGGGCGATCTGGCGGCCCGCGAGCAGCTGATCGAGCAGTACCTCTCGCTCGTGCGCTCGCTCGCGCGGCGCTACGCCTATCGTGGCGAGCAGCTCGACGACCTCGTCCAGATCGGCTGCATCGGCCTGATCAAGGCGATCGACCGCTTCGACATCGACCGAGGCGTGGAGCTGACGACCTACGCGACACCGAACATCATCGGCGAGATCAAGCGCCACTTCCGCGACAAGGGCTGGGCCGTGCGCGTCCCCCGCGGGCTGCAGGAGCTGAACGTCCAGCTCTCGAAGATCGTCGAGGAGCAGACGGTCCAGCTCGGCCGCTCGCCGACGATCCCCGAGCTCGCGAAGGCTGCCGGCGTCGAGGAGGAGCTCGTCCTGGAAGCGCTCGAGTCGGGCCGCGCCTACACCTCGCTCTCGCTGTCTGTCGGGGGCTCCGACGAGGACGGCGAGCTCGATCCGCTCGAGTCGCTCGGCACCGAGGAGCACCAGTATTCCGTGTCGGAGGACCGCGCCGTGCTCGCTCCGGGCTTCCGCGCGCTCGACGAGCGCGAGCGCAAGATCCTGCACCTGCGCTTCTTCGACGGCCTCACGCAGAGCCAGATCGCCCAGCAGGTCGGCATCTCGCAGATGCACGTCTCCCGCCTGATCCGCCGGGCGCTCGAGAAGATCCGCGACGAGATCGCGACCGACGAGCAACTCGAGGCCGCGTCAGCGCCCAAGCGCCGCGCCTCTTAGACGGCACCTAGAATCCCAGGGTGAGAACGTCTGCCGAGCTGCGCGAAGGCTTCCTGTCCTACTTCGAGGAGAAGGGCCACAAGCGGCTGTCTTCGTGGCCGCTCGTTCCCCGCGCGGACGACCACTCGACGCTGCTGACGACCGCCGGGATGCAGCCGCAGATGCCGTACTTCCTCGGCCGCGAACAGCCGCCCGCGCTGCTGACCTGCACGTCGCAGAAGTGCTTCCGGACACCGGACATCGACGAGGTCGGCGGCGACGGCCATCACCTGACTTTCTTCGAGATGCTCGGCAACTTCTCGTTCGGGCAGTACTTCAAGGCCGGCGCGATCGAGTACGCGACGGACGTCATCCAGAACCGCCTGCAGCTGGACTGGGACCGAATCTGGGTGACGGTGCACGCCGGTGACCCAGCGTTCAAGCTCGGCCCGGACGAGGTCGCGATCACGGAGTGGGAGAAGATCGGAATGCCGGCGGAACGGATCGTCGCGCTGCCCAGCTCGGAGAACTTCTGGTCGGTCGGTGGGCCGGGGCCGTGCGGGCCCGATTCCGAGATCTACTGGGACTGGGGGCCGGAGCACGGCTGCGGCGACCCCACCTGTGCGCCCGCGTGCCCTCGCTGCGACCGCTACCTCGAGTTCTGGAACCTCGTCTTCATGGAGTACGAGCAGCACGAGGACGGAACGCTGACGCCGCTGCCGAAACAGAACATCGACACCGGGATGGGGCTCGAGCGGCTGGCGGCGATCGTCCAGGACGTTCGCTCCGTCTACGAAACGGACGGCTACCAGGCAATCATGGACTGGGTCGCGAAGGAGAGCGGCGTCGCGTTCGGCGAGTCCGAGCAGGCGACGAAGGCCCACAGGATCCTCGCCGACCACGGCCGCGGCATGACCTTCCTCGTCGCCGACGGCGTGCAGCCGTCGAACGAGGGCCGCGGCTACGTGCTCCGCCGGGTGATCCGTCGTGCCGTCCAGCAGGCGCAGACGATCGGCCTGGAGGAGCTGTGGCGCCTGACGGACGTCGTCGTCGAGCAGATGGGCGACGCCTTCCCCGAGCTGCGGTCGCACGCGGCCGACATCCAGCGCGTGGTCAAGGCCGAGGAGGAGCAGTTCGAGCGGACGCTCACGCGCGGGATGGCGATCTTCGACGAGCTTGCGAGCAGCACCGAGCTCAGCGGTGACGCAGCGTTCAAGCTGCACGACACGTACGGGTTCCCGATCGAGCTGACACGCGAGCTCGCGCAGGAGCGCGGCATGCCCGTCGACGAGGATCGCTACGCGGAGCTGATGCAGGAGCAGCGCGAGCGCTCGCGCTCGACGGTGACGGTGCCGATCCGCCTGATCGGTGACGTCGCCTTCGACACGGACTTCGTCGGGTACGACAAGCTCGACGTCCTCACGCAGATCGGCGCCTACGTCGACCGGGGCGACGGGACCTTCGAAGCGAAGCTCCGGGAGTCGCCCTTCTACCCGGACGGCGGTGGTCAGGTGCGCGACACCGGGTACGTCGAGCAGGACGACGGCTCGAAGCGCGCAGAGCTCGTCGGCGTCGAGCGCCTGGTCGGCAACGACCAGATCCTGATCCTGGAGGGAGAAGGCTTCGCTGCCGGCGATCGCGTGCGTGCGGTCGTGCCTTGGTCGGTCCGCTTCCCGACGATGGCGAACCACACGGCGACGCACCTCCTCCACGAGGCCCTCCGGCGCGTGCTCGGGGAGCACGTCAAGCAGGCGGGCTCGGCGGTGCGGCCCGACAAGCTTCGCTTCGACTTCACGCACGACCGGGCGCTGATACCCGAGGAGCGCACGGAAGTGGAGCGGATCGTCAACGAGCAGGTCTTCGCCAACCATCCGGTGCGCATCTACGAGACGCCAATCGACGAGGCGCGCAAGCTCGGCGCCCAGATGCTGTTCGGCGAGAAGTACGGCGAGATCGTGCGCGTGGTCGACATCGACGGCTTCTCGCGCGAGCTCTGCGGCGGCACCCACGTGCGAGCGACCGCCGAGATCGGCCCGTTCGTGATCCTCTCCGAGGGCTCTGTCGGTTCCGGCGCGCGCCGCATCGAGGCCGTGACCTCCGGCGAGGCTTACGCACTCCTGCATGCCAGGGCGCTCGAGGCCGACCAGCTACGGTCCGAGCTCGGACGCCTCCGCAAGGAGACCAAGGAGTCGCCGGCCGCCGGGAAGGCGGAGGCCGAATTCGTCGTCACGCGGGAGACCGAAGCCGGCGGAGTGAACGTGCTCGTCGTCGACGTCAAGAGCGGCGACCCCCTGGACGTCTCCGACCGGCTCAAGCAGCAGCGCGCGCCGGCGGCAGTGATCGTGGGCGCCCGTAGCGACGGCACGGCCCAGCTGCTGATCAACCTCGACAAGTCGCTCGAGGCCCGTGGGCTCAACGCCGGGGACGTGATCCGCGACGCCGCGGCGCTGATCGGCGGCAAGGGCGGCGGCCGCCCGACGATGGCCCGCGCCGGCGGCAAGGATCCCGAGCGCCTGCCCGACGCCGTCGCGCTGGCCGAGCAGGCCATCATCGAGGCGCTCCGTTAGTGAAGGTCCTCGCGCTCGACTACGGCGCCGCGCGAACCGGCGTCGCGATCTCAGACGCCACCGGAACGCTGGCGCGGCCGCTCACCGTCGTCGAGCGCGCGGCGAGCGAGCCGGGGTTGCGGCGGCTCGCCGAGCTCGTCGCGACTGAGGGAGCGGAGCGGATCGTGGTCGGACTGCCGTTGACGCTCAAGGGCGACCACGGCGCGCAGGCGGACGAGACGGCGGACTTCGTCGCCGCGCTCAGCGCGGTCGTCGACGTCCCGGTGGAGTCTTTCGACGAGCGCTTCACCACTGCTCTCGCCGCCTCCGGCCCCTCATCGCTGTCGCCGGAGGACGCACGTGCCGCGGCCCACCTGCTCGAGAGCTACCTGACGTGGACGAGCGGGAACCAGTAATACCCGTGATGCCGCCTCGGCAGGGGCGGCCGCCACGCCGGCCGCCGCGTGGCCAGGTCGGCCGTCGCCGTGCGATCGCCGCGGGCCTCCTGCTGCTCTTTCTCGCGGTCGCGCTCTACTTCGTTTTCGGGCTGCGAGGCGGAAGTGCGGACCTGACCGCCTCCGAGCCGGTGGTGACGACGGCGCCGCCGCAGAAAGTCCTCCGCGTGGTCTTCCCGGAGGGATTCACCCGCAAGGACATGGTCAAGCGCGTCGCCGAGGTCCGGCAGATCGCGAAGACGAAGCGCAAGGTGACGCCGAAGCTGTCCGGCGACGCGTACGCGAAGGCGACCAAGGCGGCGAAGGTGCCCGCCGCGTTTCGCAAGGACGCACGCGGGATCGAGGGCTTTCTCTTCCCGGCGACCTACGCGTTCACCCCGAAGACGACCGCGACGAAGCTCGTCTCGGACCAGCTCGCGTTCTTCAACGACAACTGGGCGAAGGTCGACCAGCGCTTCTCGAAGACGAAGCAGTTGACGCCCTACGACGTCTTGATCATCGCCTCGATGGTCGAGAAAGAGACGATCGCACCGGACGAGCGGCCGAAGGTGGCGGCGGTGATCTACAACCGCCTGAAGGCGGGGATGCCGCTCGGGATCGACGCGACGATCCGCTACGGGCTCGGCGTTCCGGGTACCGAGGCGCTGCGTGTCTCCCAGCTCGAGAGCTCGAACCCGTACAACACCCGCAACCGCACCGGCCTCCCGCCGACGCCGATCGCGAACCCAGGGCTCGCGTCGATGCAGGCGGCCGCACACCCTGCCAAGGTCGACTACCTCTTCTTCGTGCGCAAGCCCGACCGGGTGCACCACTTCTTCACGGCCAGCGAGTCGGAGTTCTACGCCAAGGCGTGCGAGTACGGCTTCGGTTGCGGCTGAGCCGTGATCACCGGCACGACAAGCCTCGTCGGCCTGCTCCGTGATCCGAAGGTGGGCTCGCTCTCGCCGCGGATGCAGAACGCCGCGTTTGCGGCGCTCGGGCTCGACGTGGCCTACGTCCCGCTCGGCGTTGCGCCCGAGCGGCTCGAGGACGCCGTCCGCGGGCTCGTCGCCCTCGGCTTTCTCGGCGCCAACGTCACGACGCCGCACAAGCGCGCGGCCGCGTTGCTCTGCGACGAGATCGAGGGCGGCGTCGAGTCGGTGAACACGCTCGTGATCCGGGACGGGCGCGTGCTCGGTTCCAGCACCGATACCGAGGCGCTTGGAGACCGGCGGCCCGCGAAGGCGGCGGTCGTCGGAGCCGGCGGCGCCGCCACGGCCTGGATCGCCGAGCTCGAGGCGCGTGGGGCGGAGGTAGCCCTCTTCGCCCGGAAGGGCGACTGGCCGCCGCAGACCGACGACGCGGAGCTCGTCGTTCACGCGACGCCGGTGCGAGACGAGCTCCTCTTCGAGCCGCGGCCCGGTCAGATGGTGATCGATCTCGCGTACCGCGCCGAGGGAGGCGAGACGGCGCACGCGGCTGCCGCGCGCGCTGCCGGTTCGGAGCTCGTCGACGGTCTCGACGTCCTCGTCGCGCAGGGCGCCGCGTCGTTCGCGCTCTGGACCGGTCTGCCCGCTCCGGTTGACGTCATGCGCGCCGCAGTACGCTCTGCCGCATGACGCTCAGCCTCAGCAGCGCAGGTGAGTCGCACGGGCCCGCGCTCGTCGCGATCCTGACGGGCCTGCCCGCCGGGCTGACGCTCGACCGCGGCGCGATCGACGCCGACTTGCACCGGCGCCAGCTCGGGTACGGCCGCAGCCCTCGCCAGCAGCTTGAGCAGGACGAGGTGGAGGTGCTCGCGGGGCTCCGGCACGGCCGCACGCTCGGGACGCCGCTCGCGCTCGTCGTCCGCAACCGCGATCACAAGAACTGGCTGTGGGGGATGAACCCGTGGCCGCCGGAGGGCGAGCCTTCGGGAAAGGGAACGAAGCCGGTCACGCTGCCGCGGCCGGGGCATGCCGACCTCGCCGGGATCCAGAAGTACGGACACGAGGACGTGCGCGACTCGCTCGAGCGCGCGAGCGCCCGGCACACCGCGGTGCTCGTCGCTGCAGGCTCGGTCGCGAAAGCGCTCTTGCGCGAGCTCGGGATCGAGGTCGCCGGGTCGGTGCTCGAGATCGGAGGCGTGCGCGAGGGCTGGGAGGCAGCGATCGACGCCGCCCGCGCCGACCGCGACACGCTGGGCGGCATCGTCGAGGTGCGCGCGACCGGCGTCTTCCCGGGTCTCGGCTCGTACGCGACGCGGGAGGACCGGCTCGACGCGCGCCTGGCCGCGGCGCTGATGGGGATTCAGGCGGTGAAAGGGGTCGAGATCGGTGACGGCTTCGCGCTCGCCGGCGAGGGCGGCTCGGGCGCCCCCCACGGGGACGATGCTGGGTCATGGGGGGTTGTGGTGGGGCGGCCCGCGAACCGGGCCGGGGGGCTGGAGGGGGG
>JANMJY010000039.1:0-16326 GCA_031371615.1 Actinomycetes bacterium | reverse complement strand
GACGTCTGGATCACGGTCGCCGCCGGGCCGCGCCGATGACCGCCAGGCGATGCCGGGGTGTATGAGGCCGCGATCCTAACTCGCTACCGAGACGCTCATCGGGGTGCGCTCGCGCGCACACCGACCGTGCCGTTGCGTGCGGGCTGTCGGCGAGGCTGAGCTTGTACGGGCGAAGGATCGTCCCGCCGCCGACTGAGACGGCCTCAGCGCGGCTCTTGCAACAGCCGGTAGCCGCCGCCGTGGAACAACAGCGGCTGAACGTCCGGCGCCATGTCCAGAGCCTGCACCTCGCCGATGAAGATGACGTGGTCGCCCGCGTCGTGGCTGGCGACGAGGGTGCAGTCGAGGTGGCCCGCGACGCCGTCGAGGATCGGGCAGCCGGTCACTCCGATCTTGTGCGACACATCGCGGAATGCGTCCGCGCCGCGGGGGCGGTCCTTGGAGGCGAAGAAGCGGGAGATCGGCTCCTGGTCGGCGGCGAGGATGTTGACCGCGAACTTGCCGTTGCGGGAGATCACCTCGCTGCCCTCGGTCCCTGCGATCGCGCAGACGAGGACGAGCGGTGGGTCGAGGGAGACGGAGGAGAACGAGTTGGCGGTCATCCCGTACCCGTGCTCGCCGCCGCTCGTCGTCACGACGGTCACCCCGGTCGCGAACGAGCCGAGCACCTGGCGCAGCTCCTGCCCGCTGAACTCGGTGCGACCGACCACCTCGAGAGCCGCCGTCGCCGTCATCGGCTCAGACGCCGCCTTGCTCCATCCGCTGTTTGATCACCCGGTCGAAGTCCTCGGTTGCGCCGAGGGACCCCGCGACGAGCTTCTGGAACGTGTCGCGCTGCATGGCGAGCAGCATGACGTCGGTTTCCGCCTTCGCAGTCGCCTCGCGCGGCGTGTCGCGCAGGATCGCGAGCTCGCCGAAGAACTGGCCGTCGCTCAGCTTCTCGAGCTCCGTCTTGCTGCCGTCCTCCTCCTCGCGGGCGACGCTGACCTCGCCCTTGACGATGATGAACATCTTGTCGGCCGGGGCGCCCTGGCGCACGATGATCTCACCGGCCGCCACGTTGATCGGCTGCAGCTCGCCCGTGAAGCCGAGCGACGCCTGCCGCGGCAGGCCCGTGAAGACGCTGTAGACCTGCTCGCGCTTGAAGTCGAGCCCGAACTCGTCGTCGGTGCGGCCGCCGGAGGTGTTGTCGATGAACTGCAGCTGCGTGGGAGCGACCCGGAAAAAGGAGATGTTCGTGGTCGAGCCGGAGCCCTGAGCCTCCGGGTACTTGTCCGCAAACGCGCGCACGACATTGATGATCTCCTCGGAGTTGAGGAGGACCCGGCACTCGCCGGTGCCCTGAACCCCTTTCATCTTCGTCCAGTCGTCGACGTAGTCGTCGACCGTGAACGAGACGACCGGGTTCTGCTCGATCTGCTTCGCGGTGGCCGATTCCGGGCGCGCCCAGAAGTAGAGGAGCGGGCCGACATTGACGTACATGTACGTCGCCGCATGCGGTACGCCCGTCGCCGAGGCCGTCGCCAGCGTCAACTTCATGTGCTCGCCGAGATAGTCGAGAACGTGCTGCGGGACGCTCGTTACGGTGCCGTCGGTGTCGGTGCTCATCGGTCTCCTCTCAAAATGACTTCCAGCCCGGCCTGATCAACCCGAGCATCGATGCGATCCGGATCCGCTGCATCTCGTTCGTGCCCGAGTATATGGGCGCCCCGACGGCGGCCCGGAGCTCCTTCTCGAGGCCGGCCTCGCGCATGTACCCGCGCCCGCCAAAGATCTGCACAGCCGCCAGCGCCGAGGCGAGGTTGGCCTCGCTCGTCACCAGCTTGGCGATCGCGATCTCGGTGACGACGCTCCGCTTCCGAGCGACCCGCTCTGCAGCGTCGTACAGGTGCTTGCGGGCGGTCTCGACGCCGATCTTCTGGTCGACGATCTTGCTCTGGATGTACTGGTTCGAGGCGATCGGCGCACCGAACTGCGTGCGCTTCTTGGCGAAGTCGATGCACTGCTCCATGCGGCGCTGCATCTCCCCGACCATCATGATGAAGATGCAGAGGATCTCCCAGGTCATCACGTGCTCGAGCATGAAGAAGGCGCCGCCGGGCTTGCCGATCAGGTTCTCCTTCGGCACGCGGCAGTCGGTGAACTCGAGCTCGCCGATCGGCGACGTGTTCAACCCCATCTTCGGGATCGGGTCGCCGACGCGGATGCCGGGAGTGTCGGTCTCGACCACGAAGGCGGTGATGCCCGTTGCGCCGGCCGCCGCATCCGTGGTCGCGTAGACCGTGATCACGTCCGCGACGGGGCCGCTCGTGCAGAACGCCTTCTTGCCGTTGATGACGTAGGAGTCGCCGTCCTCCGTCGCCGTCGTCGCCATGGCGGTGGCGTCCGACCCTGCGTCGGGCTCCGAGATGGCGTGCGCGCTGATGATCGAGCCGTCGATCAGCCGGCGCAGGTAGCGCTCCTTCAGGTCGTCGGAGCCGAAGCGCTCGATCGGGATCACCATGCTCACCATCTGGGTCGCGAGGGTGAAGAGCAGGCCCGAGTCGCGGCAGCCGTAGCCGAGATGCTCCAGCACGTAGGTCAGCGTGAGAGCGTCCTGCCCTTGCCCGCCGAAGGCCGGGTCGAAGGGCAGGCCGATAACGCCGGTCTCGCGGATCAGCTCCCACTTCTCGCGCGGGAAGACGCTGTTCGCGTCATCCTCGATATGACCCTCGCTCAGCCTCTCGAAGTACGGCTCGAGAGACTTCCTCAGCGCCTTCTGCTCGTCGTTCCAGCTTGCCATCTAGTAGTGCGAGGGTGATTCCGCATTGAAGTCGTGGGCCTCGTCGCCCTGCAGGGCAGGCGTGAACATGCAGACGAGCCGCATGTCCTCGTTCTCGCCCCCGAGCAGATAGTGAGGGTCACGTTTGTCGAGCGCGTACATCGTTCCGACCTCGATCTGGTGCTCGGTCCCGTCCATCTCGATCACCGAGCCGCTGCCCGCGATGCAGTAGCAGGCTTCGAGGTGGTTCTTGTACTCGATCAGCGACTTCGTGCCCTGCTTGACGATCGTGTCGGTCAGCGTGTAGCCCATGCCGTCCGCCTCGAGGAGGAATCGGTGGCTCGTGCCGTTGCCCCACTGGACGTTCTTCACTTCCGAGTGCTTGCGAATGAGCATCGCTACCTCCTGGTTGGATCGTGGTTGGTCATTCCGGCAATCCAGCGCCCGTTAGCTGGGGAGCCGCCCCCAGTTCGACGAGCAGGGCCTGGAAGTCTTCGACGACGTCGCGCCCGTTGGCGAGCGAGCCCGCAACGCAGGCGACGCACGCACTGCCGACTATTGCAGCGTCGGCACCGACCTCGCCGAGTGCTTCGATGTCGCCCTTGGTCTTGACGCCGAAGCCGACGGCGATCGGAATGTCGGTGCGTGCACGCAGGGTCTCCAGCACGGGCGCCAGCGCACTGTGATCGGGCGGCCCGACCGTGCCGCTCTTGCCGTACGCCGAGACGAGATAGATGTAGGCCGAGCCGTTGTCCGCAGCCTCTTCGATGACGGTGGGTTGCGAGCTCGAGTAGCACGTCGTCACGATCGGTTGGCCGACCTCGCGCGCTGTCTCGTAGTAGGCGGGGCGCAGCCGGGGCGGCATGCCGTGGACGAGCAGACCGTCGGCGCCAGAGGCGTGCACGCGCTCGACGAACTCGCGCACCGGCAGGTCCTTGATCGAGTAGCTCCAGTCGGCGAGCAGCGCGATCTTCAGGTGGGTGAGCTGAGGGCGGACGCTCTCCACGAAGTCGAAGACCGCGTCCCGATCGACGCCGTCGGCCAGGGCGCGGTCGGCCGACTCGCGGATGACGGGGCCGTCGCTGGGCGAGTTCGGAAAGGGGACGGCGAGCTCGAGGCAATCCACCCGCAGGGCGTCCAGCCGCAGCACGAGCTCTCGAAGCACGTCGAGCGGCGGGTCGCCGGCGTTCAGGAACACGGCCAGCCCGGGCCTCCCGGGAGGCGTCTCGGCAAAGAAACGGGCGCTCACCGCGCGGGCGCTCCCGAGGCTGCCGGGGCACGCATCCGCTCGATCAGCCTCGCCGGCTCGCCGCTGCTCATCACGTCGGCAGCAAGCTCGAGCCCCGCGGGCAGGTCCTCGGCGACCGCGCCGTTGACCGCCAGCGCAGCCGCGTTCAGCCTGATGCTCTCGAGCGCTGCGACCGGGCCGTCGCCGCCGATCAGCGCGAGGAAATGGCCGACCGTGTGGTCGAGATCGTCGACGGGAAGCAGGTCGTCGAACGATCCGGCGCCCAGGCCGAGCTCGCGCGGATCGAGCGTGAACTCCTCGTCGCGCTCGCTGTCGTAGACGCGGCTCTCCGTGATGCTCAGCAGCTCGTCCACGCCGAGGTCGTTCGAGCAGATCCAGAAGCGCTTGCTGCGATCCTCGGCGACGAGCTGCCGGAACGTCGGCAGCACCGAATGGTCGGACACGCCGGTGATCTGTGTCGAGACCGCGTTGGCAGCGAGGAAGGGGCCGATGACGTTGAAGAACCGGCCCACGGTCTTCATCCCGAAGGGCAGGATCGCCCGCGCCAGCAGCCGGAGTTCCTTCGGATAGACGAACGGGCCGGCGCAGGCGATGCCGTGGGTCTCCAGCATCTCCTCGGTCTGCTCGTACGAGCCGGTCTGCTGGATCCCGAGGCGGTCGAGCAGGTCGACCGACCCGGTCCGGCTCGCGTAGGCGCGCGATCCGGTCTTGATCACACGCGCGCCCATGGCCGCGGCCACGAACGCCGAGGCGGTCGAGAGGTTGAACGTGCTCGGCCCCCCGCCGGTACCGACGATATTCACCGTCGGCCGGGCCGGTGGATCGGGCTGCGGGTTTCGCTCCCGAAGCGAGCTCAGGAGTGTGCTCACGGAGGCACCGTCGGGTAGTCGCGACGTCAGCGACGACACGACCGCGAGCGCCTCGCCCGGGTGCAGCTCCTTACCCGCCAGCCGGTCCCAGAAGTCGCCCCAGACCTCCGCTGGGATCGGATAGCTCTGGGTGACCAGAGCCTCCAGCGCCTCCGAGGTCTTAGCCGGCATTCGCCGTACCGCGCGCCTCATCGACGAACGTCTTGATGGCGTCCACGGTGCGGAAGCTCTCCGGGCCGAGCTGGGAGTCGTCGACGCCGACGTCGAACTCCGTCTCCAGCCAGGCGACGACCTGAAGCAGACCGAGACTGTCGACGACGCCGCCGGTCAGGAGGTCGAAGTCGGAGTCGAGTTCGTCGACAGACACGTCAGGCATGAACTCGTCGACGATGAACTGCTTGATCTTGGCGGTTGTGTCATCCATTTGCGTGAGTCATCTCCTCTAGCCGCGCGAGAACACGTTTGCGATCGATCTTACCCGTGGAGGTTTTCGGGAGTGACTCTGTCACGATCTCGATCGTCGAGGGCATTTCGGTGCGCGCCAGCCGTTCGGCGCAGTGCTTCCGAAGCGTCAAGCTGTTCAACTTGCTGTCCGGCTCACGACGCAGCACCGCGTGCAGCCGCTTCCCGGCGAGGTCGTCCGGCACGGCGACGACCGCGACCTCGATCACGTCGGGATGCTCCTGGATCGCCTGCTCGACGACCTGGGTGCTGACCCGAACGCCACGGACCTTGACGTAGAAATCGGCGCGGCCCTCGAGCGTGAGCGAGCCGTCCTCGTGGCGGCGGACGACGTCACCGGAGTGGTAGTAGGTCGTCTCGCCGTTGCCGGCCTCCGGGTGCGGGGCGAATCGGTCCGCGTTGAGCTCTGCGTTGAGATACCCGCGCGTCTGGAACGGGGTCCACACGAGCAGCTCGCCGGTCCCCGTCCCGTCGAGGAACGCACCGTCGTCGCTCCGGATCAGCGTGCGCACGCCGGGCAGGGGCTGCCCCACCGGAACGTTCGTCGGCACGACGCCGTCGGCCAGGCCCCTGAACTCGTGGATGAGGCTGTCGTTCGTCTCCGTGCAGCCGTAGATGTTGAAGAAGCGGCCGTTGGGAAAGAGCCCCGGTAGGGCTTCGAGCGAGGTGGCGGGGATCTTGTCCCCGGTCGTGATCGCGTGCTTGACGCTCGGGAAGCTGCGCCCGTCCTCGCGCGTCACGTCGATCAGCAGCCGGTAGAGCATCGGCACCGCCTGCAGCACGTTGACCTCGTTGGCCGTGATCAGGTCGGCGAGGTAGCCGCCGTTGGTCGCGCGGTCCTGGTCGACGAGCGCGACGCAACCGCCGTGCTTGAGCGTCGTCCAGATGTCGAGCAGGCAGAGGTCGAAGTTGAGGGGTGCATAGTTCGCCACGACCGTGCCGGGGCCGATGTCGAACTGCAAGGCGGCCCAGTCGGTGAAGCGGTCGACGGCGCCCTCCGGCAGCGGCACGACCTTGGGCAACCCGGTCGACCCTGACGTGGTGAGCATGAAGGAGATGTCGTCGCCTCCACCCGCAGGCGGCCACTGGGAAGGCTCCGCCTCCTCGGCCGGCGTCTCCTCGATCGCACGCAGGCTGGCGCTCTCGCTCCGGCGGCCCTGAGGCTCGAGCACGCGGCTGACGCCCGCCTGCGCGAACAGCTTGCCGAGCGTCTCCGGCGCGAGCTCGACCGACGGCAGCAGGAAGGGGCGCTGCGTCTGCAGGCAGGCGAGGATCAGCGCGATCGCTTCCGGGGACTTCCGCGCGCGAATGCCAACGGGGCGGTCGGCGGGGAGCTCGGAGACGCCGTGGTCCGCGGAAGCACTCGCCGCCATCGCCGCCAGCTCCCCGTAGGCGATCGTCTCACCGTCCCAGATCAGGGCGGGGGCGCTGGGCTGGCTGCTCGCCTGCGCCGCGAAGTGGTCGAAGAAGGATTGGCTCACCGTGCACCCGGGGTGACGGGGGAGCCGAGCGTGGCGCGGTGCTGCTCGAACTTGTCGACCCAGCCCTGGACGCTGCCGCTGCGCAACAGGCCCGTGCCGATCAGCAGCCCCTTGAAGCCGGCGGCGATCAACTCGGCGCCGATCTTGGGGTCGGTGATCGCGCTCGCGCTGACCGGACAGGGAGTCCCCGTCCGCAGGGCCGGCTCGAGCATGGCGCGGCTGACGTCGATGTCCCCCGCGTCGCGCTCCTGATTGCGAATGTCCTTGTTGTTGATCGCGACGACGCACGCCTCGGCGTGGATCACCCGGCCGAGCTCGTCCTCGTCGATCACCTCGACGAACGGGGTGAGACCGTGGCCGAGCGTGCTCTCGATCAGCTTCGGCAGCGCCGTCTTGGGCAGGATCTGGGCGGTCAGCAGGATCGCCGACGCCCCCATCTCCTTTGCTGCCTCGATCTGGCGCTCACGGGTGATGAAATCCTTCTTCAAGAGCGGCAGCCCGGTGAGCTCGGCGACGTCGAGCAGCATCTGGTCGTCGCCGCCGAACCAGCGGCCGGTAACGACCGAGATGCAGGGGGCGCCGGCGGCCGAGTACTCGGCGACGAGCTCCGGGATCGTCCGGTCGCCCATCAACTGGACGCCGTTCGCGTCCTGGCGCTTCACCTCCATGATCACAGGCAGCGGCGCTGCGAGCAGCGCGTCGATGAAGCGGCTAGGCGTGACGACCTCCTTCCGCGGGCTGCTGCTTCCAGGCCTTGCTGATCGCCGCGACCTTCTCCGCGCTCACCCTGCCGTCGGCCCCGCGCGCGTTCGTGTCGACGTCGATCCCGAGGTAGCGCGGATGGGTGGCGAGCCCGGCGAACTCCTCCCGGTTGTCGGCGGAGATACCGCCCGCGAGCAGGAAGGGCCGCGTGAGCCCTTCCGCCAGCGACGCGACGACGTCGGGGTTCAACGTCTGGCCGGTGCTCCCGACCCGGCCGTCGTCGCTCACCGCGTCGAAGAGGAAGATGTCCACGCCCGCCTTCTCGTAGCCGCCGACCAGCCGCTCCTCGATGCAGGAGTCGCCGCGGACGTGCAGGACCTTGATCACGCGAACGGTGGGGGCGATGGCCTTCACGGCCCGCACGAAGCCGGGGGTCTGGTAGCCGTGCAGCTGCACCCAGTGCACCGGCGACCCGTCCAGCGCCTCGCGCACGGCCTCGACGTCCTTCAGGAACGTCACCATGACCGGGGCCAGGCTCTCGGTCGCGGCGGCCGCCGCGCTGAACCGCCGCCAGGTTTCCAGCGGCAGGTCGGCCGGGCCACCCGGTACTCCGTACCAGAGCCCGACGAAGTCGACCGGCTGTCCCGCCAGCACGTCGATCTCCGCTGGTTCGGTGATGCCGCACACCTTCACTCGCGCACCGAGCTCGGCTCTCGCCAAGCGATCGTCGCGATCGGTCAAGTCCGCGACCGGCGTCGGCATCGTCATTTTCTCTCGCTCATCGCTGTGCACGCGAGCGTTACACACTCATCGCGGAGTTACAATCATGCGGGTGCGGCCTCGCGGCGGGCGGCCTCGGGATCGACTGGCCTGCAGAGTGCCTGCAAGGCGGGGAGCTGCTCGAGCGCCCTCTCGCGGCCCGCGGCCAGGAACAGGTCGGCGAGGTGGAAGTCCCGCCAGTCTGCAGGGCCAAAGCGCGGGGTCACGACGACATCCGCGAGATCGGCGTGCCGGGCAGCCGTGTCGAGCTGGCTGAGATCCATCACCTCGAAGAGGGTGTCAAGCATGTTCTTGCGCCGAGGCTTCGCCGGCTCTTCAGCTTCGGCCTTGGGTGCATCGGGCCACCGCTCGAGCGTCTCGGCACCCAGGAGGTTCACCGACACGACGATGTCGGCGCCGTCGTCGAGCACCGCAGCCGTCGGGACCGGGACGAGGGCGATCGCGTCGACCAGCCGGTGCCCCTCGCGCTCGCGCGGCGGGAACACGCCTGCGACCGCGAGCGCCGCCAGGAGCGCATCCCAGAGTGGTCCCTTCCGCTGCGCCGTGGGCACCCGGTCGGTCAGGTCGACGGCCATGATCACGAGCGGGATGCTCGTGTGGGAGAAGAAGCGCTCCTGGGTCGCCTCCTTGAGCATCCCCGTCAGCTCCTCCGCACCGGCCGTACCGCCTCCGAATCCACCGCCGAAGAGCTTGCCGAGACGCTCCTCGTTGAATGCGCGCCGGAACCGCTCGTCGATCTCGTGGGCGTCGTAACCGAGCGCCACATGGGTGGCGACGAAGCCGCCGATGCTGCTCCCGCCGGCGTAGTCGACGGTATAGCCCGCCTCCTCGAGCACCCGCAGCACGCCCACGTGCGCGTATCCCTTCGCGCCGCCGGCGCCCAGCGCGAGCCCGAGCTTCGTGCGCGTGAGGTGGCGCGCGACCCAGGCCAGGTCGACGTCCTTCAGCGGGAACCCCTGCTGGCGCGGGCAGTCGCGGACGACCCGCTTGAGGAAGTCGAGGGACCAGGCGCGGCTCGCGTCCCGCGCCTCCTCGCTGACGAGGATGACTTCCAGATTGCGGCCCTCGGCGGCGGCTGCGACACGTCCGAGCAGCTCCACCTCCTCGGCGTTCCCGGCCAGAGCGACCACGCGGTCGACCTCGTCGAGCATCACACCGAGGTGTTCGGGCTCAAGGCCTCCGGGAATCAAGACCGTCGCCTTCTGGGACGCCAGCTCATCAGATGCGGTCAGGGCGCCGGCGAACGAGAGCGAGCGGTCCAGGAACGTCACGGGGCGCGTCGAGGCCATCTGCGCAGCCGCCACGAGCGGGCCGACCACGCCGGCCAGCGACTGACCGGAGACGAGGCCGACTTCCTCGCCGCCACGACTTGCCGAGCTGCGGACGCTGCCGCTGAAGAGCGCCGCGCTACGCGCACTGGCACGGAAGAGGCGCTCGCGCTGCGTCTGGATGACGTTGATCAGGATCTGCGGAAAGCGGCGCGCCAGGGCCACGAGATCATCGGCGTCGAGCTCGAGCGTCGACGTACGCATGCTCGCAACCACCGTCGCCGTGCGCTCGTTGCCCGTGATCGCGTCCTGAGCGCCGATCACGTCTCCCTTGCGCATGCGGAGCACGATGTCCTCTCCGCCGGCCGTGATCGCGGCGGTCCAGCTGACGAGGCCGCCGGTGATCAGCCAGATCCGGTCGCTCGCATCCCCGGCACGACACAGCTGCTCGTCGGGGGCGAACTGTCGAGCGCGCATCCGCTCGGCGACGATGTCGAGCTCGGCGTCGTCCAATCCTTCGAACAGCGGGCTCCGAGCGAGCGCCGGATCGCGCGCCATCTAGTGCTCGGGTCCCGGCATCGACATGGAGGGTAAGCGGGTCGTGGCGGTTCCGTCAAGCGGCCGGAAGAGGAGGGCCGGCGAAGCAGCTGCCGGCCCTCCTCCTCCGAGGGGATGATCAGCCGATGGTCTGAAGCCCGTAAGGCGTCTGACTGTGGCGCACGGGTAGCGCCGTGCTCGACAACGCCGTCAGAGCGCCGCCGGCGCCGATGCGGAAAGCGTCGACGAAGTTGACGTCCGCCGCGCGGGCTTGAGCCAATACGAGGACTTGTTGATGCAACCTGACCCGGCTCCGGAGGTGTCGCAAGCACGGACCCCGGTATAGGGTGCGCGCCATGGCCGCGTTCGAACAGGGGGCGTCGGCGGAAGGCGGTCCGCTGGCGCCGGACAAGCGCTTGATGCTGTTCTCCGGCCGGGCCAACCCGGACCTCGCAGCCGCGATCGCCAAGAATCTCGGCATCCCGCTCGGCGGCGTCACGCTCAAGACGTTCTCGGCCGGCGAGGTCTACTGCCGCTACGACGAGTCGATCCGCGACTCCGAGGTGTTCATCGTCCAGCCCACGTGCAACAACCCGGTGACCGGGATGACGGCCAATGATGCGCTCGTTGAGCTGCTCCTGATGATCGATGCCGCCGTCGGCGCCTCGGCGAAGCGGGTGATCGCGGTCGTGCCGTGGTTCGGCTATTCACGCCAGGACAAGCGGTCGGCGCTACGCGAGCCGATCAGCGCGCGGGTCGTCGCTCACATCCTCGAGTCGGCCGGCGCCGACCGCGTCCTCACGGTCGACCTCCACGCCGCACAGGTGCAGGGGTTCTTCACCAGGCCCGTGGATGACATGACCGCGCTGCTCGTGCTCGCAAAGTATTTCACCGACCTGGCGCTCGACGACCTCGTGATCGTGTCGCCAGACGTGGGCCGCGTGAAGTTGAACCACAAGTTTGCGGAGAAAGTGGGGGCCGACCTGGCCCTGATGACGAAGGATCGACCGGCTCACCAGGTGGCCGAGATCGGCTACGTGATCGGCGACGTCCGCGGCAAGACCGCGGTGATCGTCGACGACATCATCGACAGCGCCGGCACGTTGCGCGCGGCCGCGCAGACGGTTCTCGACGAGGGTGCCGCGCGCGTCTACGCCGCCGCGACGCACGGCCTCTTCTCGGGGAATGCCTGGGCGAACCTGGCAGCCGTGCCGTTCGAGCAGATCGTCGTCACCGACACCGTGCCGCTCTTGCCCGGGGCGCCGGACAACGTCGTCGTCCTTTCGCTGGCCGGGGTGCTCGCCGACTCGATCCGGCAAATCGCCACCGGCGGCCCCGCCACCCGGGGTTTCAGCGGCGAGAACAAGCTCTTCTAGCTCGTCCTACCGCAAACCGGGTTGCGGAGCGAACCCCGATTGAGCCATGATCCGGGGGCGAGGGAGCCGCCGCCTACGAAGGAGGATTCTCAATGGAGGACCGTTCGGCATCGATGCTGGAGTTGAAGTCGCTGCACGTGCCGCACGGGCACTACGACGTGGCCATCCTCGGAGGCGGCCTCGCGGGACTCTCGCTGGCGCTGCAGATCAAGAAGAGCCGGCCCGACACGCGCGTGCTGGTGACGGACAAGCGCACGGAACCGGCTCCTGAGGCTGCCTTCAAGGTCGGCGAGTCGAGCGTCGAGGTAGGCGCCCACTACTACCGCGAGGTGATCGGCATGCGCGATCACCTCGAGCAGGCGCAGCTCCGCAAGCACGGCCTCCGCTTCCTCCTGCCCGCGGGCGACAACAGCGACATCACGAAGCGGGTCGAGTTCTGCACCCCCGCGCATCTCGCCGCCTACACGCACCAGATCGATCGCGGCCGCTTCGAGAACGAGCTCTTCCGACGTTGTCTCAAGGATGGCGCAGAGGCATTCCGGGGCTGGCGCGTCCAGGATGTGGAAATCGGCGAGGACGCGCACACGCTCACGTTGAGCCAGGAGGAGGACGAGGCAAGCGTCACCGCCCGCTGGGTCGTCGACGCGAGTGGTCGCGCGAACATCCTGCGGCGCAAGCTCGACCTGGCCGCGGATACCGGGCACCACATCAACGCCGCGTGGATCCGTCTCGCGGGCGGTCTCGACTTCGAGGAGTGGACTGACGACGAGGAGTGGCTCAACCGGATGCCGGAGCTGGGGCTGCGCCGCCTGTCGACGACGCACCTGATCGACGAGGGCTACTGGCTGTGGATGATCCAGCTCGCGTCGGGACCGATCAGCATCGGCGTCTGCGCCGACCCGCGCGTCCACCCCTGGGAGGAGATCGAGAGCTTCGACGCATTCATGGAGTGGCTGCGAGAGCACGAGCCGCTCGTCTACAACGAGATCGACGGACGCCGTGAGGACGTCCTCGACTTCCTGCGCGTGAAGGACTTCTCCTATGCGTCGACGCGGGTGTTCTCCCCGGACCGCTGGGCGCTGGTCGGAGAGGCGGGTGGCTTCATCGACGCGTTCTACTCCCCCGGATCGGACTTCATCGCCTACTCGAACACCTTCAGCAACGAGCTGATCTGCCACGACCTCGACGGGGGCGAGGCCGATCTCGAGAAGCGGGTCGAGTTCTACAACGACTTCTACTTCAAGCTCTTCAACCCGACGATCCACCTGTATCGCGACCAGTACCAGTTCTTCGGCAACGCTCAGGTGATGGTCGCCAAGGTCGTCTGGGACAGCCTCATCTACTTCACCCTGCTCGGCTCTCCCTTCGTGCACGGGAAGCTCGCCAAGATCGATGACATCGAGAAGTTCAGCGAGATCGCGGACATCATCATCCCGGTCATCCCGCGCATGCAGCAGCTTTTCCGCGACTGGCACGCCCTTGACCAGACCCAGTACGAGGGGGTCTCCGTGCTCTCCAAGCAGCTCGAGCCCTACATCTGGGCTCAGGAGGAGATCGGCCTGCCAGGCAACGACGACGAGCTCCTCGAGCGGGCCCGGCGGAAGGTGGAGACGATCAAGGCGCTCGCCGTCTGGATCTTCCACAAGGCGGCCAAGAGCCTGCCCGATCCTCCCGACGAGAATGTCGCCATCGATCCGCTGGCCATCAGCCTGCAGCCGGAGCAGTGGGAGGAGGATGGACTCTTCTCGGATGATGGCTTGACCCTCGCGCAGGCGCTCGAGCAGCTCCCCGGCATCGAAGAGATGGACCTCGCAGCCCGCGGCGCCGTCGTCGCCGGGTGAGGACCGGAGCGCCTCGCGTGGGGCCGCTGCCGTTGGCAGGTCCTTGGACGACGGCCATCCCGGCGGTCAACTTCGGCGCGTCCGCGGACTTCGCGATCGGCATCGAGGAGGAGCTGATCCTTGTCGATCCGGTCACCCATGCGCTCGAACACTCCGCGGCGGACGTGATCCGGCAGCTCGACGTGCCGAGCGCGGAGGGTGAGGTGCTCCCGGAGGCGTTTGCCGCGTTGATCGAGCTGACCTCGCCGGTCAGTGCCGACGCCGGGGAGGCGGCTTCGCACCTGGCGGGGCTGCGAGGGCGCCTACAGGCGGCCCGTGCCACGACGATCGGCTCCGGCCTGCACCCGGACGGCGCGTTCGGAGACGTCGTCCATTACCCCAGCGAGCGTTACCGCCTGATCGGGAGCGAGATGCGCGGACTGATGACGCGCACGCCGACGGCCGCGCTGCACGTGCACGTCGGTATGCCCGATTCCGAGGCTGCGATCCGCGCGTACAACGGATTGCGGGCGCACCTGCCGCTGCTCCAGGCGCTCGCCGCCAACTCCCCGTTCTGGCACGGACGCGACTCGGGGTTGGCCAGCGCCCGCGCCCAGGTCTTCCGAGCGCTGCCGCGTTCGGAGATTCCGGCGGCATTCGGATCGTTCGGCGAGTACGTCGAGGCCGTCGAGGCGCTGGCGGCGGCCGGCGACCTGCCCGACTACACGTTCCTCTGGTGGGACATCCGCCTCCATCCCGTGCTCGGGACCGTGGAGGTGAGGTCGATGGACAGCCAGTCGTCGCTCTCCGACGTCGCGGGCCTCGCAGCGCTCGTGCACGCGCTCGCGCGGAGGGCAGCCGAGGAGCAGGGGCCGTGGGAGCACCGCGACGCGCTGATGGAGTCGAGCTTCCGCGCGGCTCGCGACGGGCTCGACGCGACCCTGTGGCACGACGGCGCGCTGCGACCGGTGCCGGAGATCGCACGCGCAACGGTCCAGCTGGCGCTGCCCTACGCCCGCGAGCTCGGCTCCGACGGCGCGCTCGAAGAGATCGAGTGGATGCTCGTCGACGGCAACGGCGCGTCCCGCCGGCGCGCGGCCTTCGCTCGCGGCGGCATGGTCGAGCTGCTCGGGCAGCTCGCAGACGAGACCGCGCAGGGCGAGCATGTTGCTGTGGGACCCGGCGCAGGCCTAGAGCAAACGTAGAATTCGCGACCGATGTGCAGGCTCTTCGGGATGAGCGGTGGGACGCGCGAGGTCCAGGCGACCTTCTGGCTGCTCGACGCGCCGTTGAGCCTGATGCTGCAGAGCGAGAACCAGCCTGACGGCGTCGGGCTCGGAACCTTCCGCTCGGACGGCTCGGCCAGCGTCTACCGCAAGCCGGTCGCGGCGAACCGCAGCGAGACGTTCATCGCGGGGGCACACGACGTCCGCTCGAGAACGTTTCTCTCCCACATCCGCCACGCGACCGTCGCCGACCCGAATGTGGAGAACACCCATCCGTTCGAGCAGCACGGGCGGCTGCTCGCGCACAACGGGATCGTCGGCGACCTCCCGGAGCTGCGCCGGCGGCTCGGGGGCCATGTCGAGCTGATCCACGGGGAAACGGACTCGGAGCACTACTTCACCCTCATTACCAAGCGGATCGAGGAGCACGACGGCGACATCGGCGCCGGAGTCACCGCCGCGGTGCGAGAGCTCGCGTCGGACATCGCGCTCTACTCGCTGAACATGATCCTGACCACCCCCGACGATGTCTGGGCGCTTCGGTACCCCGAGACGAACGAGCTCTGGATCCTCGAGCGCTCGATCGGGGGCCTGGACCCGGGCATCGGCTTCGAGGAACGCAGCGCCACGGGGATCATGCGAGTCATGTCCCGTGAGCTCGCGATCCTCCCCGCGACCGTGATCGCCTCCGAGCGTATGGACACGAACCCGGACTGGCGGCTGCTCGAGTCGGGCGAGCTGATCCACGTCGATTCAGAGCTGCGGGTGACCTCCACGATCGCCGTCCCTCATCCGCCGGCACACATGATCGACCTGAGCACGATGACCACCCGGGAGAAGATCGCCCAGGGCGAGGAGCCTGTGGCGGAGGCGGCGGGCTAGGTCTTCCGGTAGGGGTCCTGCGGCGCTCGGTCGTCCGAGAGCGAGTCGCGCGAGTGTGTCCTCGCCGATCCCGCGCTCGTCAAGCCGTTCCACGGCCTGGTGACGTCGTCTTTCCAGCCTCTGGCCCGTCAGGCGCCGAGAGCTGCGTACACGAGCTCGTACGCCCGGACGGCGTCCTTCTCCTGTTGTGCGGCGCGGAGCGCCGGCTCGTCGATCTTCGCGGCGATCGAGTCGATGAAGTTCCACTGCAGCACCGAGCGCTTGACCGCTCCGACCTGATCCTCCGTGTACGGATAGAGGTCGAAGCCGAGCCGCTCGCCGTTGTTGCCGTACCCGACGCGGCGCAGCTCGAGCGCAAGCTCGAGCGTCTCCATGAACGCCGTCGCGCCGACCATGTTGTCGTCGTCGAACGTGCCCCAGCCGGAGTTCGCGTGCTGGTGGCCGAGCAGCCCCTCGGACGCGAGCAGCGCGGCGTACTCGGGCAGGTGCTCCCCGTTCATGATCAGGTGCTGCCAGTCCATGTTGACCTTGACGTTGTCGATCCCACGCTCGCGCAGCTTGTTAATCACGAAGAGCGTCATCCCGATGTTCGCCATGTGGATCTTCATCGCCGGCTCGGAGTTCTTGTGCTCGAGGAAGAGCAGGCGGCCGTGCGAGGCGAGCCGCTCCGCGGTCTGCCCGATGCCGTCGATCAGTCGTGCCCACGTCTCCGCGTAGGGGACCTGGAACGGATAGTTGTAGCCCTCGCCGCCCGGCCAGATGATCATCTGGGCGCCGACCTCGCCCGCGAGATCCGCCGCCTCGAGCAGAATCCGGAGCGCTTCGTTTCGGATCTTGTCGTCAAGGTTCGTGAGCCCGCCCTTCTGGAAGCGCTCGTCGACGTGCAGGCCGCCGGCGACCGCGTAGATCCCGT
>JANMJY010000021.1:0-2783 GCA_031371615.1 Actinomycetes bacterium | reverse complement strand
CAGCTCCATCTGCGCGATCGCCTCCTGGCCGATCACCGTCTGGTGCAGGAGCACGTGATTGAGCACGCTGCCGAGCGAGTACGAGGTGTCGTCGCGCTGCGCCGCGTCCTCGACGGCCTCCGAGATCGCGATCCCGAGGCTCCCGGGCGTGTCGGGGAACTCTTCGAGGATCGCGCGCCCACTCTGTGTGTCGGTTGACGGGCTCGCGACGATCTCCGCGCCCCACAGCTGGATCATCGAGCGCCGAAACGGCTTCTGCTCGTACGAGATGCGGACCATGTAGACCTTGCACTCGAGGCCGATCAGCTTGCACGCGAACGCCAGCGCGCTCCCCCACTGGCCGGCGCCGGTCTCGGTCGAGAGCCGCGTCCGGCCCTCCTGCTTGTTGTAGAAAGCCTGCGCCACGGCGGTGTTCGGCTTGTGGCTGCCAGGCGGGCTGACGCCCTCGTACTTGTAGAAGATGCGCGACTTCGTTCCGACAGCCTCTTCGAGCCGGCGCGCCCGGTAGAGCGGCGTCGGACGCCAGAGGCTGTACATGTCGAGGATTTCCTCGGGGATCGGGATCTCCGCCTCCTCGCTCACCTCCTGCAGGATCAACGCCATCGGAAAGAGGGGCGCGAGATCGTCCGGCCCGACCGGCTCCCCGGTACCCGGATGCAGCACGGGCTGCGGCGGGTTCGGCATGTCGGAGACGACGTTGTACCAGCGCCGGGGGAGCTGCGACTCATCGAGGAGGAACTTCGTCTGCTCCACCCGCCGACAATACCGGATGACCTTGACATTCGTCCCTGAATGGCGGAGTGACGACGCCACGACCAGCCGCGCCCCTCTCGTGGCGCTCAGCTGACAGCAGCTCCCTAGCGGTTTTCGCTCGAAGACCCGCTAGGGGCTCATCTGGTTCATCTGAGACATCGGACCGCTCCCGGGGACGGTGAGCGCAGGGATCGTGTCCGGAGCGGCGATCAAGAGCACCCCGAGCACGAGCAGGATGCCCGCCGTCACGTAGGTCGCGGCCCGACGGGACGGAATCAGCTTCTCGAACGCGATCAGCCCGGCCACGACCGCCATCCAGACCAGGCTCATCACTCCGAGCGCGAAGAGGGATGCCATCAGAGCCCAGCAACAGCCAATGCACCAGACGCCGTGCCGCACACCCATCTGGAGCCCGCCCGAGCGTCCGGCGCGCCACGAGCCGAGCAAGAAGCCGAGCGGACTGCGGCACTTGCCGAGACAGACATCCTTGAGCGGCGTCAGCTCGTAGACGGCGGCAACGATCAGGGTCGCCGCTGCGACCCACCGGCCGGCTCGATCCCAGGCGAGCGCGTCGCGGGAGATGCGTCCGCCGGCGGTCGCGGCTGCGAAGGCGAACACTCCAACGCTCGTCCACGCGATGAGATAACCGGAGGCGAACAGGAGCGGTGCAACCGGAGAGCGACTCTCCGTCATGCGCGAGTAGAGCGCAACCGTCGGCGCCACCGACGGAAACATCATTGCCGCCATCATCACGACCCACACGCCCACGAACCAGGCGAGCGTCCCGAGATCGGTCCACGGCCCACCGTCCATGCTTTGCATCTCGCCGGCCGTCCACCACCAGCCCACTGCCGCGAGAACGAACAGGAGGGCGATCAGCCCGAGCCGGGTGCGCGCTGCAGCGAACGCGGGTCCGAGCCCCGGCGTGCCCGGACCGCGTTCGTGCGCCGAGGCGATCAACTGCTCAGGCGGCCCACGAGAACGCGGAGGACAGACCCGTCTTCCCCTCGTACTCGATGCCGAAGGCGCTGATCTGCGACCGCGTCGCCTCGGCGGCGGTCAACTCTGACGCGACCGGGTGGAAAACGCCCGTGAGACGAACCGGCTCGCCGGTCTCGATGCCGAAGGGGACGATGTCCTCGACCTCGAAGTCGATCGCGTTGCCGATCCGGACGCTGTGACGAAGGCCTTCCTCCACGATCTCGATCGCCGCGCGCTCGACCCCGAGCAGCTCGCCGATCAGCGGGGCCAGTCCTCCCATCGGGCCACCCTTCTGCCCGCCGAAGACCGCTGTGAGTCCCTCCACCTGTTCGTCCGTCGCGCCCTCGTCGACGAACATGCCAAGACGCCAGTTGCCGTCCGTCATGACTTTCGGCGTCTCCGCGATCACGGCCACCTTCACGCCGCTCACGTCGGTGCCCTCGACCTCCCCCTCGCTGATGTTGAAGACAAGCGTGACGCGGCAGTAGTCATACGTCGCGCCGTGGTCGAACGAGAAATTGCAGGGGCACATGAGCTCGCAAGAACACGTCTCGAAATAGCTGCCCTTCAGATGCCAGGACATACCGACCTCCCTCTTCGCGGATGAGCCGAGGCGATTCTCAGCCCCTGCCGGCACTGTGTCAACCCAGCAACCACCCGCCTTCGCACACCGGCAGATGGCGAATGCGGCGCTGGGTCATCAACGCCAGCGCGGACATTACGTCGGCCTGGGGGGCGATGGTGATCGCCGGGGCGCTCATCAGCCGGCTGACCGGCCAGTCGAGCATCGCGGCGCCATGCTCGCGCAGGCAATAGATCACGTCGCGCTCGGAAATGATGCCGGCGATGACGCCATCCTCCATCACCGGCAGCGCGCCGATGCGCTTCTCGCCGAGCCGGGCGACGGCGTCGGATACGGGAGCGTCGGCGGCGATCGTCTCGACCGCATTGCCCTTGCCGCGAAGCACTGCCGAAATGGTCATTGGTGTCACTCCCTTCTCGGAGACTCGGGGGAACGCGCGGCTTGATCCTCCCACTTCGCGTGGCCA
>JANMJY010000004.1:0-1713 GCA_031371615.1 Actinomycetes bacterium | reverse complement strand
GTACTTGGCGCGTGTGTAGCCGATCTCGGAGATCGTCCGGCGGACGAGGCGCGGAATGTCGACGTAAGTCGAGGTCGTGATCTCGCCTGCGACGACGACAAGGCCGGTCGTGATCAGCGTCTCGCAGGCGACGCGTCCGTTCACGTCGTCGGTGAGAACGGCGTCGAGGACCGCGTCCGAGACCTGGTCGGCGATCTTGTCGGGATGCCCCTCGGTGACGGACTCCGAGGTGAAGGAGAACTCGCGCTTGGCCATGTCGGAAAGCTTAGCCACGGAACGGATCAACCGCCCTCGTAGCCACCGCAGCGGGTGACGTCGAGCGACAGGGCGTAGCCGCGAGCCGCCGCTCCAGCGGCGTTGGCCTCCTGGATCGCTTGCTGGATGGCCTTGGTGTCGCCAGCTGAGATCGCGGCCCGATATCTCGTCAGGCTCCGCTCGAGCTTCCTCAGGTTCGAGGTGAATAGCGCCGCCCTCTTCGCGTCACTCTGCTTCGCCGGCGGCTTGACAGCCGTGACCGCACCCACCTCCTTGCGCACGAGGGGCAGCAGATCGTCGAGCCACCGCTCGAGCTGGGACGCATCCGCAGGGGGAACGAGCGCGTCGATCCGCTCCTGCCACGGCTGACAGGCGGTGTCCACCTGCTTGGCCCAACGACTCTGATCGGCCGGCGGCTCCGGGCGGGCGCTGCTCCCCGTCGTCGCGGGAGCGGTCTGCGTCGTCGACGACGGCGTTGACTCAGCGGGAGACGCCGACGTCGTGCCGGAAGTGGTGTTGCTATCGCCGCCGTTCGAGCAACCGGCGGCAGCGGCTACGACAAGCGTGGCCGCAAAAACTGAGAGGGCCGACCTCAAGGGATCGTGACGCCGGGCCCGCAGGTGAAGTGCGCGGGCGTGTCCGGGTGGATCGGGTTCGCGTTCTGTCCGTGCTCGTTCGGGAACACGATCGCCGTCTCGCGGAAGCCGGAGGTGCCACGGGTCGCGGTGTCCCTCGCGCCGAAGCCCTGCGACATCGACTGGAGGAAGTCGACCATTCCCGGGGACACCGCGCGGGTGCTGACCCAGTCGCCGTAGGTCGGCGGGCAGACGTAGTAGGCGTTGTAGACGCCGGCCCAGTCGAGCAGGCGATCGCCCGGGATCGGACCGTTAGCGCCTTCGTTCGCCTGCATCGCGTCCTGATCCCAGCCGCCGTAGACGTAGTCGAAGCCCTCGAAGTTCTCCTGGTTGTAGCTGACGCCGTTGTGCGACGGCTCCTTACCAGCGACCTGGAACCACGTCTCGGGGTCGCTGGTCGGCGTGAGGCCCGCGGTGGTCGTCGTGGAGCGCGGCCGGACGTCGAGGTAGTCGGCGCCGTAGCCGCCCCAAAGGTGGTCGTGACCGGTGCCGCCCCAACCCGCGTCGACCCGGTCGTGCGCCAGCCGCGGTTGCGCCTTGCCCTTGAGGGCTGTCATCGCCGTGAAGTTGTCGCCGAGCCAGATGCGGTCGTCGCCGGCGTTGCCGTTCGCAAGATCCTCGCCTGGGCCAGTGTGGATCGCGTCGTTTGCGTCCCCGCCGAGCGCGACGTCGTGGCCGATCCCGACGGTGGACGCCTGCGACTCGTCGAACGCGTACAGCTCGACCTCACGCTTCAGGATCCCCTCGTAGTTGATCGTCGAACCGAGGAACGGCTGATCCGGGGTGATGAACCGGCTCAGCGGCGGATCGGCAATCGTGTCGG
>JANMJY010000257.1:0-10353 GCA_031371615.1 Actinomycetes bacterium | reverse complement strand
CCGCGCATTGCTTACCCCCGCCCCTAGTGTCGTGGGGCTTGTGTTTGCCGCCGTGCTCGGCGTCCCCCGGGCGCCGCCGCCCGCCGGGCAGAGCACCGAGACCCTCGCCAAGGGAACAACCGCCGACGAGTTGGTGCTTAGGGTGCAGGGCAAGTTCCCGAACCAGAAAGCGAATCTGTGGCGGGGCACCTACAAGGGGCCTCTGGACGTGACGACGCTCCGGATCACGCTGCCTCCGGGCGGCAATACGGGGTGGCACCGGCATCCCGGCCCCGGCTTCATGGCGGTCACGCAGGGAGCCGTCACTGTCTACGCGAACGACTGCACGAAGACGACGTACACGAAGGGGCAGTCGTATGTCGAGGTTCCCGGGCTCGTCAACCTCGTCCGCAACGACGGCTCCGAGCCGGCCGTGTTCGTTGGCACGTTCGTCGTGCCCACGACGGCGAGCCTGCGGCTCGATGTGCCCGCCGCGCCCTGCAACCCGTAGAGCGTGTTCTCGCGGGGCGGTCGCGGCTCGTGCCGCCGCCGACTCGCGAGTGCACGCAACCCTCGACGAAGGGAAGACGATGAGAACACGCACCCGCACCATTTGCGCCGGCCTCGTGCTGGCGGCCGCCCTGGTGGGCGGCGTCGCCTGGGCGACGATCCCGAGCGACGGCGGCGTCTACACCGCCTGCAAGCTGAACGCGACCGGAACGATCCGGTTGATCGACCCGAGCGCAGCGAGCACGTCGCTGCTGAGTCACTGCAACGCGACCTACGAGACCCAGATCAGCTGGAACCAGAAAGGACCTGCGGGAGCCGCCGGGACGAACGGTGCGGCCGGCCCGAAGGGCGACCAGGGGAACCCCGGCAGCAACGGCCTGAACGGCCGCGACGGCGCGGCCGGAGCCAATGGCGATCCGGGCGCAGGCTTCACTTGGCGAGGCCCATTCCAGGACGGCGTTCAGTATTTCGTTGGCGACGTGGTTACCTCTCTGGGTTCTGCCTGGATCAGCAGTGCAGACAACGGCACCGGCACAGCTCCGCCGGACAGCCCCTGGCAGTTGCTCGCAGCGAAGGGCAACGCCGGCACCAACGGGCTCAACGGGGCCGCCGGAGGAGCCGGTGCGCAGGGTCCCGTCGGTGCGCAGGGCCCCGCCGGGCCTCAAGGGCCGACCGGTGGTATCGGACCCCAAGGCCCGGCGAGCGCGCCCGACGGCGTCTACAAGCACACGGCGCGAGGGACCAGCAATGCCGTGCCGATCCTCACCGGCAACGTCAACTTGAGCGCTCTCACTCCGGCCTACACGATCGAGACGCTCGACCTCCCGCCTGGCCAGTGGATGGTCACTGTTGAGTGGGAGATCATCAACCAGGCCGGTTCTTTTATTTTGCAAGACAACGTCCGCAACGGACAGTGCGCGTTCGCCGATGATCGGGTGCGCTGGGTGGTAGGCACCGGCGAGATCAAGCGCCTCACGATGACACAGGTCGCGTCCGGAAGGGTTCCTCTCCTTTGCTCCACGTTTGGCGCCGACAGCAGTACCGGAGCGGCGGAGATCATCTTCACCGCGATCAAGTTGGGGAACGTCATCACCCAGTAACCCTCCGGCGATCACCTTAGACACCGAGCGGCGGAGGCGAAGGCTCCCGCCGTCGAGTCTTCGGGCACGAGTCTTGCGCCGACGCGCGGCCTATCCCTGCTCAACCTCAACAAGCGAAGTTCGCAGACCACAAGCAGACGCTGCTCGTCAGCTCGGCGATTTCAGCGCGGTCTGCGACGACGTGAGCGGCACGAGCAAAAGGGGAACCTCGCCGGGTCGAACTAGCTCGGTCCCGGCTGGACAAACTCTCCTCGTAGGCTCGTAGGCTCGGAAGCGGCGAACGCTGTCGTTGAACCGCCTACCCACGCTCACCCGCTCGCAGTCGCCGCCGACGAGTCCCGCCGGCCGCGCGGCCGCCTGCCCGCTGGGCACGGGTCGCTCATTGGCCAGGGAGCCATGGGCGCCGTCTATCTGGCGGAGCACGCGAAAGCCAGCTGTGCCGAGCTTGAGGCGCCGCCATCTGCTCGCACGGGTACGAGACGACCAACGGTGTCAATCCATGACGGCTCGCGGCCCCGAGCGGGTACAAAACGGGTACGTCAGCTCGGCCACGAGCGGGCGCGTGCGTCCATCGCGTGAGCTGAAGAACTCCTCAGTTTCCAGCGAGAACCTGCCCGCGCGTGCCCGCGAGTGGACGCGCGTCCGCTACTCGTCCTTCCCTCGTAATGAAGGGGTCCGCGGTTCGAATCCGCGCGTCGGCTTCTCGGGTCGAGAAAAGACCTGCATAACGCGTGTTCGTGTTGCCTTGTTAGGCGCGGAGCGCACTTCACCGGGAATGAAGGGGTCCGCGGCGCGAGACGGCCCCGCCGGAGCGTCAGGCGGCGCTCGTCGACGGTGCGGGTGTGCGGCTGATGCGGAGGACGATCAAGGCGATCGAGAGGATCGGCCCCGCTATCGTCCAGGCGGTTGCCAGGCCACCTGCCAACGCCCCCACGGTTACGAGTCCGATCGAGAGCGGCGGCGGCCTTACGAGCTTGAACGTGCCCGTCAGGATGAGCGCGCCGCCACCGCATAGGGCGGGGAACCAGAAGAAGACGATGGGGTCGCTGCCACGGATGGCGATCGTGGACTCGACGAGCCCGAGGACGATGTAGGTCAGACCGAGGAAACCACCGAGCAGCCGCGCGGCTCTTGTTCTGGTCATCGGCGGACTCTCCCATCCGTTGGTTCTTCAGTCAAACATTTGCAGGACCGGAGGTCTTGTGAGCTGCTACCTGGCGCATTACGATCGCAGCGGGTGACCGACTTTCCCGGAGTGGTGGTACCACCGGAGCGCACTCGCGCGCGGCGGGTCGCCGTTCGCGACGAGTTCTCCTCGATCGTCTGGTGGGTGCTGGTCGGCGCCGCGGCCGGCGCGATCGCCGGCTTTCTTATCGGTGGGCTCGGCGGCCGGCTCGCGATGCTGCTCCTGCGGCTGACCTCGAGCGACCTCGTGGTCGGCGTGACCTCGGACGACGGCTTCGAGATCGGCGTCATCTCACTGCAGACCTTCAAGCTTCTGTTCGCGATGACCGTGCTCGGGGCCCTGAACGGTGTCCTCTACGCGGCTCTTCGCACGGCGATCCCGGGCCGCATCAGGCTCCCGCTGTGGGTTGGGTTCGCGGCGCTCGTCGGAGGCGCCGGCTTCGTGCACGAGGACGGAGTCGACTTCACGCTCATCTCGCCGGTCCTGCTCGCGATCGCGCTTTTCGTCCTGCTCCCGGGGGTCGCGGCGGCGCTCGTGGTGCTGCTCGTGGAGCGCTGGCACCGCGAGGCTGCCTGGCGGAATCGCCGGCTCACCGTCCTTGTCGTCGTCGCCTCGCTCGGCTCGACGTTTGCCCTCGCTCCCGCCGCGCTCCTCACTATCGCGGCGTTCCTCGTCAGGCGCGCCGGTGCGCAGGAGCGGCTGCTTCAGGTCGGCCGAATCGTCGTGCCGGTCGGGCTCGCCGCCATCGCCATCATCGCCGGCATCGGCCTCGTCGCCGAGTCCAGCCGCATCCTCCGCTAGGCCGAGCCGGAACCGGCGATCCGCGCGAGTAACCGCCCGGACGGGTCGAACGAGAGCACTGTGTCCCAGGCCAGGGTTGGCGCGAGCAGCGCGAACCGCTCGCGCCAACCAAGCTAGCGCTGGACGATGCGGTGGACTTCGAGGTATTCGATCGAGGGCGGGTGCCCGCCGAAGCCTGCTTCTTCACGGGCAGCTGCGACCTTCTCGCCCCAGGCCTCGGCTTGTTCGCGCGAATCCCAGACTTCAAAGATTCGGATCTTGCCGTCTTCGCCGAGGGCGGCTACATGAAATGAACCTCCAGGCGGTGGCGTGTCGCCGACCCCCAGACGTTCCCTCATCTGCTCGTACTCCTCAGGCGTTATTTCCGTCTCGATGATCCGCGCGATCGCCACCAGGGCCTCCTCGATTGACGAGAAGACACTACATCCCTTCTCCGGCTCTGCTGCCCGGCGCCAGATCGCGCTCCGTTCGGAAGACACTCCCCGGACGCTCGGGCCGGCGAAGCTCCTGGTGCCCGCGTGATGTGAGCGGAACCGCTCGTCGGAATAGAGCCTGATCGTGACCCTGGCTCTCGGAGCCGTGGCGGTGCTCTGGCAGCTCCGCGGTCCGGCTCGATCTCAACCAAAGCCAGAGTCAGGTGCTCGCTGTGGACCGCGCGGGGCGGCCGCTCGCGAGCATTTGCGGTGGGATCGAGCCGAGGTCGTCGAACGGGCTCATGACCCCTACTCAGAAACGGCGACGATCGCGTCGATGATGACCGGAACGTTCAATGGCGAGGGCCCTTGCCCTGGCGCGGAGCGGGCGTGCCGTCCGGCCTCACCCCAGATCTCGATGATCAGGTCGCTGAAGCCGTTTACGACCTTGGCGTTGTCGTGGAACTCCGGCGCGCTCTGGACGTAGCCGACGGCCCGCAGCCAGCTTGTGACGCGGTCGAGATCTCCGAGCTCGTGTTTGAGCGACGCGATGATCGAGAGCGCAGCCAGCCGCGCTGCCTCATACCCTGCTTCGACTGTCAAGTCGCGGCCCACGACACCCTGAACAAGAACGGTCGAGCCGTCGATTGCAGGGTGCCCCGAGATGTAGGCGAGGCCGCCGTAGACGTTGACTAGCTTGAAGTTGCCCGGAGGATCCATCGGTGCGGGCAACGTCAGTCCCAGATCCTCGAGGCGCGCCTCGATCCGGCTCATGCGGCGACGATATCCCTCCTGTCCGGGCTCACCAAATCGACTCTCCGGGAACATCTGAGGGACGCAGCCCTGGTCGGAGAAGAGCGTTCTGTGGTGTAGGTGACGAACGTCGTAGACTCGACCGGGAGTTGTGGGCCATTACCGATCGGGAGGTTGGAGCATGACCGTCGCGTTGGATCCTGCCCTGGTCACCGAGCTCGCCGCTCAGGTCTCCGGGCCGCTCCTTGAACCTGGTGACGCAGGCTATGACGCTGCTCGTGCGGTTCATAACGGCCTGATCGACCGGCGGCCGGCTGTGATCGTCCGCTGCCGGTCGGCGAGTGACGTCGCCGCAGCGCTCGCTTTTGCGCGCAGGGGTGGGCTTGAGGTTTCGGTTCGCGGTGGCGGTCATAACGTCGCGGGCCGCGCCGTCACGCATGGAGGGGTGATGATCGACCTCGCCGAAATGAAGGGGATCGAGGTCGATCCCGACGCGGGAACGGCACGTGCGGAGGGGGGCGTGCTCTGGGCGGAGCTGAACGACGCTGCCGCAGAGCACGGGCTTGCGGTGACCGGAGGGGCGATCTCGTCCACGGGTATCGCCGGCTACACCCTTGGCGGCGGCCTCGGCTGGCTGATGGCCAAGTACGGTCTCGCGGCGGACAACCTGCTCGGAGTCGACCTTGTCACGGCAGACGGTGAGGTGCTCGACGTGGGGCCCGACTCGCACCCAGACCTCTTCTGGGCGCTTCGTGGTGGCGGCGGGAACTTCGGTGTCGCGACCTCGTTCACGTATCGCCTTCATCCGCTGGAGATGGTGGTGGGTGGCTTGATCGCACATCCGATCGACGCTGCCCCCGATCTGCTGCGCTTCTACCGCCACGCGGTGGCGAGCTGCTCGGACGATCTGACGGTATGGGCCGGTCTGGTGCACGCACCAGATGGGTCCGGCACGAAACTATCGGCGCTGGTCGTCTTCCACACCGGAGACGCGGATGCGGCGGAGCGTGACCTGGCACCGTTCAAGTCGTGGGGGTCGCCGCTGATGGTCGAGGTAGGCCCGATGCCCTACCCGGTGATGAACACCATTCTCGACGACGGCTTTCCCACCGGCTCGTACAACTACTGGCTCTCGAGCTTCACGCGCGGTCTTCCCGACGAGCTGATCGACACCGCCGTCGCCCGTTTCGCCAGCGCCCCCTCACCGATGATGGCGATCCTGTTCGAGCACTTCCACGGCGCCGTCACTCGAGTCGGCGCGACCGAGACCGCCGTGCCGCACCGCGACGAAGGCTGGAACCTCCTCCTCCCGTCGGTCTGGACTGACCCGGACGACACGGCCGCGAGCGTCGCCTGGACACGAGACACGTTCGCTGCCCTGCAACCTCACCTCGGAAGCGGACGCTGGCTCAACTACCTCGGCGACGACCAAGCAGACGACGCCATCCGCGCAGCTTACGGCCCCAACTACGACCGGCTCGTCGAGATCAAACGACGCTACGACCCCGACAACGTCTTCCACCTCAACCACAACATCGTGCCCTAGCTCTGCAGCATAGGGCGACCGATTGGGCCGCCCTTAGCTGATGCGCTGATTCGAATGCGAGTCCGTCTATCGACGAACGTGGAAGACCGTGCGGTTGGCGTCAGGGTCTGCCCCCGGAGACTGAACCGCATAGTAGGTCTTGAAGCCTTTCGTCGTCGCGATGCCCTCGAAGATGCCGTCGGGCGCGCCCGGTCCATGACAGCCGATTGTCAGGACACCCTGCGAGCCGTCGGAGTACGCGATCCGCACGACGGCGTTGCCGTTCGCGCGTTCGTTGGTGTCGCCGATAGTGTCGCCCAGGCCCGGAAGCTGGAAGTTGGCGAGCTCGAAGCTGGCCAACTCCTCCACCGAGTAGGTGCCGCTTCCGGTTGAGGCGCTGGCTGCGTTGAAGGTCCGCCAGGTTCCTCCTCCGGTCACGGCGCCCGACCCGCCGTTCTTGCCCCCCGGCGCGACAAACGTGCCGGCCCCGGTGAGCCTGATCGTGGTGTTGTCAGGCGCTTTGGCGTCGGCGAAGCCGCCTGCGTTGAGGGTCGTCACCCCGCCCGGAAACGTCAAGCGGACGATGTCCCAGCTGACATGCTGGGCCGGGCTCGGCGCCGCCGAGGCGAACGCTGTCAGGACGACGAGCACGACACCGAGCGTCAAACCAGTACCGAGACCGATGAACCACTTTCTTCGAATTCGCATCATGTCTCCTTCCGAAGTGGCGCAATCCGCCGCTTCTCAGTGGACGTCGATCCTGCCGTTCACGACGTGCTCCCACGGCAGGTCGTAGTTGCCGTTGCCGGGGACGGAGTCGCCCGGTACCCGGTCGAAGGCGCCGATCACGGTCAGCTTGAGCGACCCGGAGCCGGGGCCGCCCGCCTGCAGCTGGACGGTGAACGGGACGCCGCGAAACTGTGTCCCGTTGGCAAGATTCACTGTCGCGACACCACCGAGGGTCGCATTTCCAGCAATGTCGGCCGTACCCGTCATGACCTTGCCATCGACGGCCATCAGGGCCAGCCCGAGAATGTCCGAGTCGCCGGCCATCAGACACTCGAAATGACCTTGCGCGGCGCCGCCACCCCGGATTGTCGCTCCGAGCCCGAACCGCGACCCGTCGATGTCTCCGTCGCCATCGAGATCGGCCGCGAACGTCCCGGCGCCGCCCCCGCTCACCACGAGCGGGCTGTCGCCGCCCGCAGGTCCGGCAAGCACGAGCCCTGCAATCGCCCCCGACGCAACGAGCGCCGCGGTCTGACGCACGATCTGCCGCATGAGAGCCTCCCTCTCCTGCCTGGTTTTCCTACTCTTGGATGTAGACGTTCTCCCCTTCGACGACCTTGTTGAAATTGATCACGCCCGGGATGACGAGGCGGATCCCCTCCGCTGCACTCGCGGGCGGGGCGCCGATGACGCAGTAGATCGTCAGCTGTGCCGGCACGGACCCGCCCGGCGTCGACAGCGTCACGTCGAGCACGAGGCGCCCGCCGCAGAAGTTCGGCGGAATCGGGGTGCCGAAGACGACGCCGCAACCGTAGGGCTGGAAGGCCACCAGGCCGGTCGCGGTCCAGGTGCCGCTCGCGCTCCCGCCACCGGCGAACGTGTGCGTCCAGCTGCCACCGCCTCCCGCCGACTTCGGGTGGATGCTGAAAGCACCCATGCCGGTCACGGCGAACGTGTCTCCATTCGGCGCCATCGCCACGTTCGGCGCCTCGAGGTGGAACTCGTAGCTTCCCGCGTCGCTGTTCGGCGCCGTCGCTCCCGCCCCGGAGACAAACACGCCGAAAGCCAGAACAAACGCCGAGACGGCGGCGAATCTGCGTCTCATGTTGCTCCTCCATGGTTGGACGGCGAGACGACACTACTCCGATTGCGCCGATTGTGCCAATCCCCGCTGGCGGCCACGATCCCATCGCTTTTCATCAGTCGCTGCACGCGGCAGCGCGGCACCTGCTCGCCGGCGCGCCGCGGTGCCTTCCACATACTCCGGTAGCCGTAGCCGTAGTAGTTGGCCGCGTGTAGCTCGCGTGATCCGGGCGAGCAGCCGCTCGTCCTCGACCGCTCGCGCCGACCGGCGGCCGCTTGCGCGCTCGCAGTACGCGGACGCCGACACGCCCAGGGTCCGACAGATCGGCGCGACCCCGAAGCGGCCACGCTGGTCGCCGACGTAGCGGCTCACTTCGGTCGGTCTGGGTCGAGCTCCTTGGCGAAAAACACACTCGCCGACTTCAAGATCTCATTCGCGCGGCGCAGCTCGAAATTCTCCTGCCGCAACCGCATGATCTCTTCGCGCTCCTCGCTCGTCGAGCAGATCGGTCCTCAAGCCCTGATCAGCCTCGGCCTGGCGCATACGCTTGCGCAGCGTCTTCGGGTGGATGCCCAGGTCAGCAGCAACGTGCGCGATCGGAGTGCCGGCGCGCGATGACGATTCGGTGGTGATCGATTGCTTCAGTCGATCGGGGCGAGCTGCTCGCGCGGGTGAACATCGCGGCATTGAGGGGTCGATGGCCGGCTTCGGGCGGACCGCGCGGAAGCCCAAACCGCCGACACTCGGTGGCGCCCGCAGTCCGGCCGCGGGGTTGCGACCGGGCTGCGGCACGCGGGAGCGATCGAGTCACCCGGCCGCAGGCAAGTGCCAGCTGGGCCGGTGGTCACTCTCTCCCAGCGGCCATTAGAAAGCGAAACGGTCGCACGCCGCACCGGCCGATCCTGCGATCGCCCGGAGCGCAGCACCCGCGGCCCGAGGGGTGAGCCCCCGTCGGTGACTACTGCTCGGCCAGGGGCCTCTCGGCACCCAGGCCAGCTTGACTTTCATAACTTCAAACGATAGTTTGATCTTATGAGTGACCGGATTGCGAAGATCGCTCTGTTCGATGCGTTCGCGTCGGTGGCAGCGGCGCTTGGGAGCGGCCGCCGGGCCGAGATCGTGGATGTTCTTGCGCAGGGTGAGCGTTCGGTGGAGGAGCTCGGGAGCGAGGTCGGTCAGAGCCTGGCGAGCACCTCGCATCATCTGCGGCTGCGGGCGAAGGCGGGTCTGGCGCGGTCGCGACGCGATGGCCATCGCGTCGTCTACCGGCTCGCGAGCGAGCGGGTGGGCGAGCTGTGGGCTGCGGTGCGCGATGTGGCAGTCGAGCACGTCGCTGAGGTGAACGTGTTCGCTGGGGAGTACCTGGGCGAGCGGGATGGAGTCGAGCAGGTCACTGCTTCGGAGCTTCAGGCGCGGCTCGAGCGCGGCGATGTGGTGCTGCTCGATGTGCGCCCGCCGTCCGAGTACCGTGCCGGGCATATCGCCGGGGCCCTTTCGGCTCCGCTCTCGACGCTTGCAGCGATCGAGCCCACGCTGCCGCGGCGACGCGAAGTGATCGCCTATTGCCGTGGCCCGTACTGCGTCTATGCCGACGACGCCGTGCGCTTGCTCCGCCAGCGCGGCTTGAAAGCCCGGCGCCTCGACGTGGGCTTTCCGGAGTGGCGGCGCGCGGATCGGCCGATCGAAATGGCGAGCTGAACGGAGGAGACCTCGATGCTGCTTCGGCCTTTTCTGAACGACTCGAGCTCTTGCGCCAGCTACCTCTTCGGCTGTGGCACGCGTGCCAAGCTGGCTGTTGTCGATCCGCACGCCGATCTCGTCGAGGAGTACCTGGAAACGGCGGCCAGGCTCGGTGCGCCGATCGTGGCCGTGTTCGAGACACACGTGCAGGCCGACCACGTCTCCGGTCTGCCGGTGCTTGTCGAGCGCACCGGCGCGACCGCCTATCTGCCGGAGGGCACGGGAGTCGAGTTCGAGCACGTCGCGCTCGCCGACGGAGACGTCGTGGAGCTCGGGAACACCCTGGTGACTGCGATCGCGACGCCCGGGCATGCGCCGGCCCACCATGCCTACGCGGTGGCCGACCGGCGACGGGGGACCGACGAGCCGTGGTTGGTGTTCAGCGGCGACTCGTTGTTGATCGGCGACGTCGGCCGGCCCGACCTGCACGTCGCCGGCGACGTGCACGGGCAGGCGCGCCTGCTGCACGCGAGCTTGCAGCGGCTACTCGAGCTGCCCGACCACGTCGTCCTCTGCCCGAGCCACTACGCCGG
>JANMJY010000236.1:0-11318 GCA_031371615.1 Actinomycetes bacterium | reverse complement strand
TGGCAGGCGGGTGACTGGCTGCTGCGGTTCACCGCGATCTGGTTCTTCCTCGGCGCCTTCAGCGTCGACCAGTCGGTCAAGAACGTCCTGCTCGTGCAGGTGACCCAGAGCCTCGCCACGCTCGTTCCGGTCTCTCCGGGCGGGATCGGCACCGAGCAGGCCTTCATCGTCTATGTCTTCTCCGGCACCGGCCTCGGCAGATCGGTGCTGCTCGCGTTCAGCGTCGGGATGAAGCTGACCCTGATCGTGACCAACATCGTCCTCGGCTTCAGCGCCCTCTTCCTGACGCTCGGGCATACGGACTGGCGCTCACTCACCGCCAGGCGTCCGGCGGCCGAGCCCTAGCCGGCGCCGGTCTTGTGCAGCTGCGCGTAGATCGCGCGCGCCGTCTTCGCGGGGACGCCGGGGACGCCCTCGAGCTGCTCCTGGCTCGCCGCCAGCACGCCCTCGGTCGAGCCGAAGTGCCGAAGGAGCGCGCGCCGCCGCGCCGGGCCGACTCCCTCGAGCGTGTCGAAGAGCGACTCGCGCGACCGGGCGGAGCGCCGCTGGCGGTGGAAGGCGAGTGCGAAGCGGTGGGCCTCGTCTCTAACACGTTGGAGCAATTGCAAGCCTGCGCTGTGAGGGTCGAGCACGATCGGGTCGGACCGTCCGGGCACGAAGACCTCCTCCACGCGCTTCGCCAGGGAGATGACGGCGACGCGCGGCAGCTCGTACGCCTGCATCGCCGCGAGCGCGGCCGAGAGCTGACCCTTGCCGCCATCGATGACGACGAGGTTCGGCGCCGTCGCGAACCCCTCGTCGTACTCGGCCTCGACTCCCGTCCGCAGGCGCGCGAACCGGCGAGAGACGACCTCCGCCATGGACGCGAAGTCGTCCTGGCCGTCGAGGCCGCGCACCGCGAACTTCCGATAGTGGGCCTTCTTCGGCATCCCGTCCTGGAAGACCACCATCGAGCCGACGATCTCTTGTCCCTGGATGTTCGAGATGTCGTAGCACTCGATCCGCAGCGGCAGGCTCTCGAGATTCAGCGCCTCCCGCAGCTCCTCGAGCGCCGCGACGCGACGGATCCGCTTCTGCTCCGACACGACTGCTTCGGAGTCGAGCGCCAGCCGAGCGTTCTGTCCGGCCATGTCGGCGAGGCGGCGCTTCTCGCCCCGGGCGGGCGCGCGCACCTCGACGCGCGAGCCGCGCAGCTCGGTGAGGAACTCCTCGAGCGCCTCCAGCCCGGTCGCCTCGGGCGGGACGACGATTTGCGGCGGGATCGAGGGCGCGTTGCCGTAGTACTCGAGGCAGAACGCCTCCAGGATCGTCGTCACGTCCTGGCCCTCCACGTTCTCGAGATGGAAGGCGTGGCGGTCGATCATCTTGCCGCCGCGGAGCGGGAAGACTTGCACCGCGGCACGGTCAGCCGCGGCGGCGATGCCGATCACGTCGATCGAGCCGGTCTCACGCCGGTCTGCCCCCTGCTTCTCGGCCAGGTTCTCGATCGCGAAAAGCCGGTTCCGGTAGCGGGCCGCATCCTCGAAGCGCTCCTCGGCTGCCGCCCCCGCCATCTGCCGCTGCAGTTCGCGGACGATCGTGCGGGTGTCGCCCGCCAGGAAGTTGATCACGCCCTCGACGATCTCCCCGTACGCGGCCTTCGAGATGTAGCCGACGCACGGCGCGTGGCAGCGCTCTATGTGGAAGTCGAGGCACGGGATCCCGGAGTGGCGCCCCGGCTTGGGACCCTCGCACGGCCGGAATTGGAAGACGCGGTTGAGCACGTCGAGCGTCTCGCGCACCTTCTTCGCGTTCGCGTACGGGCCGAAATAGAGGACGCCGCGGCGGTGCCGCTCGCGGGTGAACATGACACGCGGGTACTCGTCCTCGACGGTGACGGCGATGTACGGGAACGACTTGTCGTCGCGCAGGCGCACGTTGAAGGGCGGCCGGTGGCGCTTGACGAGGTTCTGCTCCAGGTGGAGGGCCTCGACCTCGGTCGAGGTCACGATCACCTCCAGGTCGGCGATGCGCGGCACGAGCCGCGGGATCGAGGCGCGGTTGTCGCCTCGGCCGGCCTGGAAGTAGGAACGGACCCTGGGCCGCAGCGACTTCGCCTTGCCGACGTAGAGCACGTCACCGCCCTCGTCGCGGAAGAGGTAGACGCCGGGTTTCGCGGGGAGACGCTTGAGCTTGTCCTCGAGATCCGGCATCCCGGCTACCTTAGCCACCGATGATCAGGGTTCTTGCGGCATTCCTGGCGGCCTTGGCGGTCGCGCCGGCGGCGCTCGCGGGCGGCTCGTCGATCGCTCTCGGCGCCGCCGAAGACGCCGTTCGGGCGCCGACGCTCGTCGAGGCGGAGGCGAACATGGGCCTGCTCCGGCTGGCCGGCTTTCGCGCCGCGCGGATCACCAGCACCTGGGAGCCGGGCCTGAGCGCGCCGACCGAGCACGAGGCCGCTGTACTCGGCAACGTCGCCGCCGCGGCGGCTGTGCACGGCGTCCGGGTCTACGTCTCGATCTATCCCGCCGGCTCCAGGACCACGCCGCTCACGGCCGAGGCGCAGGCGGACTTCGCAGCCTACGTCGCCGCGATCGCACAGGCGAACCCCGACTTCCGGGACCTGATCGTCGGCAATGAGCCGAACCTGAACCGCTTCTGGCTCCCACAGTTCAACGAGGACGGGACCGGAGCGTCCGCGCCGGCCTACAACACGCTGCTCGCCGGCACCTACGACGCGATCAAGGCCGTCGCGCCGGAGACGCGGATCTGGGGCGGCGCGCTCGCGCCGCGCGGCGTCGACAAGCCGGGAACGGGGCGCGACACGATCTCCCCGACTCGCTTCATCAACGAATGGGGCGCCGCCTACGCCGCGAGCGGCAGGACGAAGCCGATCATGGACGGCTTCGCCTTCCACCCGTACGGGATCAACTCGAGCGCCGCAGTCGACCTGCCGCCGACCGACCCCGACCACCTCGCTCTCGTCGACCAGACGAAGCTCGTGCGACTGCTGGGCAAGGCGTTCGACGGAACGGCGCAGGTCGGCTCCGGGATGCCGATCCTCTACGACGAGTACGGGATCGAGTCGATCGTGCCGCAGGAGAAGACGGAGTACTACACCGGGACGGAACCGGCGACGACGCACCCCGTCGACGAGTCGGCCCAGGCTGCGGCCTATGCACAGGCCATCAGGCTCGCGTACTGCCAGTCGAACGTCGCCGGCATCCTCCTCTTCCACGCCCTGGACGAGCCCGGCCGCAGCGGCTGGCAGTCGGGCCTGTACTACCCCGACGGAACGCCGAAGTCGTCGCTCGGCGTCGTCCGCGACACGATGGACGCCATCGCAGGCGGGACACTCGGCAAGTGCGCGGTCGCGATCAGACCCGTCGTCGCCTTTGCTCCCCTCACCCGTACGATCTCGCTCCGGTGCGACCGCGACTGTGTCTATCGCGCACGGCTGGTGCGGCTCCCGGCCGGATCGATCACGGCCTGGAAGAACGGACGCTCGGCCCCGGGCACGAGGCAATCGTTCCAGCTCGGCGCCCGCGTGGCGCCGGGGCGCTACAAGCTCTCCGTCACCTTCGTGCACGCCACCCAGCCCGGCGTCGTCGTCGTGCGGGCCAGCGCGGAGTTCCCGGTGCGCTCGCCCTCGCGGCACTGATCCTGGCCGGTTGCGGCGGCGGCGGCAACCACGAGACGTTCCTCGTCGGGGCGGTCGACGACGGCGTCCGGCATGCCGGGCCGGCTCTGAACCAGCTCCAAGACGCCGGCTTCGGCGCCGTCGGGATCACGAGCTTCTGGCAACCCGGCCTCTCGGCTCCCGCGCCGGAAGAGAGCGCCGCGCTCCGGAGTGTCGTCGAGCGCGCAGGCGACACGCGGATCTTCCTCGGCGTCTACCAACGCGGCTCGTCGACCACGCCGCTGACACCCAGGGCGCGGTCGCAGTTCGCGTCCTATGTCACCGCAGTTCTCCGCGACACGCCCGAGATCCGCGACGTGATCATCGGCAACGAGCCGAACCTGAACCGCTTCTGGCTGCCGCAGTTCGATGCCGCCGGTGAAGACATCGCCGCACCCGCCTACCTCGCGCTGCTGATCGAGGTGTACGACGCCGTCAAGCAGGCCGACCCGGAGATGACGGTCTGGGGCGGCGCGCTGGCGCCACGCGGGATCGACCGGCCGGGCACCGGCAGAGACACGCACTCGCCGACGGCCTTCATCCGTGACCTCGGGAAGGCGCGTCGAGCGAGCGGGCGCGACAAGCCGGCGCTCGACGGCTTCGCGTTCCACCCGTATCCGGCGAGCTCGAGCGCCCCGCCTGACCGGCCGACCGATCCGAAGTCGACGTCCATTCTGATCGCCGACTACGAGCAGAAGCTGCGGCCGCTGCTGGACGAGGCATTCGGGCCTGGGCTGCCCGTGCTCTACAGCGAACTGGGCGTCGAGACGGCGATCCCGCCGTCGAAGGCCGCGCTGTACACCGGCGCCGAGCCGGGCAAGCCCGTCGACGAGGCGACCCAGGCCGACTACTACCGGCGCGCGATCGGGCTCGCAGCGTGCCAGGAGAACGTGACTGCGCTGCTGCTCTTCCACTCGCACGACGAGCCGGCGCTCACCGGCTTCCAGTCCGGCGTCTACTACTCCGATGGAACGCCGAAAGCGAGCCTCGAGCCCGTTCGCAACGCGATTCGCAGCGCCCGCTGCTAGCGAATCCTGCGACGTGATGGTCTTCTTGGGCCGCGAAGCGGCCCCTTCAGGGGTCTTCGCGCGCTGAGCATCCGCTTCCGCGGATGCTCAGCTTGCGCCAACTACTGAGCGGGGCAGTTGCCGGTCATGTACGCGGCGTAGTCGACCGGGCCGATCACCCACGACCAGTTCCCGTCGGTCTCGAAGATGTGCGCCGTGAGCGTGAACCGCTCCGGCTCCTTCGAGTTGGGCGTGTCGAGCGTGACGCCGACGGTGACAGCCGTCGAGGGCTCACGGCCGAACTGGCCCGGGATCGTGGACGGCTCCTCCTTCACGCCGAGCACGTCGACCTTCGTCACCTTGCCGCCGAAGCCGTCGTGGCTCTCGCACTCGACGTACCGCGCCCGCGAGACCCGCTTCTGCTGCAGCGGATGCAGCGACTCCCAGGCCGTCGCCGTCCTGCCGCTGCCGAGGTCGCGGATCAACGTGGTCACGAAGGCGCCCGGGGGCTGCCGCTCGTCGCTGCCCCCACAGCCGGCCGGGGCAAGCGTCGCGAGCGCGAGAAGGAGGGCTGCGCGGCGCACGGCACGTACGATACGTCGCGTGAGCGCAGCGCCCCAGGGCCAGTACGTGGCCTACTCCTTCCACAAGGTCGACCCTGCCTGGCGGCGGCTGCCGGTGGAGGAGCGCGCGGCGATGAAGGACGCGTTCGCCGACGCGGTCGAGGGCTGGAGCGACCGCTTCGAGCACCTCCGCGTCTATTCGACGGCCGGCGTGCGGCCCGACTGCGACTTCCTCCTCTGGAAGATCACCGAACGTTACGCCGACCTGGGTGAGCTCGGCGCCGCGCTCAACGCCACGCCGCTCTCCGGCTGGCTCGAGACGCCGTACTCCTACCTCGCGACCACGAAGGCGTCGCCGTACACCGAGGCGCGGCGACCGCGGAAGATCATTCCGAAGGGCTCGCCGTACCTGGTCGTCTACCCGTTCGTCAAGACCCGACCGTGGTATGCGCTGCCGCTCGACGACCGCAAGCGCGCCATGGACGAGCACATCCGGATCGGCCGCGGGTTCGAGACGATCCACAACCACACGACCTACTCGTTCGGGATCGACGACCAGGAGTTCATGACCGCGTTCGAGTGCGACGAGCCGTCCGACTTCATGCACCTGATGCAGACGCTCCGCGAGAGCGAAGCCTCGGCCTACACCGAGCGAGACACGCCGATCTTCGTCGGCGAAGGCATGTCGATCCGGGCTGCGCTCGACGTGCTCGACGGGGCTTCCGCCCAGGTCCGCGCGTAGTGCGCCGCGCTGTCCTGCTCCTCGCGCTGCTCGCTCTTGCGGGCTGCGGAGGCAGCGAGACAGCTGCGCCCACGGCCGGCCCGGCCCAGAACGTCCACGAGCTCGCCAACGTGCTCCAGCTGCGCTCGGACTTCGAGGCGGACGCGGGCAAGACGCGCGTCATCCTCCTCTTCTCCCCCACCTGAAGCACCTGCCTCGCCGGCGCCCGTTGGGTGCGGGAGAACATCCTCGACAAGGAGAAGTCCGACAACCTGCGGGTGTACGCCGTCTGGCTGAACCAGCGCTCGACCGACGCGCGCGACACGATCGACGAGGCGACCCTGGCCGACCCGCGCGTGACCCAGTACTGGGACGGAGAGGGGATCACCGGCACGTACTTCGCCGAGAACGATCTCGGCGGGCTCGGCTACTCGGGCTTCGTCTACGACGTCTACTACGTCTTCGGCGGCGACGCGGCGTGGGCGGACGCGCCCGCGCCGCTCGCAGCGTCAGGCTCACCCGTGGCGTACGACGGCGAGCAGCTCCTCGCGGCGCTGAGAAAACACCTCTAGTCGATCGTGCACAGGAACTCCTCGACGCGCTCGAGAAAGGCTTCCGGCTCCTCCACGTGCGGCATGTGGCTCGAGTCCTCGAACAACGTCCACTGTGCCCCGGGAACCCGCTCGTGGATCTGTCCGACGATCAGCGGCGTCGCCTCGTCGTAGCGGCCGGAGACGAGCAGCGTCGGGGTCGTGATCTCGGGCAGGCGGTCGGTGATGTCCCACTCCTTCAGCGAGCCGATGCAATGGAACTCGCTCGGGCCGTTCATCGTGTGGTAGACGGTCGGGTCGACCTCCATCTGGTCGAAGCTCCGCTGCACGTAGTCCGGCCACGGCACACGGCACAGGTGCCGGTCGTAGAACACGCGCACTGCCGTCTCGTACTCGGGATCGTCCGTCGTTCCCGCCTGTTCGTGGCGGGTCAACGTCTGTTGAACGTCCGCCGGCAGATCCTCCCGCAGGCGGTTTGCCTCCGAGACCCACAGCGGGATGCTCGCGGGTGAGTCGGCGACGACGATCCCGCGCAGGCCCGGCGGATGATCGAGGGCGTACTCCAGCGCGAGCATTCCGCCCCAGGACTGGCCGAGGACAGCGTGGCGTTTGGTGATGCCGAGCTCCGCGGTCAACTCGACCAACTCGTCCTTGAAGAGTTGCGGCGTCCAGAACTCGGCTGGGGCGTCGGGCAGGTGCTGGCTCTTGCCGCAGCCGACCTGGTCGTAGAGGACGCAGGCGCGCCCGTGCCTGCTCAGCTCCGCGATCGGCTCGCAGTAGTCGTGTGCCGCACCGGGCCCACCGTGACAGATGACGACCGGCGTCCGAGGCGAATCCTGGTCGAGATCCCCGACGACGCGGTACCAGGTCTCGTGGTCGCGCCACTGCATCAGTCCTTCACGTTCTTGCATGTCACGCTCCTGTCATTGGGACTGCGCCGGCGAGCGGATGATGGCAGGCGGCGTAACGGCCGCCTCCGTAGTCCTCGAGCTGCGGCCGCTCGACACCGCAGATCTCCGTGGCATACCGGCAACGGGGATGGAAGCGGCAGCCAGACGGCGGGTCGATCGAGCTCGGCACTTCTCCTTCGAGCACGATCCGCTCGCGCCGCTGCACCGGCTCGTCGCCGGTGTCGAGGACGGGGATCGCAGACAGCAGCGCCTCCGTGTATGGATGCACCGGGCGCGCATAGAGGTCGTCCGCAGGCGCAAGCTCGACGATGACGCCGAGGTACATGACCGCGATCCGGTCGGAGACGTGCCGGACGACCCCGAGATCGTGCGCGATGAAGACGTAGGTCAAGCCGAAGTCGTCCTGGAGGTCGTCCAGGAGATTTACGACCTGAGCCTGGATCGAGACATCGAGCGCCGAGACCGGCTCGTCGGCCACGATCAGCTGCGGCTGGAGCGCGAGCGCGCGGGCGACGCCGATCCGCTGGCGCTGACCACCCGAGAACTCGTGCGTAAAGCGGTTGACATGGTCGGCCGACTGGCCGACGACCTCGAGCAGCTCCTGCACGCGCTTGCGAATCTCCTGCTCGCCTCCGGTGCGGTGGATGCGCCAGGGGTCACCGACGATCTGGATTACGCGCTTGCGTGGGTTCAGCGACGCGTAGGGATCCTGGAAGATCATCTGCATCTCGCGGCGGAAGGGGCGCAGCGCCGACCGCGAGAGCCTCGTGATGTCCTTCCCGTCGAACCGGATGGTGCCACTCGTCGGCTCGTGCAGCCGCACGAGCAGGCGGCCGAGAGTCGACTTGCCGCAACCCGACTCGCCAACGACGCCGAGCGTCTCGCCGCGGCGCACTTCGAGCGAGACGCCGTCGACGGCGTGGACGTGCTCCCGCGCTCCCCGGCGCCACGAGGCCGAGCGCACCGGGAAGAGCTTGACGAGGTCAACCGCATCCAAAAGGGTCGGGGCGACGCTCATGCGCTCTCGCGCTCGCTCGGGACGGCCAGCGACGCCTGCCGCAGCGCTGGCCGAACCGCCGGCTCGAGGTGGCACGCGTCCTTGCGGCCCGGGGAGACCCGCTCGGCGAGCGCCGGCCGCGTCGAGCAAAGCTCGAAGCGATGTAGACAGCGAGGCGCGAATCGGCACCCTACGGGTGGCGCGAGCAGCGACGGGGGCGCGCCCGGGATCGCGGCGAGACGGCGCGGCCGGGGCCGGTCGATGCGCGGCATCGAGCCGAGCAGCCCCCAGGTGTACGGATGCTGCGGGTCCCGGAAGATCTCCGACCTCGACCCCTCCTCGACGACGCTGCCCGCGTACATGACGACGACCCGCTCGGCGAGGTCGGCGACGACGCCCATGTCGTGGGTGATCAGGACGATCGAGGAGCCGTGGTCGCGCTGGAGCCGTTTCATCAGCTCCAGGATCTGCGCCTGGATCGTCACGTCGAGTGCGGTCGTCGGCTCGTCGGCGATCAGCAGCGACGGATTGCAGGAGAGAGCCATCGCGATCATCACGCGCTGGCGCATCCCGCCCGAGAACTGGTGTGGGTAGTCGTCCGCGCGGCGACTCGCATTCGGGATCCCGACCTCACGGAGGAGCTCGACCGTCCGCTCCCGGGTACGGCGGGCGCTCATCGGCTCGTGTGCGCGCAGTTGCTCCGCGATCTGCCAGCCGACCCGGTACACAGGCGTCAGCGCGGTCATCGGGTCCTGGAAGATCATCGCGATCTCTGCGCCCCGGACCGACCGCATCTCCCTCTGCGAGAGCTTCATCAGATCACGGCCGTGGTGGAGCACCTGCCCTTCGACGACGGCGTTCGGGTCGCGGATCAGGCGCATCACGCTCAGCATCGAGACGGTCTTGCCCGAGCCGGACTCGCCCACGATGCCGAGAACCTCGCTCCGCCCCAGCGAGAACGAGAGCTTGTCGACGGCACGCACGAGCCCTGCCTCGGTGCGAAACGAGACGCTCAGGTCGCGCACCTCGAGCACCGGAACGGCGGTCGTCTCAGGCATGCCGCACGCGCGGGTCGAGCCAGCCGTAGAGGAGGTCGACGACCGCGTTCGCGGCGACGACGAAGAACGACGCGTACATCACGGTCGCCATGATCACGGGCAGGTCGAGGTTCTGGAGCGAGTCGAAAGTGAGCTTGCCGACCCCCTGGAGGCCGAATACGACCTCCGCGAGGAGCGCGCCGCCGCCAACGAGCGCTCCGAAGTCGAGCCCGAACAGGCTGACGAACGCGATCAGGGACATGCGCAGAGCGTGCCGCACCAGCACGCGCCGCTCCGAGATGCCCTTCGCCCGCGCAGTCCGGACGTAGTCCTCCTCTTGCGCCTCGATCAGGCTCGAGCGGAGCACGCGCGCGTAGACGCCGATGTAGAGCACGGCCAGGGTCAGCCAGGGCAGCAGCAGCGACTTGAACCAGCCGAACGGCGATTGCGTCAGCGGCGTGTAGCCGAGCGGCGGCACCCCGGCGATGAGGAAGGTGTCGTGAAGACGGCTCTGGCTGAGCAGATTGACGACCTCGCCGAGCCAGAAGACCGGGATCGAGATGCCGATCAGCCCCACGACGATGATCAGGGTGTCGAGAGGCGTCCCGCGGAAGACGGCTGCGAGGAGGCCCATCACGATGCTCACAACAACCCAGATCAGAGCGGCGCCGAGCACGAGCGAGAGCGTCACAGGGGCCGCCTGGGTCACCTGCGGGATCACCTTCGCGCCGCGGTTCACGAACGAGGTCAGGTCGCGGCTGATGAACAGCTTCTTCATCATCAGCCCGTACTGCACCGGCATTGGCTTGTCGAGCCCGAAGTCCTTGCGTACAGCCCGGAGCGTCTCCTGGTCGGCGTTCCGGCCGGCGATCCGCGCCGCCGGGTCGACGCCCGGCGTGGCGAAGAAGATCAAGAACACGAGCACGCTGATCGAGAACATCACAAACACCATCGAGACGAGCCGGCGCGCGAGGAAGCGCAGCATCAGTGCGCGACGCGCAGCTTCGCGCGTGGGTCGAGCGCGTCGCGAACGCCGTCGCCGAGCACGTTCAGCGCCAGCACGGTGAGGGCGATCGCGATCCCGGGCGCGAGCGCAACGGCCGGCCTCGAGTAGAGCAGGCCCTGGCCGTCGAGGATGATCGTGCCCCAGCTCGCATTCGGGGGCTGCACCCCGATCGAGAGGAACGAGAGCGCCGACTCGGTGAGCATGTCGATCGCGATCATGATCGGGAAGAAGACGATCACCGTCGTGACGACGTTCGGCAGGATCTCGCTCCAGAGCAGCCGCCACGTCGATGCTCCGAGCCCGATCGCGGCCTCGACGAACTGCCGCTCGCGCAGCGAGATCACCTCACCGCGGATCGGCCGGGCGACGTACGGGATGTAGACGACGCCGATGATCACGATCGGCAACCACAGGCTGCCTGCCTCGAGCGTGACCGGGCCGATGGTGAAGCCGCGCGTGAGCAGGACGACCGAGAGGCTGATCGCGAGCAGGTAGACCGGGAACGCCCAGACGACGTCCAGCAGGCGGGTGAGCACGCCGTCGACCAATCCACCGAAGAACCCCGCAACGACGCCGATCACCGTCGCGAGCAAACAGGTGAGCAGGGCGGCGGCGACGCCGATCAGGAGCGAGTTGCGACCCCCGTAGAGCAGCCGCGCGGCGACGTCTCGGCCTTGGTTGTCGGCGCCGAGCAGGAAATGGCGTGGATCCCAGGTCGGCCCGACCGGGGTCACGCCCAGACCGAGCCCGATCGTCTCCTGTTGCATCACTTGCACGCGCTTGCCGTCGACGATCGTCGTGCCGTCGAGGTTCGACCGGAACGGGTCGGTGTGGGAGAGGTGAGTCGCATACAGCGGCGCCGCAAAC
>JANMJY010000206.1:0-3050 GCA_031371615.1 Actinomycetes bacterium | reverse complement strand
CGGCAGGTGCAGGTAGCTGTAGGAGTCGCGCGCCATCGCGAGCTGCGCGTTCCCCTCGGTCTCGCGCAGCTTCCGCTCGGCGACGATCGCGACGACGTCGAAGTACGCCCACCACAGCGAGCCGGCGATCGCGAGCCCGAGCAAGGCTGCGACGATGACACCGGCACTCAGCTCCGTCGTCGCCCCCACGCCGAGCGCGACGATCGACTCGCCGAGCGCGATGATCACGATCAGGGCGTGCCGCTCGGCGAAGTGGCCCGCGGCAAGGTGCCAACCGCGGCCGCCGCCGACGTACGCACCGAGCAGGTCAATCGCGAGCGCGACCGCCCACACAGTCACCTGCGGCTTGCCGTCGAGGCCGGCGGCGACGAAGAGCAAGCCCACGCCGGTAACGCTTCCCAACCCCAGCCTCGCGATCGCCCCGAGCAGGTCGCTGTCGCCCCTGCCCGCGACCGCATACAGCGCCAGGTGAGCGAGCCGGACACAGGCATACGCACACGCGAACAGGAAGGCGTCGTCGCCGAAGACGTCCGGAACCGCCAACGACGCGATCAGCATCGCGCCCATCGCCCCAAACATCGCCAGGCGAACCACGCCCTCCTCCGGGTTGATCGTGTTCGTCAACCAGGCGTAGGCCGCCCAAGCCCACCAGAGCACGCCCAGTACGAGCAGGCCCTGGGCGAGACCTCCCCAGGTCGGATTCGCGACGACGAGGCCGGTCACCTGGGTGATCGCGAAGACGAAGATCAGGTCGAAGAAGAGCTCGAGCGGGGTGACGCGCTCCTCGGTGCTTCGCTGACGGGCCACGGCGCAAGCCTATCCTTGGCCATCCGCGTTCTTCGAGCAGCCGCCTGGGCCGCCGCTTTGAGCGGGATCCCCTCGACGGTGCACGCACTCGCCACGGGCCGCGATCCGCTCGAGGCGGTGCTCGCCGCCGGCGCCGTCGTGCTGCCACGCGAGACGAGCCGCTCCAAGCTTGCAGCAGCGGCAGTCCCCGTGCACCTTGCGCTCTCGCTCGGGTGGACGCTCGTACTCGACCGCGCCGGCGTCCGCGCCACTCGCGGCGGAGCGCTCGCAGGGCTCGCGATCGGCGTCCTCGACCTCGGCATCGCGTCACGGGCGTTTCCCCGCGTGCGCGCGCTGCCATTAGGACCGCAACTCGCAGACCACACCGCCTTCGGCGCTATCGCCGCGCGGTTGCTCTAGGAAACGGCTGCCTCGCCGGGGCGAGGCTCGTCGAGGCCCGAGGCGGGCGTGCCGACGACCGGAATTCGATCGGCGCGCAGATAGAGCCAGTCGTACGCGAGCGCAGCGACTGCGGCCCCGGCCGCCGGCCCGACGATGTAGATCCAGAAGTCGCCCCACACGTTCTGCACCAGCTCGGGGCCGAGCGCGCGGGCCGGGTTCATGGCCGCGCCGGTGAGTGGGCCTGCGGCGAGGATGTCGATCGTGATCGTCAGTCCGATCGCGAGGCCCGCGATCGACTTGAACGCGCCGCCCGGATCCGCCGCGGTGGCGAAGATGACCCAGACGAGGAAGAAGGTCAGAATCGCTTCGAGCAGCAGGCCCGAGCCGGCGCTCATGCTCGCGTGCAGGACGGGCACACCGCTGTCGAGATTCGCCTCGCCAGGGAAGGTCGCCCGGAGAGCGAGCGCCCCGAGCACGGCACCGGCGAGCTGTGCGACCCAGTACACGATGGCGAGCGACGGGACGATCCGCCGCGTCACCAGAAAGCCGAACGTGACGGCGGGATTGAAATGACCGCCCGAGATGTGACCGACGGCCGACGCCATGATCGCGATCGTCAGACCGTGGGCGAACGCGACGCCGATCAGGCCCGAACCCTGCCCGACGAAAACGATGGAGCCCATGCCGACGAAGATCAGGGCGAAGGCGCCGACGAACTCGGCGACCCCGCGGCGAAGGGCGTCGTACTCCACGGGCGCAAGGCTACGAGCATGGTCGGACGGCGTTCGCTACCGTGGGCGCATGACTGCCGATGCCCAATCAGGACCCACCCAGGTCATCAGCTGCCCGCACTGCCGCAAGACGTTTTCGGCCGAGCTGATCGCGGGCGGACCGGAGCGCCACCGCGGCTTCAAGTGCCCCCACTGCAGGCTGTTCGTCCCGGAGAGCAGGGCGGAGGATGCCCCGCTCAGTCGGAACAGCGCAGGCTGAGCATCCGCCCCCGCGGATGCCCAGCGCACGAAGACCCCTGAAGTGTCGCTTCGCTCCGGCGACACACACACGTTGGATCTACATGCAGTTCTTCAGCGCCTGAGCTTCGGGGAGGCCTTCGAGCTTCTTCAGCGTGTTGTTCTCGATCTGCCGGATCCGCTCGCGCGTGACGCCGAACGCCCGCCCGACTTCCTCGAGCGTGTAGGGCTGCGCGCCGGAGAGGCCGAAGCGGAGCTCGATCACCTTCCGCTCGCGCTCGGGCAGCGCCATCAGCGCGTGCTCGACGTCCTCGCGACGCAGCGACAAGGAAGCGGTGTCGAACGGTGACTCGGCCGAGTCGTCCGGCACGAAGTCGCCGAGCGAGCTCTCCTCCTCCTCGCCGATCGGCTTCTCGAGCGAGACCGGGAGCTGCGCCATCCGCAGGATCTCGCGCACCTCGTCGGTCGTGATCTCGAGCTCCTCGGCGATCTCGTCCGGACGCGGTTCACGGCCGAGCCGCTGCACCAGCTGGCGCTCGATGTGCACGACCTTGTTCAGCTTCTCGACCATGTGCACCGGGATCCGGATCGTCCGCGCCTTGTCCGCGATCGCCCGAGTCACGGCCTGGCGGATCCACCAGGTGGCGTAGGTGGAGAACTTGAACCCTTTGCGATAGTCGAACTTCTCGACGGCGCGGATCAGCCCGAGCGAGCCCTCCTGGATCAGGTCGAGGAACGAGAGGCCGCGGCCGAGGTAGCCCTTCGCGATCGAGACGACGAGGCGAAGGTTGGCCTCGACCATCTGCGTCTTCGCGGACATGTCGCCACGCTCGATCCGCTTGGCGAGGTAGATCTCCTGGTCGGCGGTCAGTAGCGGCACCTTGCCGATCTCGC
>JANMJY010000201.1:0-1520 GCA_031371615.1 Actinomycetes bacterium | reverse complement strand
CGCGTCTCGTAGTAGGTCGTCGTCGGCGAGCCGGCGCCTCCGGTCGCCGCAGAGACGCGGTGCCGCACGCGCGCCCCGGGCACGTAGACGACGGCGAAGCCCGCCTCACGGATGCGCAGGCTCCACTCGAGATCCTCCGCGTAGAGAAAGAGCTCCTCGTCGAGGAGGCCCGCCGCCTCGATCGCAGCGCGCGAGACCGCCATCGCCGCGCCCGTTGCGCGGACGGTGTCCCGCAGCTCGCCCGGAGCGTCGGGCTTGCCGAAGCCCTCGTGACGGCTGCGCCCGAGAGCAGGGCTGAAGCCCGCTCCCGCGTACCAGAGCCGGCCCGAGTCGGCGACGAGCACCTTGCAGGCGAGCACACCGGCGTCGGGCCTCGCCGCGGCCGCGGCGGCGAGCGCGTCAAGGAGCCCCGGCTCGACCTCGGCGTCGTTGTTGACGAGCAGCACCCAGTCGGCGCCGCGGTCGAGCGCGCGCCGGATGCCGACATTGTTGCCGCCCGCGAAGCCGAGGTTGACCCCGGCGCGGACGAGCTCGGTGTCCGGGAAGCGCTCCGCCACCGCTTCCGCGGAGCCGTCCACCGAGCCGTTGTCGACGACGACGGTGTCGATCGCCCGCAGCGACTCGAGCGCGGCCAGCGTGTCCTCGCGCCCGTTGTACGAGAGCACGACCGCGACGACGCGCATCAGGCCCTGCGGGTGAAGTGCGCGATCGAGCCGGCGTCCGGCTGCCGCTCGAGGCTCGCGTCGTCCCGCTCGATCTCGCCCACAAGCCGTGCGATGCCGGGATAGTGGTTCCCGTAGCCCCCGACGTCGACGGCGTCGTGAAAGAGCAGGTGCCCGCCCGGTTCGACGAGCTCGCTCCAGCGCTCGTGGTCGGCACGCGCCCCCTCGTAGGTGTGGTCTCCGTCGACGAAGACGAGCGAGCAGGGGCGCGGCGGCGGCTCGGCCGTGCGGGAGTCGCCGACGACGAGGTGCACGCGATCGGTCAGCCCGTAGCGCTGGAGCGCCGCCTCCAGCTCCGAGTCGAGCTGCGGCCCCGTCAGGTCCGCTCGCAGTGCAACGTGCAGGTCGTACGACCAGAGCTCGGCGCCGGCGGGCAGCGCGCTCGCGAGCATCAAGGTCGTGCCCCCCTTGAAGCGTCCGATCTCCGCGACCGCGGCTCCCGGCGCCACCCGCCGGGCGAGGCGATAGAGCAGCGCCGCCTCGTCGAGCTGGAGCGACGCGATCCCGTGGCTGAGCTGGTTCGAGGAGAAGAGGAACGAGACGTCCTCGAACCCGTCGAGCGATTCCGGCCAGTGCTCGACCGTCGTGTACCGCTTCAGCCCCGGGTCGGCCCGGACGGCGGCGTTGACGAGGTTCTTGCCGACCCCCGTCCGCCCTGCGGCGCCGAGCGCCCGCTTCACGAGGTCGCGCAGCACGGGCGGCAGTCTAGTCGAGCGTCCTCAGGTAGCCCCAGGCCTGCCGCAGGCCGCGCTCGCGGAGCGCGACGAGCAGGCCGCCGAAGACGGCCACGCCCAGGAC
>JANMJY010000195.1:0-10634 GCA_031371615.1 Actinomycetes bacterium | reverse complement strand
GCACTACGGCGAGGACGTGCTCGCTGCGGCGCGTGCAGGCGACGGCGTTCTGGGCGCCCGGCTGCTGGCCGGCTGGATCGAGCGCCACCCACCGCGCCCGGACGACGCGTGGCATCCGTACACGATCTCGACGCGCGCGGGCAACTGGATCGCGGCGCTGTCGCTGCTGCCGGAACTGGAGTCGGCGGCGGTGCGCGAGAGCCTCTGGCGGCAGCTGGTGGTGCTCGCCCGCAACGTCGAGGACGACGTGCTCGGCAACCACGTGATCCGCAACGCCCGCGCGCTGGTGCTCGGCGGCGCCGCGTTCGGTGCTACGTCGTTGACGGAGCGCGGCGTCGGCCTCCTGGAGCGCGAGCTGCCGGTTCAAATCCTGCCCGACGGCGGGCACTACGAGCGCAGCCCGGTCTACCACCTCGTCGTTCTGCGCGACCTGCTGGAAATCTCCGCCGCGGCCGAGGTTCCCGGGCTCGATGCTGCGGTCGATCGCATGCCCCGCTTCGCCGCCGGCATGGCGCGACCGGACGGCGCGCCGGCGCTCTTCAACGACGGCGGCCTCGACCTCGCACCGGCGCTCGACCTTCCGCCGGCCGAAGAGGGTCTTTCGCTGTTCGCGGACACCGGCTACGCCGTCCTCCGCACGCCGCGTGTGTGGCTCGCGTTCGACTGCGGCCAGCCCTCACCGCCGTATCTGCCTGCGCATGCCCATGCCGACGCGCTCTCGTTCCAGCTGTGGGTCGACGGCCGGGCGGTCGTCGTCGATCCGGGCACGTTCACCTACGAGCCGGGAGCCGACCGCGACTGGTTTCGCGGCACACGCGCACACTCGACCGTCGCGATCGACGGCGACCAGTTCGAGCTCTGGGGCGCCTTCCGCTCGGGGCCGCTGCCGCGCGTCGAGCTCCTCGAGGCGTCAGCGCACGAGCTCGCAGCGGCGGTCACTGGGAGGACAGGAGTGCGGCACGAGCGACGGATCAGCCTGGACGGGACCGAACTGACGATCAGCGACCGCCTCGAGGGGCGCGGGCGACGGAGCGTTGTGAGCTCACTGCCGTTCGCGCCCTCTGCGGAGCCGCGCGCGACCGCGGCGGGATCTGCTCCAGCGATACTCGAGCAGCGTCCAGTCTCGGAGCGGTTCTTCGAGCGCGTTGACGGGGCCGCGCTCGTCGTCCGGGAGGAGCGGTCGCTGCCGGCGGAGCTCGGCTGGACGATCGCACTGGACTGAAGCCTCCGGGCTATCCTCGGCCGATGCTCCCGCGCATCATGAGGTCCGACCGGAAACCGCTTCAGCCGACCCTGCGGGTCGACAACGTCGAGCCGGCTGAACGCTCGCTTCGCATCCTGCTTCTCTCGCAGTACTTCTCGCCGGAGGTGGGCGCGACCCAGTCGCGCATGCAGGCGTTCGCCGAGCACCTGGCGGCGCGCGGCCACCAGGTCACCGTGATCTGCGAGTTCCCGAACCATCCGCACGGCGTGATCCCGCCGGAGTACCGCGGCCACTTCTACGAGGACGACCGCTCGAACCCGTACCGGATCCTGCGCGTCTGGGTGAAGGCGAGCGAGGAGAAGACGCAGCGGACGCGCATGCACTTCTACCTCTCGTACATGGCGCTCGCGACGGCGATGGCGCCGGTTGCAGGGAAGGCAGACGTCGTCGTCGCGACGACCCCGCCGCTGTTCACCGGCGCTGCCGGACTGGCGCTCGCGCGTCTGAACCGGGCCCCGTTCGTACTCGACGTCCGCGACCTCTGGCCGTCGGCCGCGGTCAGCCTCGACCAGATCCCGAGCAAGACGGCGATCCGAGCCTCCGAGCTGCTCGAGCGGACCCTCTACCGCCAGGCGACGGCAGTCACCGCGGTGACGCAGCCGTTCTGCGACCACATCGACGCGACTCGGGGGCGCGAGCCTCACACCGTGCTGGTGCCCAACGGCACGCTCGACCTCTTCTTCGAGGAGGTCGATTCGTTGGACGCGCGCGAGCGGCTTGGTGTCCGCGACGGACACGCGCTCGTTACGTTCGCGGGAACGCTCGGAATCGCGCAGGCACTCCCGAGCGTGCTCGACGCAGCCTGCTTGAGCGGCGACGACATTCGCTGGGCGCTCGTCGGCGACGGGCCGATGCGCGAGCGACTGCTCCACGGCGCGAAGAAGCGGGAGCTCACGAACGTTCATTTCCATCCGCAGGTGTCGCTTGACGAGGTGCCGCCGCTGCTCGCCGCCAGCGACATCCTGCTCGTCACGCTTGCAGCGCATCCGACCTTCGCCGACTTCGTCCCCTCAAAGCTCGTCGACTTCATGGCCACCGGCAAACCCGTGCTGCTGTCCGCTGCGGGCGAGTCGGCCCGACTCCTCGAGGCGGCAGGCGGGGGGATCGCGGTCGCGCCGGAGGATCCGCAAGCGCTCGTGGATGCCGCCCGCTGGCTCGTCGCGCACCCGGAGGAAGCGGCGGACATGGGCCGGCGAGGCCGGGCGTTCGCCCGCAGCCGCCTTCGCAGCGTTCAGGCGGCCCGGCTCGAGCAGCTCCTGCTCGAGCTCGCGCGCCGCTGACTACCAGACGGCGCCGGCGGCCAGCAGGTCGAGCCCCCGGTTCGGGTCGTACATCGCCTGGCCGAGCAGGTGCGCGACCGCGTCCGGATGCTCGCCCTCGTACGGCACGGGCCGGTACTGCGGTGCGAGTGCGTCGAGCCTGCGACGGTCGAAGAACCCGGTGTCCAGCAGGAGCCGCGCAAGCCGCCCGCGAAGTACGTACGCCGGGTGGTCGCGGTAGAGCCGGCTGTGGCTCAGGTGCTTGCGGAGGATGTTCACGGGAAAGCACCAGCCGTAGTGGAGGATCTCGTCGGGCGTCCGCTCGACGCGGATGTCGCCGAGCTCGAAGCTGAAGCCGTCGCCGATCGGCCGCACGGCGTCGTCGGCCGGGAACGCCCGCACGTACCGGAGCGGAAAATCGTTGGCGAGCACGGCGTCGAAGGAGTTCCAGAAGTTGACGCACCCCGCGAACTCGAGTGCCGTGGCGGTTCCGGCGCGCATCAGCTCACGTTGATCCGGCGTGAAGACCTCGTCGGCCTGGACGTACGCGAGCCGGGCCGCGCCGGGACGCGCTAGGTCGAGCGCCGCCTGCGTGAGCTCGGCGATCGCGACCCCTCCGGTATCCGATGCCGGCCAGGGCCGCGACACGACTTCGACGTGGGGCGCGATCGCTGCAAGCTCGTCGAGCGCCTCCTTCGTCCCGTCGTCCGACTCCCCGTCGACGATCACGATCCGGTCGGCGTCACCGAGCCAGCTGCCGTACGCCTCAACGAACGGATAGCCGTTCGTGATCCCGTTGCGGACGATCGAGAAGGCCGTCAGGCCCGTGGGCTGATCCGTCCGGCGAACGGCCTCGGTCCGGCCCCTGCGCACGGTCGGCAGCTCGGGTATCGGCCGGCGCCGACTGGTGAGCCGGCGAACGACGATCGGGACGAACGGCACGAGCCGAGGGCGCTCCGCGAGCAGCGAGCGCAGCCGCCCGAGCGCGCTACGCATCGGCGGGGACGGCCACGTAGTTCGCGTAGCGCGCTTCCGCGCGCTCGGCCCTCCGGCCGGGGCGCCCGTCGGGCTCGATCGTCCGGCTCTCATACCCGAGCTGCGTGAGCTGCGCGAACGGCTCGCTGGGGTCATGGCCGAGGCTCTCCGCCTGCGGCAGCGAGACCTCGAACAGGATCGCGCCGACCGCCTTTCGCTCCAGCAGCCCGGTCGCGCCGGCGAGCACGTCCGGCTCGGCTCCCTCGACGTCGATCTTCAGCAGCGCAATGCGCTCCAGCCCCGCGGAGGCTGCGTAGTCGTCGAGCGTGATCGCCTCCACCTCGACCGTGCCGGTCGGTGCGATCATCTCGCCCGGCGTGAAGGGATTCGGGAGCTCCGGCCGCCCGAGCGAGTGCCAGGCGCCGAGGCGGGAGTCAAACAGGTTCAGCGTCAGGACACCCGGGCGGGAGAACAACGCCGCCTGGTGCGCCTCGACGTTCTCGGCGCCGTTCAGCAGCAGGTTCACCCGCAGCCGGCGGAGGTTTTCCGGCGCGGGCTCGAACGAGTGAACGCGTCCCTCGACGCCGACGAGGCTGGAGAAGAGCAGCGTGTAGAGGCCGATGTTCGCGCCGACGTCCACCGCGGCGTCTCCCGGCTGCAAGAGGCGCTCGCAAAGACGGGTCTCGGCGATCTCGTAGTTGCCGCGGTTGTCGAGATACGCGGCCGCGTTCTCGCCGGGGTAGAGCACGTAGCGCAGGCCCCGGGAATCCTCGTAGACGAAGGGCCGCCGGAGGACGCGCTCCAGCAGCAGCGTCTCGATGCGGCTGCGCAGGCTACGCATCGAAGACGAACTCCGTCCCGTTCAGGATTCCCTCGCAGATCACGTCGAGGCCCGGGTCGTTGCCCGGCAGGAGGTCGTCCAGCGAGGCGATGCCGAGCGTGACCTCGTCGCGCCCCGGCTCGAGTGAGGAGAGCGGGATCATCCGCCGGAAGAAGTAGTGGAATGCGTAGCGGCGCGCACGCGCCACCGTGTCGTCGTCGAGCCGGTCGAGCGATGCCGAGCGCTTGAGCAGCGCCGCGTACTCCTCCCTGGTCGACGCGTCGAGTGTCAGGCCCTTGCCGCGGATCCAGGCGTCCGCGGCGACGATGACGGGCTGGCCGAGCGGTGCCAGCTCGACACCCGTCTTCGTGCCGTAGATCAGCACCGAGCGGCAGAGATCCATCAAGGCGTACGTGTTCAACGGGCTGTCGTGGCCGACGACGTGGACGTTCTCGGGCAGGACGGGGTAGCGGCGCGCGAGCTCCGGGCCGACCGGCTGGCGGTTGCCGTGCTTCACCTCGTGTGGGTGGATCCGGATCAGCAGCTGCCGGTCGGGGTGCGCGGCGAAGAAGTCGATCGTGAACCACAGCCACTCGAGCATGTCGGCGAAGGCGTGGCCCTCGTAGTAGAGCTGGGCGTCCCAGAGGACGTTCGTGAGCAGACCCACCACGGGCCGGTCGGCATCCAGCCCAAGCTCGCCCACGACCGCGGCGCGCTCCTGCTCCTCCCGTCGCAGTGCGGCTTCCGGGGTGATCCAGTTCCAGTCGCCTTCGCCGCGCCGCCGCGCAGCCAGGAACTCCATCAACTCGGCCTCCTGAACCTCCGTCAGCGGCTGCTCGTCCCACGTCGCCGGCTCGTCCAGAAACGTCCGGTGATATGTGTCGGCGTGGCTGTAGATGACTGTGCGGTCGCGGTATGCGGTGCCCCAGTTGACGACGCGAACGCCATTGCGGCGGGCGACTTCGCCCAGCACGCCCTGAGGAACGTAGACGCCGTGGTGCGCGACTACGATTTCGGGTGCGAGCTCGTCCAAGGCACGGCCGAAGACGAGCGCAGAGATGAGCGCGCCGGCGGCGTACCGGCGCGCCGCCGCCAGCACGAGGTCGTCGGGCTCGGACGTGAGGTCGGCCTTGCCGAAGAAGCGGATCACGGCGGCCCGGACCTGCTCCCCCAGGCGCAGGCCGTCGTCCTCGTAGCCGAAGCACTCGTCGAGCGTGAGCTCGCGTGCTCCCGCCTGCGCCGCCGCGACGTCCGCCGCCGGCGCGAACGCGCTGTAGAGGTGCAATGGCGGCTGGAGCGGATCGAGAAAGGCGCGGCCACGGCTGAAGCAGGGCGGGCAGAGCTGCTTTTGGGGGCCTTGCTCGACGAAGTCCTCAGGCCGGGAGAAGTCGACGAGCTGGCACATCTCGCATGCGGGCAGCACCTCGTCGCAGAGCAGGAAGGAGACATTCGCCCCGCGCAGCCACAGCGCGCTGCCGACCAGGCCGTCGAGAACCGGTGCGACCGGATGCCCGCCGACGCCCGTGGCCAGCAGCACCCGCTTCCCGTGCATGGCGCCTGTGTCGCGGTCGAGGCCGGAGACGCGCTCCCAGGGACTGCGCGCCGTCGATCCGCGCAGCCGGCGCAGAGCTCGCTTCAACGGCAAAGCATCGCCTCCGCGGCGGCCCAGTCCTCCGGCGTGTCGATGTTGATCGACTCGGCCACCGCGAGCACGAGCGGCCGGCAGTCGCTCCCATACAGGTCGTGTTGGAGCGCGAGCACGTCGCGGCGAACAGCGTAGACAGTGCCGTCACGTGAGAACGCGGGCTCGGCGTCCTGCCGCCGCGTGATCGCGGCACCCTCGGGAAGGAAGGTCGCAAGCCGACCGTCGGTGATCCGCATCGCATAGTGGGGCGAGAAGTGCCGCGGGATCTCGACCACGGTGACGACCGAGTCGGCGCCGGTCTCCTCGAGGAGCCGGACCGCGGCGGCGACGTGCTCGCCTGTCCTGAGCGGCGCCGTCGGCTGTAGGACGAGCACCGCATCGGGACGGAACCCGGCGCGCTCGACCTCGTTCAGCGCGTGCTCGATCACCGGCTGCATCGGCGTATCGTCCCGGGCGAGCTCGGGCGGCCGCAGGAACGGCACCTCGAGCCCAGCCTCACGCCCGAGGTCGGCGATCCGGTCTGAGTCGGTCGAGAGGATGCAGCGGTCGACAGCCCCGGATGCGCGGGCAGCCTCGGCCGCGCGAGCGATGAGGGTCTTCCCGGCGAGCAGCCGTTCGTTCTTCCCCGGAACGCCCTTCGAGCCGGCGCGCGCCGGTACGACCGCGAGCACGGTCAGGCTCATCGCTGCGCCGGCGCGTTCTGGACGAGCCGGACCTCCCGCAGCAACTCGCGCACCGAGTCCGCAGGCGGCAGCGACTCGATCGGCGGGCCCGGCCGGCAGACGTAGCCGACGTGCAGGTGGTCCGCGGCGTAGTCCTTGCGCGCGACCATGAGCCCGGCTCGGGCCAGCATCGCCTCGATCGTTGGCTCGGTGAACGAGTACGGGTGGTCGACCTTCGTCGCGCCCTCCACGCTCCAGCCGCGTAGGTAGCCGGCCCGGAAGTCGACGACGTCGACGAAGAGGATGCCGTCGTCGGCGAGCAGGCCGCGCAGCTTCGCCAGCGCGCCCGAGGCGTCGAGCACGTGATCGAGCGTCTGGCACAGGAGCACGACTTCGAAGCGCTCGCTGCCCGGTTCGAAGCTCTCGATCGTGCCGAGGACGGTCGCGAGGCCACGGTCCGACGCACGGGCCAGCTCGTCGGGCGCGGGATCGAGCACGGTGCCGGCGTGCCCGTACGCCGAGCAGAGCACCTCGGCGACGACGCCCGTCGAGCCGCCCACGTCGAGGAGCGAGCCGCTCTTTCGTCCGGCCAGGGATGGCCCCAGGAGCCGGGCCAGGGAAGCGGCGTATCCGGCCTGGTCGACCTCGACCGACGAGGCGTCGATCAGCCGTCCGTGGTACGCGCTCACGAGCGGCCGGTAGGTCTCGCGATAGAAGGCGTCGTAGGCGGCGGCCGTGGGCCGCGGATCGAGGAAGACGAGGCCGCAGGCGGCGCAGGCCGCCGACTCGACCGGGAAGCCGTAGCGGTCCTCGTGCGTGAGCGTGACGAACACGCGACCTTCGCAGAGGTTGCACGACTCGACGCGCTCCTGCTCCTGCGCGCGGACGTCCCAGCCGAGCTTCGCGACGCGTTTCCGGCCCTCGGTCAGTACCACAGCCGCTTCTCGATCGTGAGCGGGGCGGTGGCGAGCACGTCGGCGATCCGTGCGCCTGCGCACCCGTCGCCGTAGAGATGCTCGCCGGGATAGCGGCCGTGGGCGATCTGTGCGTGGATCGCCTCGACGATCGCCTTCGCGTCGTATGGGACGTTGACGACGTTCGCGCCCCGCTCGCGCCCGGACTGGCGCTCGCCGATGTCGACTGCCGGCACGCCGAGGAACGAGCACTCCCGGATCGCTGTGCTCGAGTTGCCGACGACGACGCTCGCGTTGTTCAACAGCCTCAGGAAGTCCTCGGGCGGCATCGTCCGGAAGAAGTGCATGTTCGTGCGCCCGTTCGTCTCGCGAAACACGCGGATGCCCTTCGACGTGCCGTCGGAGCCCGCGTCGACGTTCGGCCAGAACCAGAGCGTTGCGATCCCGATCGAGTGCAGCGCCTCCAGGGTCGGCATGACCTGGTCTCGCGCCTTCGACCACGACGTTGTCACGGGGTGCTGGAGCACGAGCGCGTACCCGTCGCGGAGGTCGAGCCGCTCGCCGACGCCTCCATGGCGCTCGAACGGGTCGAAGTCGAGCGCGCCCGCTGGCGTCTCGGCCGCGAGATCGATGTCCGGGCCGCCGGTGACGAAGATCGTGTCCGGGTTCTCGCCCATGCGCCGCACGTAGTCGGCTGCGCGCTCGTTCGAGACGAAGTGCAGGTCGCTGAGCTTTGTCACCGCGTGCCGGACCTTCTCGTCGATCGATCCCGTGATCTCACCGCCCTGAACGTGTGCCACCGGCAGGTTCGAGTACGCGGCGGCCGCCGCCGTCGCGAGGGTCTCGTAGCGGTCGCCGACGGTGACGACGACGTCAGGGGCGAGGTTGTCGAACGTCGTCGCGAGCTCGACCATGCCGAGACCGGTCGACTTCGCCGACGTGACGAGGTTCTCGCCCTCGACGACCATGTAGACGCGCGCAGCGATGTCGAACCCGTCCTCCTGGATGTAGTCGACGGGCGAGCCGTAGCGCTCGAGCAGCGCGGAGGCGCCCACGACGAGCTGCAGCTCGAGCTCCGGATGCTGCTGAATCGCTCGGAGCGCCGTCTTGATCCGGGCGTAGCTCGGGCGTGCCGTGATGACGACGCAGACCTTCCGGCTCACTCGACGTCGGCCTCCGCGATCTGCGCGTCGGCCGGCAGATCGCGCCGAAGCCGACGGCCTACCAGCGAGTCGAGCCGGTCCGCCCCGAGGCCGTGGCCGGGCTTCTTCATGGCGAGGTCAGCCCGCGTCAGAGTCGTTCCGGCGACGAGGCTCCGGCTCGCGACGATGCTCTTCGTGAACAGCTTCCGCAGCGGCTCCGCCTCGCTTGCCGCTCGGTCCTTGTCGACCTCGTTCGTCGTGGCGCGATGGATGAAGTCGACGCCGTCGACCAGGGACCGCAGCTCCTCCGCCGTGACCGACGAAGGCACGTCGGGACCGAACATCGTGCGGCTCAGCGTGATGTGTACCTCGATCACCGAGGCCCCCAGCGTCACTGCCGCCAGCGATCCGTAGATCGTGCCGGAGTGGTCCGACAGGCCGACCGGCGCCTCGTACCTCGATGCGAGCTCCGCCAGCACGTTCAGCCCGGTCTGCTCCGGCGCGGCCGGGTACGCGGAAGTGCATTGCAGCACGGCGAAGGGGACCCGTCCGCGCAGGTGCTCCACGGCGCGGTCGAGCTCCTCGTACGAGCTCATGCCGCTGGAGAGCAGCACGGGCAGCCCTGTCTCGGCAACGCGGTCGAGCAGCTGCGTGTTGGACACCTCACCGGAGCCGATCTTCCAGGCGGGGACGCCGACGCGCGCCAGCAATTCGACCGCCTCGAGCGAGAACGGGGAGCTGAGGAAGATCAGCCCGCGCTCGCGGGCGTGCGCCGCAAGGCCATGCCACCCCGCCTCGTCGAAGCCGGTCCGCCTCCAGTAGTCGAACCGCGTCGCGTCCTGCTTCGAAAAGGCGACGCGAAACGCTTCTTCGGCTGTGCTCTCCGCTTCGGCGATGTGTGTCTGGAACTTGACGGCGTCCGCGCCCGCGTCGGCGATCGCGTCGACGAAAGCGTGCGCCAGACCGAGGCTGCCGTCGTGCGCCTGGCCGACCTCGCCGATCACGAGCGGCAGCTCGCGCCCTCCGACTGTGCGGTCGGCGATGGTGAAGGATCCCAGCATCGGCATATCCTGCCTATCGTCCGGGTCCGTTAGGTGGGGCCAGGTCGGCCACGATCCGTGCGAACGCGCGACCGTACGACGCGACCCGTTCGGACTGGGCGACGAGCGCGTCTGCTTCAGCGACCGATCCGTGCGCGACGGCTGCCTCGATCGCCGCGGCGAGAGCGGTCGGGTCGTCCTGCTCGAAGAACTGCGCACCGGGCGGAGTCTGCTCTCGGTGAACTGCGATGTCGGAGAGGGCGATTGGCTTGCCGAAGGCCCTGGCGTCCTCGACGACGGAGCTCCACCCCTCGAAGTGCGACGGCTGCACGACCGCAGCCGCGCCGCGCAGCAGTTGGAGGTAGTCGCTGCGCGGCACCACGCCCAGAATCCGGACTGTGCTGGGAAGCCCGGCCGTCACGCGCTCGAAGTAACCGGGGTCGCGGTGATCGTCGGTCGCGCCGGTGCAGACGAGCACGCGGCCGAGGTCGGCGGCGGCCGCGAACGCGACCGCGTGATTCTTGTGCTTCCAGAACTGGTTCGGCAGGAAGAGGTACCCCGGCTCCAGGCCGTAGCGCTGGAGCGTCTCCGTCGGGTCGCCTTCCATCAACCCGGGGGGCACGACCGTCGTGAACCTGAGCACCCGTAGCTTGCGCGCGAACGGCGGGTACGCGCGCGCCGCATCTCGTCGCACTGCTTCGCTCGAGACGACGATCCGCTTTGCCGGCAGCGCGAAGCGGACGAACGCCGCCTCTCGCTTGAGCCGCTCCAGCTGGGAGAACGTGCCGCGCAGCCGCCGGTGCTGCAGGTCCGGGATCCAGTGCAGCTGCGTCGCCGAGGTGCGGGGAGGCACGTTCCAGTTCGGGAAGACGATGTCGGCGTCGTCCGGCAGGCCGGCCGCCGGGGTCAGCAG
>JANMJY010000191.1:0-8165 GCA_031371615.1 Actinomycetes bacterium | reverse complement strand
CACCGACCGCGACCCGTCCAATGACTGATCTCCTCCACGCGGTGGACGTCCGCAAGGAGTTCGGCGGGCTCGTCGCCGTCAACAGCATCGACTTCACGATCCCGACAGGGTCGATCGTGAGCCTGATCGGACCCAACGGCGCCGGCAAGACGACGTTCTTCAACATGCTTACCGGCGTCTACACGCCGACAGCGGGGCAGATCATGTTCGCCGACCAGGACGTGACCGGCAAGCCGCCGCATGCGATCACCGAGCTCGGGATCGGCCGCACCTTCCAGAACATCCGCCTCTTCCAGCACATGACCGCGCTCGAGAACGTGCTCGTCGGCATGCACTGCCGCTTGAAGGGCGGCATCATCCGCTCGATCCTGCGCACGCCCGGGATCCGGCGTGAGGAGGCCAAGGCCCGCGAGCGTGCCCGCGAGCTGCTCGCGTTCTCGAACCTGCGCGGCCGAGACGACCAGCTCGCGCGGAACCTTCCGTACGGCGACCAGCGGCGGCTCGAGGTCGCGCGTGCGCTTGCGACCGAGCCCAAGCTGGTGCTCCTCGACGAGCCGACCGCCGGGATGAACCCGCAAGAGACCGCCGACTTCACCTCCTTCGTGTCGCGCCTGAAGAACGAGGAGGGGCTGACGATCCTGATGATCGAGCACGACATGAAGGTCGTCATGGGCATCTCCGACCGCGTCACGGTGCTCGACTATGGCGAGAAGATCGCCGAGGGGACGCCGCACGAGGTGCAGAAGGACGAGCGCGTGATCGAGGCCTATCTCGGCAAGGGAGCGACGACTCATGAGTGACCCGGTCGCGACAGGAGCCCCGATCCTCGAGCTCGACGACGTCCACACCTACTACGGCGCCATCCACGCGCTGAAGGGCATCTCGCTGATCGTGAATGAGGGGGAGGTGGTGACCCTGATCGGGGCCAACGGGGCGGGCAAGTCGACGACCCTGCGCTCGATCAACGGGCTCAACCACCCGCGCCGCGGAACGATCCGCTTCCGCGGCCGCGACATCACGAACGCCGCCCCGCACGGGATCGTCAAGGACGGAATCGCGCAGTCGCCGGAGGGGCGCCGCCTCTTCCCGCGCATGTCCGTGCTCGAGAACCTCGAGATGGGCGCCTTCCAGCGCACCGACAAGGCGAACTTCCAGGAGGACCTCGACCGCGTCTATCACCTCTTCCCGCGGCTCGCCGAGCGCAAGCAGCAGAAGGCGGGGACGATGTCCGGCGGCGAGCAGCAGATGGTCGCGATGGGCCGGGCGTTGATGGCGCGGCCGAAGCTGCTCCTGCTCGACGAGCCCTCGATGGGGCTGGCGCCGATCTTTGTCGAGAAGATCTTCGAGATCATCGCCGAGATCAACTCGCAGGGCACGCCGATCCTGCTCGTCGAGCAGAACGCGCTGATGGCCCTCGACGCGGCCAGCCGCGGCTATGTGATGGAGACGGGGACGATCGCGCTCGAGGGGCCGGCCACGGAGCTGCGCCAGAACGAGCGCGTCCGCAAGGCCTACCTCGGCGAGGACTAGCTAGCCCCGACTTCGAGCGGGAAGTAGGGCGGGGCGACCAGGTAGCCGATCTTCGCTTCGCCGCCGGCTCGGCCGTGCGCCATCTCGAGCGCGCTCGAGACCCCGTGGGTCGGGACGAAGCCGAGTATGCGCGCGGCCTGGTGGTCGCGGCAGCCGGCGATCACGACCGCGCCCAGCCGGCCGAGCGCGGGACGGCAGCTGTCCCAGTCGGCGTAAGGGAGGAGCGGGTGGCAGGCTCGCCCGGCCCGGTACGCGGCCAACCCGCGCTCGTCGGTCGCGGCGGCCCGCTCGGCAGCGGCGAGCTCCGAGCTCGTGCGCCCGTCGCGAAGCGCGTGGAAGAGTGCGCGGTAGGGATCCTGGGTTCGGTGCTCGAAATGGCGTCCCAGCCGGTGGAGCACGATCGCGGTCCCGCCCTCGACGATCGGGAAGGCATCGCGCCACAGCCGCAGTGCGAGCCCCAGCGCGACCGTCGCGACCGTCAGCGGGTTGAGCCGCTCCCGCGGCGAGTGGTTGTGTTTCCACGGCATCCCGATCACGAGGGCGTCGACCGGCTGCTCGAGGCGGGTGGCGCGACGCGCGATCCCGCGCAGGAGCGCTTCGGCATGCGCGACCGAGGGCGGCCCGGCGAAGGCGGCGACCGCGGTGAGCTCGCGGCCGAGATCCTGGAGGATGCGGCGGCGAAATCCCGACGGGAGCAGGGAGTACCGCCGCAGCGGTGAGCTCACGAGGCGCTCGAGCGACGCATCCTCGTACGGGTAGTCGCGGAAGCGCCCCTGCAGCCGCGGCGGGTTGAGCACGAGGGAGGTGCCGATCACGGGCACGCGGGTGGCCAGCGCGCGCTCCAGAGTGAGGCCCAGCTGCCAGCCGCGCGCCGCGGCCGTCTCGAGCAGGGAGTAGGCGGTCGACGCGCGCAGCGTCTCCGGCCCGCACGCTCCGAGCAGCGCACCCGGCCCACCGTGGAGCACAGTCTCCGCGGCCGTGACGCAGACGACGAGATCGGTCTCCGCGAGGAACCGGTTCACCCGCAGCGGCGTCCGCCCGGCATTGGCGAGGTGAACGAGATCGTCCGCCTCGGCGTCGTGCACCTCGACGCGGCCGTGGAAGCGCCGGGCCGAGGAGGGGGCGACGAGCGCTTCGAGCTCTCGCTGTCCAGCGCGCCGGTTCAGCCCGCCCGCGATGAGGATCGTCTGCCGCCGCGACGGCACGCCGAGCCGCTCGAGCTCGGCGATCGTCGTCGCGAGCGCCTCCTGCCGTGGGTCGTTCGCCGCTCCCGGCAGTGGCAGCTCGGGCGGCTCGACGAGGATCGTCGCCTTCCCGCCGGCTCTGACGAGCGCTTCGAGCGGCGCGCCAGACAGTGGAAAGCGAAATGCGTCGCGGACCGCCGCGCCGACGTCTGCGATCGCCTCGGACGGGGGTGGAGGCCGAAGCACGAGTGCGTCTTCGGGCACGTTGAGCACCGCGACGCGGGAGCCCGAGAGGATCGGGATCCGAGGCACTAGGGAATGTGCCGGTAGAGCCGGAGGAACGTCGGCCTGAAGCCGCGCGCCGACCAGAACCGCGACGCGAGCAGGTTCGTTACGCGCCAGTCGGTGACCATCGTCCCGTAGCCGCGCTCCCGCGCCAACTCCTCGACCTTCGCGGCGGCGGCTCCGGGCTCCTCGAACCGCGGCGGCAGCAACGGCTCGGCAGTCCGGTGTGCGCGGTGGCGAGCCGCGAGCAGGTCGCCCGCCGGGGCCAGGAACTCGTCGGAAAATGGGCGAATCTCGAGGCGGGACATCGGGCGAGGACGATACCGTGGGTCGATGCCCAAGACGCTCACCGGACAGGAGTTGCAGCTCGACGACGGCCCCGCACGGGACTCGGAGCTCTTCCTCGTCGACGGCAACAATCTCGCCTACCGGGCGTTCTTCGCGCTGCCGGAGGAGCTGGCGACGAGCGACGGCTTTCCGACGAACGCGCTGCTCGGTTTCGCGAACATGCTCTTCAAGCTGCTCTCCGACTACCGGCCCAAGGGGGTGGCGGTCGCGTGGGACTCGAGGCCGACGCACCGCACCGCGGTCGCCAAGGCCGGCGATGTCGTCTACAAGGAAGGGCGTCGGCCGATGCCCGACCTCCTGCGCGAGCAGTTCCCGCACTTCCGGCCCATCGTCGAGGCCTTCGGCTACCGCAACCTCGAGTTCGAGGGCTGGGAGGCCGACGACGTGATCGCCACGCTCGCCACCCGCGCCGACGAGGCGGGCATCAAGACGACCGTGGTCTCCACCGACCGCGACGCCTTCCAGCTCTGCTCGCCGAACATCGCGCTGATGATGACTCCGCGCGGCGTCGCCGACGTCAACGTCTACACGCCGGAGCGGGTCGAGCTGCGCTACGGCGTCCGGCCCGACCAGGTGCCCGACTTCATCGGGCTGAAGGGCGACACCTCGGACAACATCCCGGGCGTCCCGGGGATCGGGGACAAGACGGCCGGGCAGCTGATCGCGCAGTACGGCTCGCTGGAGGACGTGATCGCCCACGCGGACGAGCTTTCGCCGGCGCGGCGGAAGAACATCACCGAGTTCGCCGACCAGGCTCGGATGTCGAGGGAGCTGGCGACCATGCGGCGCGATCTCGACCTCGACTTCGATCCTTCCCAGATCGTGCTCGAGCCTCCCGACCGCTCGCAGTTGCGGGAGATGTTCAGGCGGTACGAGTTCCGCGGGCTGCTGAACCGGATCGACGACCTCGAGGATGCGATCCCCTCCGCCGTCCCCGTGCCGGTGGCCGGAGCGGTCGTCCCCTGGCAGGAGGGCGAGCTGCCACAGGTGCGCGGCCGCGCCGGGATCGCGATCGCCGACGGCCGCTTCGCGCTCGCCCAGGACGACGGCGTCATCGTCGGAGCGTGGGAGGAGAGCCTGCTGCCGAGGCTCCGCGACGCTCAGCTGGTCGCCCACGACTACAAGGCGCTCCCTCGGCTGACGATGGCGCCCGCCGACGACACGATGATCGCGGCGTACCTGATCGAGCCGGGCCGCTCCGAGTACGCGATCGACGACCTCCAGCGCGAGTACGGCCTCGAGGTACTCCCCGAGCCGGCTGCGGAGGAGGAGACTGCCGCGCTGATAACGCGCGCGGAGGCGGCTCGCCGGCTCGCCGGCCCGATGCGCGAGCGCCTCGTCGAGCGCGGCTCCGAGCGGCTCTACGACGAGATCGAGCTACCGCTCACCGCCGTGCTCGCGGCGATGGAGGACGCCGGCGTCAAGATCGACACCTACCGGATGGGCGAGATCACGGCGCGCCTCGCCGACCGGGTCGAGGAACTGGAGGCGAAGGTGTTCGAGCTGGCTGGCGAGGAGTTCCTGATCGGCTCGACGCAGCAGGTGGCGCGGATCCTGTTCGAGAAGCTGGAGCTGACCCCCGGCCGCAAGGGCAAGACCGGCTACTCGACCGACACGCGGGTGCTCCGCTCGATCCGCGGCGAGCACGAGATCGTCGAGGTGATCGAGGAGTGGCGCGAGCTCTCGAAGCTCGTCAACACGTATCTCCGCCCGCTGCCGCTGCTGATCTCGGAGGCCGACGGCCGCCTGCACACCACCTTCAACCAGACCGCTGCCTCGACCGGCCGGCTCTCGACCACGAACCCGAACCTGCAGGCGATCCCGATCAGGACCGAGCTCGGGCGCGAGATCCGCTCCGCGTTCGTCGCGGAGGAGGGCCACCGGCTGATCTCCGCCGACTACAGCCAGGTCGAGCTGCGCATCCTCGCCCACGTCTCCGGCGAGCCCCGCCTCCGCGAGGCGTTCGCCCGCAACGAGGACATCCACACCGCGACCGCGGCCGAGGTGCTCGGCAAGGATCCGGCGACGCTGACCAAGGACGAGCGCAACGTTGCCAAGATGGTCAACTTCGGGATCATCTACGGGATCTCCGCCTTCGGCCTCTCCGAGAACCTCGAGATCCCGCGCGAGCAGGCGCAGGAGTACATCGACACCTACCTCGCGCGCTTCCCCCACGTGCAGGACTTCATCCAGCGCACGATCGAGCAGGCGGAGCGGGACGGCTATGTGACGACGCTCTTGGGCCGCCGCCGGCCGATTCCGGAGATCCGGGTGCGCAACCGGCAGACGCGGGCCCTCGGCGAGCGCCTGGCGGTCAACTCGGTCATGCAGGGGACGGCCGCGGACGTGATCAAGGTGGCGATGATCCGGATCCACGACCGGCTGCGCGAGGAGGGGAGAGGCGCGCGCCTCGTCCTCCAGGTGCACGACGAGCTGCTGCTCGAGGCCCCAGTGACGGAGACGATCGCGACCAAGGAGCTCGTGCGCGAGGAGATGTGCAACGCCTATCCGCTCGACCCGCCGCTCGCGGTCGACGTGGGGATGGGCGACGACTGGAACGAAGCCAAGTAACAGTCTGTCACTTGGGCGGGCCGCGGTCGGTGGGCGGGCGCTGAACCTGGCTATACTGCGCACCTCGTTATGGCAAATGACACCATCGAAAAGCCCCAGGAGGCCGAGGCCGGCGTCTGGGTCGAAGGGCCCGACGGGGAACTGATCCCCGACTACGAGTCGACCTTCCCGACGATCAACGAGGGCGAGGTCGTGCACGGCACGGTCGTCCGCGTCGACAAGGACGAGGTGCTCGTCGACATCGGCTACAAGTCCGAAGGCGTCATCCCGGTCGCCGAGCTCTCGATCCGCCGCTCGGTCAACCCTGCCGACGAGGTCTCGGTCGGCGAGGAGATCGATGCGCTCGTGCTCACGAAGGAAGACGCCGAAGGCCGGCTGATCCTCTCGAAGAAGCGCGCGCGGTTCGAGCTTGCCTGGAAGAAGATCGAGGCAGCCGCCGAGTCCGGTGAGCCCGTGATCGGCCGCGTGATCGAGGTGGTCAAGGGTGGCCTGATCCTCGACCTGGGCGTCCGCGGCTTCCTGCCCGCTTCGCTCGTCGACATTCGCCGCGTACAGGACCTCGACGAGTTCATGGCGACCGAGCTCCGCTGCAAGGTGATCGAGCTCAACCGCTCCCGCAACAACGTGGTGCTCTCCCGTCGCGCCGTCCTCGAGGACGAGCGCAAGGACCAGCGCCAGCAGATTCTCGACCGGCTCAACCCGGGCGACGTAGTCGAGGGCACGATCTCGAACATCGTCGACTTCGGCGCCTTCGTCGACCTGAACGGGATGGACGGCCTGATCCACATCTCCGAGCTCTCGTGGAGCCACGTCAACCACCCGTCGGAGGTGCTCGAGATCGGCCAGGAGGTCAAGGTCAAAGTGCTCGACATCGACCGCGACCGCCAGCGCATCTCGCTCGGCCTCAAGCAGACACAGTCGGATCCCTGGCAGCAGGTGCTCGAGAGCTACTCCGAGAACGACGTCGTCGAGGGTCGCGTCACGAAGGTCGTCACCTTCGGAGCCTTCGTCGAGATCCTGCCCGGCGTCGAGGGGCTCGTGCACATCTCTGAGCTCGCGCAGCATCACGTCGAGAACCCGCGCGAGGTCGTCTCGCAGGGTGACGCGGTCAACGTCCTCATCCTCGAAGTCGACGCCGAGCGGCGGCGTCTGTCCCTCTCCCTTAAGCAGGTCGAGGAAGGACAGGAGCCGCTGCCGCGCGCCGACGGCGGCGAGTCCGTCCACCTGACGCCGAATCTGAATCTTTCCGAGGACGTCTTCCCGGCCGGGGGTGCGTCGGCCGACGCCGATGAGGCACCGCCGCTCGAGGTCGACTCGTCCGAGGCCGTCGCACCTGAGGCCGAAGCGGTCACCGAGAGGGAGCCGGAGGCTGAGACGGTCCTCGAGGCCGATGCTGAGGCCGAGGCAGTCGCCGAGCCGGAGCTCGAAGACGCACCCGCGCCCGAGTCCGACGTCGCCGCCGAGGTCGAGCTCGAGGCAGAGTCGACCGCCGACGCGGACGCTGCAGCGGGCGACGAGCCCGAGCCCGACGCAGCAGCGTAGGCCGTTGCGACCGATCGCGGTCGCGATCACCGGCGGCATCGGCGCCGGGAAGAGCGAAGCCCTGTACTCGTTCCAGAAGGCTGGGGCGGCGACCGTGTCGAGCGACGAGATCGTCCACCACCTGCTCCGAACCGATGCAGAGGTCCGCGAGGCGATCGTGCAGGAGCTCGGAGACGGCGTCCTCGCCGAGGACGGCTCGATCGACCGCAGCCGTGTGGCCGAGGTCGTCTTCGCCGACCGCGCCAAGCTCGACTTCCTCGAGAAGCTGCTGCATCCAAAGGTCTCCGCGGAGTACATGACGTGGCGAGAGCAGCTCGGCGCGCTTCCCAACCCGCCCCAGGTGGCCGTGACCGACGGTCCGCTCCTCTTCGAGACCGGCGGTGACGAGCGCTTCGACAAGGTGGTCGTGATCACCGCGCCCGCGAAGCTGCGCGAGCAGCGGCGCCGCGTGACGCGCGACGACCGCGACCAGCGCCTGCTTCCGGACAAGGAGAAGCTGAAGCGCGCCGACTACGCCTACGTGAACAAGGGCACGCTGGAGGACCTCGATGCCTGGGTCGCCGGCGTGATGGCGGAGCTGACGGGATGAGGGTCGCGACGCTGGGAGTGCTCGGGCTGATGGTCGCCGCCTTCGCCGTCTACATCCTCCAGACCGAGCCGACGTGGTACGAGCGGCTGCGTTACCCACTCCGCTATGAGCACATC
>JANMJY010000171.1:0-2750 GCA_031371615.1 Actinomycetes bacterium | reverse complement strand
GCCGGGCCTCTACAGCACGATCGAGACCCAGATCGGCTCGGAGCGCGGTCCGTCACGCCCGTGGACTCCGGTGGCGTTCCATCTCCAGGGCGCGTTCAGGTCGATGCTCGACGCCGGGAACCTCAGCTGCGCGATCGAGGCGACCTCGTACGACTCCGACCTTCGGCGCCTCGACGGGATCCACTTCGCGGCGCTCGTCTTCACGAATCTCGGCCACGACCATCTCGACTTCCACGGCACCTTCGAGAACTACTACGCCGCGAAACGACGACTCTTCCTGGACGAGCGCCCGCCAGCCGCGGTCAACGTCGGCGACCCGTACGGTCGGCGGCTCTTCTCGGAGCTGCGCGAGCGCGGTCACGAGCGAGTGCTCACGTTCGGGCTCTCGCCCGAGGCGGACGTCTCCCCCGAGAAGCTGGAGTCGGCGGCGGAGGGGGCGCGACTCCGCGTCGATGGCCTGGAGCTGCGTACGCGTCTCCCCGGCGCGTTCAACGTCGAAAACGTCCTCGCTGCGGTCGCCGCCGCCCGCCTGCTCGACGTGCCCGACGAGGCGATCGCCACCGGCATCAGCGCGCTGGCGAGCGTGCCCGGCCGCATGGAGGTCATCGACGAGGGGCAGCCGTTCTCGGTCTTCGTCGACTACGCGCACAAGCCGGAGGCTCTCGAAGCCGTCCTGCGCACCGCGCGAACGCTCACCGACGGTCGGGTGCTGTGCGTGTTCGGCTGCGGCGGCGACTGCTACCGCGGCAAGCGGCCGATGATGGGCCGGATCGCATCCAGCCTGAGCGACCTGGTGATCGTCACGACGGACAATCCACGGAACGAGGATCCCCAGGCGATCGTCGACGACATCGTCGCCGGCGGCGCGCCCGACGAGGTCGAGCTCGACCGCCGGCGCGCGATCGAGCGCGTGGTCGACCTGGCCCGGCCCGGCGACGTCATCCTCGTCGCCGGGCGGGGCCATGAGACCGAGCAGGAGCTGTCCGAAGGTCGCACGGTGCGCCTCGACGACCGAGACGTGGTGCGGGACGTCCTCCGCCGCTCCGGGTGGGGCTAGGCGTAAGGCAGCCTGTCGGGGTTGGTCGGGCGCAGACCGCCCGCGACGCCCTCGGCCTCGTCGCTGCTGACCTCGAGATCGTCCTGGCCTTCCGCGTCGTCCTTCTGCGGCTCTCTGTTCTCGTCCTTGTCCATGATCGCTTCCCTTCGTCGGGGTTCGGATCCGGCTGCCAACTCGCACAGCCAGACTCGCATTGTATTACGGCGTTGCTGCAGATCTCATAGGGTCGAGGAGTGACGAGGTTCGTCGTCGACGCCGGCGCCGTGCTCCAGTTCGCGAGCGCAGGAGTCGAAGTCCCCAGCGAGCACGAGCTCCTGGCGCCGACACTCCTTCGCTCCCAGACGCTGTCGGCTCTGCACGAGGCCGTCCAGCGGGGTGAGCTCCCGGCCGAGGTCGCGCGCGAGCGCCTCGCGCGGGTCGGGCGGCTGCCGATCAGGCTCCTCGGCGACGCCGTGCTCCGGCGTCGGGCGTGGGACTTGGCGGAGCAGCTGGGGTGGGCGTCGACCTACGACGCCGAGTACATCGCGCTCACCCAGCTGCAGGCAGACGCGTTCATCACCCTGGACGCGGAACTTGCCCGCAGCGTCGATGGGATCGTTGCGACCGCATCGATCGACGCGCTCCGTTAGCGATTCTCCGCCGCTTTCCCTAACGGCTCCTCCCCCACGCGCCGATGTTCGCAGCATGAGTCGGCGACTCGACATCCAAGGGTTGCGCGCGCTCGCCGTGCTGATGGTCGTTGCCTTCCACGCCGGGCTGCCCGTCCCGGGCGGGTTCGTCGGCGTCGACGTGTTCTTCGTGATCTCCGGATTCGTGATCACGGGCTTGCTTTCCCGCGAACGGCAGGCCACCGGGCGAATCCGCTTTGGCGCCTTCTACCTGCGCCGGTTCAAGCGACTCACGCCGGCACTCGCACTGATGGTCGCCACCACGGCAATCGCATCGTCGCTCGTGCTCTCGCCTTTCGGCCCCCAGCAGAACGCTGCCGACACGGCCGGCGGCGCCATGCTCCTCGTCGCGAACTGGGTCATTGCCGGGGCGACGAACGGCTACTTCGATCCCTCCGCCGAGACCAACCCGCTACTCAATACCTGGACGCTCTCGGTGGAGGAGCAGTTCTACCTCGCCTTCCCGGCCATCCTGGCGCTCGGATGGCTCCTGGCGCGACGAGTCTCGCGCCTCAAGCACGCCGCCGTTGCCATTGTCGGCCTGGTCGCCGCGGTGTCGTTCGTGCTCGCCGACGTCGGCTCCACTGGCTACGCACCCTCCTGGCTGCTCGGCTTCTATAGCCCCCTGACCCGGGCGTGGGAGTTCGCCCTGGGGGCACTCCTCGCCCTCCTCACGGCCAGACTCGCAGTCCAGTCACGCCGCCTGACGCTCGGCCCTGGGCTCCTCGGCGTCGGCATGTTGGCCTCGTCGCTCTGGCTCATCACCGGCAGCACGCCTTTCCCCGGAACTTGGACTCTGCTCCCCGTCGTCGGGACACTGCTGCTGCTCCTTGCCGGGTCCGGCGCCTCGAACATCGTGACGCGGGCGCTTGCGACGAGACCCCTGGTCAAGATCGGCGACTACTCGTACTCCATCTACCTCTGGCACTGGCCGTTCATCGTCTTCGCAGCCGTCCTCTGGCCGGACGCGTCCTACGCCCCGCCGGCTGCGGCCGCGTTGTCTCTGATCCCGGCGGTCGCGTCCT
>JANMJY010000110.1:0-3247 GCA_031371615.1 Actinomycetes bacterium | reverse complement strand
TCTGGTGCTCTTTAAGAAGAGAATCAAGTCGAAGAGAATTACATGAGTCGTCCAGTGCAACAAAATGTACAACAACGTGTGCAACTCGAAGCAACGGTTCGTCAATACTTTGGAGACGATGAAACCGTACCTTGGCCAACTGCCGGCCGAGTTCTGAGTGATTACAACACACCGGGATTAGCAGCTCAAGCATACACGACGTTGTTTCCGTTTGGAAGGGGCGACGTAACAAACAGAGATCGCCATGTCGAAGTCACCATGACAGATGCCAACAAGCATTTACTAACCTATGCTGTAAAGCGAAAAGGGATCTGGGTATATCCTTTTGCAAAGCATGGTGAACGAGCGCAGCTGGTCGACCATCGTGTTGACGGTCTCCTTGACCTCGAGCACCTCGCCGCGGACATCGACGGTGATCTTCTTCGAGAGGTCGCCCTGCGCGACCGCGGTCGTCACCTCGGCGATGTTCCGCACCTGGTCGGTGAGGTTGTCGGCGAGTGTGTTCACGTTCTCGGTCAGGTCCTTCCACACGCCCGACACGCCTTCGACCTGCGCCTGGCCGCCGAGCTTGCCCTCGGTGCCGACCTCCTTGGCGACGCGGGTCACCTCGGCCGAGAAGGACCGGAGCTGGTCGACCATCGTGTTGATGGTCTCCTTCAGCTCCAGCACCTCGCCCTTGACGTCGACCGTGATCTTCTTCGAGAGATCGCCGGTCGCGACCGCGGTCGTGACGGCGGCGATGTTGCGCACTTGTGAGGTGAGGTTGTTCGCGAGCGTGTTCACGTTCTCAGTCAAGCCCCGCCACACCCCGGAAACACCCTTCACCTGTGCCTGGCCGCCGAGCTTGCCGTCCGTGCCGACCTCGCGGGCGACGCGCGTCACCTCGTCGGCGAACGAGGAGAGCTGGTCGACCATCGTGTTGACCGTGTTCTTGAGCTCGAGCACTTCCCCCTTGACGTCGACCGTGACCTTCTTCGAGAGGTCGCCGTTCGCGACCGCCGTCGTCACCTCGGCGATGTTCCGGACCTGCCCCGTCAGGTTCGAGGCCATCTGATTGACGGAGTCGGTCAGGTCGTTCCACGTGCCGGAGACGCCCTTCACCTTGGCCTGGCCGCCGAGGATGCCCTCGGTTCCCACCTCGCGCGCCACGCGCGTCACCTCGGCCGCGAAGCTCGAGAGCTGGTCGACCATCCCGTTCACGGTCGTGCCGATCCGGCGGAACTCGCCCCGCACCGGCTGGCCGGCGATCTCGAGCTGGATCCGCTGCGAGAGGTCGCCGTCGGCGACGGCGTCGATCACGCGCGCGACCTCGATCGTCGGCCGCGCCAGGTTGTCGATCAGCTCGTTGATCGCGCCGATCTTCTCCGCCCAAGAGCCCGGCGCCCCCGCGGCGTCGGCGCGCTCGTTGATGCGACCCTCGCGACCTACGACCTTGCTGACCCGCGTGAACTCCTTCGTTACCCGCTGATTGCGCTCGACGAGCGCGTTGAACGCCGGTGCCACCTCCGCGAGCGGCCCCTCGGCGCGCAGGCGCACGGTGAAGTCGCCGTTGACTGCGGCCTTGAGCGCAGAGACGAGCTTGTCGAGCTGGGCATTCGTCAGCGAAGACGATCCGTTCCGGGAACGCGTGGGCGCGGAGGTCTCCCGCGTTTGCTTGGCGCGCTCGCCGGAGGTCGGCACTGGGGGCACAGGGAGCTCCTTTTTCTCAGCGGGGTCTGCGAGGAGCTGCTCTCGCTCCTCGGCGCGTTCTATGCCCATTCGCGGGCGATGTTTAACGGCTTGCCTGAAGTGAAATCGACGGTGGTTACGGATTTTCGAGCGCGTTCCGCAAGTCCTGCCAAAGCTCGTCGGCCGGCTCGAGGCCGACCGCGAGGCGCAGCAGCCCCGGCGGGACGCGATCGCCCTCCCACCGGTGTCGCGTCTCGATCGTCGACGTGACGCCGCCGAGGCTCGTCGCGTTGACGATCAGCCTCGTCGAGGTCTCCACGCGCCGCGCGAGCTCGCCTCCGGCCACATCGAAGGAGAGCAGGCCGCCGAAGCCGGGATAGCGCACGGTTCGTATCGCTGCGTGCTCGCCGAGGCGGGCGGCCAGCGTCGTCGCGGTCTCCGTCTGACGGGCGACCCGGATCTCGAGCGTCTTCAGGCCCCGCACGAGCAGCCAGGCCGCGTCGGGCCCGGCGACGATCCCGGTGCGCGTCCGCAGCTCCAGCAGGCGGGCTGCATGCTCGGGCCGTTTCGCCACGACGGCGCCGAGGAGAACGTCGTGGTGGCCGGCGAGGTACTTCGTCGCCGAGTGCACGACGAGGTCGCAGCCATGCTCGAGCGGGCGGACGTGGACCGGAGTCGCCGCGGTCGCGTCGCAGACGACGAGACCCGGGTGCGCTGCGGCGGCCTCGAAGTCGGGCATCGTCAGGAGGGGGTTCGACGGCGCCTCGATCCAGACGAGGTCGGCGCCGACAGGCGGCGGGCCCGTCTGGTCGTAGAGCACGTGCCGGAGCCCCCAGCGCTCGAGCTCGGAGAGCAGGACGCCCGTGCCGTAGTACGCGTCCGCCGCGAGCGCGACCGTCGAGCCGGGCGAGAGCAGCGCGAGCACGACCGCTGTCGTCGCGCCCATCCCCGACGAGAAGAGAAGCGCTTCGCCGCCGTCGAGCTCTCCGAGTTGCCGCTCCGCCTCGACTCCGACCGGATGCGCGTTCCGCGCGTAGTGGAAGGGACCCGGCTCGCCGTCGACGTAGGGCCAGGTGGTCGAGCGGTCGAGCGGCGGCTCCATCGCGGCGACTGTAGCGGCGGAAGGCTTGTGTTGATTCAACACAAGCCTTCGCTCACCGGCTTCGTTACGCGGGCGGATGAGTGCTTGTGTTTCAGAAACACAAAGTCAGGCGCGCGGTTAGGCTGCCGCGAGATGGCCGAGATCCACGACACGACCGCCGCCAAGCTCGCCTGGCTTCAGGACCTCTCGGAGCAGGCGGCGCACGCCGGCAACGAGAAGGCGGTCGCGCGCCAGCGGGAGCGGGGGAAGCTGCTCGCGCGCGAGCGGGTCGAGAAGCTGCTCGACCCGGGCTCGTTCGTCGAGCTCGACCGTTACGTCCGGCACCGGAACCCAGACTTCGACTCGATGGCGAACCGGCCGTACGGCGACGCGGTCGTCACCGGCTACGGCGAGATCTTCTGGCGGAACGTCCACGACTACTCCGTCGACAACCCGTTCTAGCTCGGGAACCTCACCTGCGCCTGCGGCGCGGTGAAC
>JANMJY010000079.1:0-34639 GCA_031371615.1 Actinomycetes bacterium | reverse complement strand
CCGGGCATGGGGCGCTGGATTCAACTTTCACGGGGGGGCAACCACGGGTCCCCCCACGAGCCCCCCTCCTTCTTCGCAGCGTTCTTGACCGCCGAAACGGGCCTCGCGGCCGGCAAAGCCGGCCTCCGGCCGCAACCCGTCGCGCCTTGGACAACGCTACGATCGTCCGAGGCCGAAGTGGCGGAACTGGCAGACGCGCCGGACTCAAAATCCGGTTCCTTTCGGGGAGTGTGGGTTCGATTCCCACCTTCGGCATCCAGGAGCGGCCTCCGCCGCTGCGGGTAACCCGCAAGCGATGTGCGGGAACCATGCGGACGGGTTCAGCGTCCCGGCGGATGGCGCTGGTCGCGTTCGCTCGCAGACTGAGGTTCACTCAAACCAAGGAATGGTCATGAAGCTCAAGCGTACGATTCCACTGCTCGCACCGCTGGCGCTGGCCGGCGTACTCGCCGGAGGCGCCCCCGCGGCCCCTCCCAACCATGCTTCGCTCGTCATCCGCCATCAGACGCGCGGCTGCCATTCGTGGGCATTGAACAACGGCGCCTACCAGACGAGCGAGACCGTCGTGATCAGTCGCCATGGCTCGATCAGCGTCACCAACAACGACGTGATGCCGCACAAGCTCGTCAAGACCAGCGGACCCGCTGTCGTGTACACGCGGATCAGCGCCGGCACGGCGATGGGTCTCATGGGGACATTCCCTCCCGCGATGCTCGCGCACATGCATGCCGCGACCAAGATCACCTTCGCCCGGTCCGGGCTCTACCGGTTCACGACCAAGGCTGGTGAGGACTACATGACGGGCATCCGTACCGTCGGCGACGACAACGTCCTCCGCCTGACGGTACGAGTCAGCTGACCAGGGATCACTGAAGCCGAAACGGGGGCGCTCGCGCCCCCGTCTCTCTAAATGGGCGCCACCTTCGGCATCCAGGAGCCGGCGGGTAACGGCACTAGGCTCGACGGCGACGTCGTCTGTCAGCGGTCGGCGCTCGCGCGCGCCCGGCCAGCCCGCGCTCGATGTAGTCGACGCCGAACTCGTCCAGCTTCCGCGCGATCGACAGCTTGCCGTGGAGCGACAGCGAGATGCCGGTGCCCTGGCAGCCGTCGCGCAGCGTGGTGTCGTAAATCGTCACGCGGTCGCTCATCGGCCTCATCTTTCCACCTTCGGCATGATGGCTCGATGCTCAGGCGGGTCTGGAACGCGAGGCTCACCTGGAGGGCTGGGATCCAGGCGACCGCCCTGCTCTGCGCGGCGATCCTCGTCACCGCAGGGATCGGGGGAACCCTCGGCGTCGTCGCGCTGCTCGCGCTAGTCGCAGCCTGGCTGCTCCTCTTCTCACGCATGTCCGACAACGAGGCGCGACACGTACTGGCGGTCGCGACGGCGAGCGGCCGCACCGTCCCGGCGCGGCGCGTCCGGAGGCTCCTCCTTCCCTGGTGGGTACGCGCGTCTCTCGGCCTGGCAGCGCTCGGGGTGACGCTGGCGGCGCTTGCCGCGTTCGACAGCGACGTCCTGGTCGCGCTCGTCTTCGCGCTCGCGTTCGGCTCGGCCTGGCTGGCGGAGCGCGCGGTGATCGCGGTCCGCGCCCGCCGGGCGGCGGCCGGCCGCTAGAGAGCGAGCTTGCGGGCCTGCTTGTCCGGAGGAATCCGGACGACGTTCCAGGCGAGCCCCGACCGTTCGAGCAGCCAGATCAGCCAACCGCCCGGATCGATCTCCGCGGTGCGCAGGCCGTGGAACGCCGAGCTCGGAAACGCGTGATGGTTGTTGTGCCAGGACTCGCCGAACGACAGCCAGGAGAGCCACCACACGTTCCGCGACTCGTCGCTCGACGCGAAGCGCCGGCGCCCCCACAGGTGGCAGATGGAGTTGATCGAGAACGTGACGTGCTGGAGCAGGAAGATCCGGACGGCGCCGCCCCAGAAGAGCCCCGCGAACAAGCCGTACCAGCCCCCGAGCAGGAGCCAGCCGGCAACCGCCGGTGCGGCGAGCGACAGGAGAACGAGCGGCAGGAAGAGCTTTGCGATCACGCGCATGCCACGGTCGCGGAGCAGGTCCTTGGCGTAGCGCGACTGCTCGGCACGGCCGGCGCTCGAGAACAGCCAGCCGGTGTGGGCGTGCCAGAGGCCGCGCAGCTCGTCGACGACGCCGTCGCCGAACCCGACGTGCGGACTGTGCGGGTCGCCTTCCTGGTCGGAGAACTGGTGGTGCTTGCGGTGGTCCGAGACCCAGGCGAGGACATCGCCCTCCACGGCCATCCCCCCGAGCACGGCGAAGGCGTAGCGCACCCCGCGATAGGTCTCGAAGGAGCGGTGGGTGAAGAGACGGTGGTACCCGACGGTGATCCCGACGCCGGTGAGCACGTAGCCGACCGCGAGGATCGCGAGCTCGGTCGGCCCCACCATCCGCTCCCAGAGGACGACGATCGCCACGACGAGCCCGACGAACGGCAGGATGATCCCGGTCAGGTTGACCAGCTTGTGCGTGCGCGTCATGGTCTCTCCCGGCCCCAGTGGGGCCTGCCGACGTTGGTGTCCCCCGCGGGCTGGGAGACGGACAGGCGCGTCGAGGGCTGAGACGCTGAGCCCTGGTACCCGTTTCTCGTGCCTTCCGAACACCCACCGCCCCACGGCTCTCCCTAGACTGGAACCGTGGCGAGGCTCGGAATCCTCACCGGCGGTGGCGACTGTCCGGGGCTGAACGCGGTCATCCGCGCCGTGACGCGCCGCGCGCTCGATCGCGACTGGGACGTCGCAGCCGTGCGGGAGGGCTGGCGCGGTCTCGTCGACGGGATCGTCGAGCCACTCGGACGGCGCGAGGTCTCGGGGATCCTGCCGCGCGGCGGAACGATTCTCGGCACAACGCGGACGAATCCGTACAAGCTCGAGGGCGGAGTCGAGAAGGTGCTCGCGACGTTCGAGCGGGAAGGCCTCGACGCGCTCGTCGCGATCGGTGGCGAGGACACGCTCGGCGTCGCCGCGAAGCTGTACGCGGAGCACACCTTCCCGGTTGTCGGCGTGCCGAAGACGATCGACAACGACCTGAACGGGACCGACTACACGTTCGGATTCGACACCGCGGTGACGATCGCGACCGAGGCGATCGACCGCCTGCATACGACCGCCGAGTCGCACAACCGCGTCATGGTCGTCGAGGTGATGGGCCGGCACGCGGGCTGGATCGCACTCCACTCGGGGATCGCCGGCGGCGCGGACGTGATCCTGATTCCCGAACAGCCCGTCACGGTGGAGGACGCGTGCAACCTGCTACAGCAACGACACCAGACCGGGAAGGACTTCTCGATCGTCGTCGTCAGCGAGGGCTACGAGCTCACCTACGCCTCGGGCGAGCGCACCCTCGTCGCCGGTGCGGCCCGAGCCACCGACCAGTTCGGCCACGCCGTCCTCGGCGGCGTCGGCGAGGCGCTCGGCCGCGAGATCGAGGAGCGCACAGGTTTCGAGACCCGAGTCACGGTCCTCGGGCACGTCCAGCGCGGCGGCACCCCCACCCCACGCGACCGCGTGCTCGCGACGCGCTACGGGCTGAAGGCGGCGGACCTCGTCCAGGAGGGCCGATTCGGCCGGATGGCGGCTCTGCACGGCGACGAGATCGTGGACGTCTCGCTCGAGGAGGCGACGAGGCAGTTGAAGACGGTTCCACCCGAGTGGTACGCCGTAGCGCAGGCGTTCGCAGGCTAGACGTCTGCCTATAGACAGCGAGGCCAGCCAGCGCTAGAATTTTCCTGTTGCGGCCCCAGCAACCCGGCCGCGAGCAGATACGGCGAGACCAAGCTCCTTGCCTCGCACCTGAGCCGCCCTCAGCAAATGGGTCGGAGTGTCTGCCGGTCTGAGCGACCGGCGGCAGTGCCCGAGCGAAGGTTGATCAGTGGTAGGACACGAGGCTCAAGGCGACGTGCCGACCCCGCCTGTCCAGCCACGCGTGCTCGTCGCCGACGACGATCCGACGATCCGCCTTCTCTGTGCGACGACGCTCAGCCCCTACGGGTACGAGGTGATCGAGGCCGCGGACGGTCAGGAGGCGATCGAGCTCGCGCGCGCCGTGGCGCCCGACGTCGTGCTGCTCGACCTCTCGATGCCCATACTCGACGGTTTCGGCGTCCTCGCCGTGCTGCGGGCAGACGATCGAACCCGCGAGCTCCCGCTCGTCGTGCTCACCGGAGAGACCGGGCCGCACATCATCGAACGGGTCCACGAGATCGGCGTGGCGGGTCTGTTCACGAAGCCGTTCGATCCCGGCGTGGTCGCCGCGTTCGTCCGGGGCGTGATCGACGAGCTCAAGGCGGGAAGGACACCCACCCCCCCTGCGGGCGGGCACGCTTTCTAGCCGAAGAGGAGCAACAGCGCGTCGGTCGGCGCGTAGTCGTCAGTGAGCAGCGGCACGTCGGCCGTCGAGATGGGCGGGTCGACGCGGCCGCGGATCGCCTTCGCGAGGTTTGGTGCGACGGGCGAGCGGCGCCGCACCTCGCGCCAGCGCTCGAGCAGGAACTCCTTCGACGGTGCGGCGCCGTCGCCGGCCACGAGGATGATGTTGTTGATCGTCTCCAGGTCCGCCGCGTCCGGATCGATCACCGGGTGGAGGCTCACCGTCGCAGCATCAACCGAAAGAGGCGGGAGTCGGGCCCTTCGACCGCGCCGATGATGTTCGCCGCGATCAGCCCGCCTGGAGCGAGCCGCGAGCGCGCCAGCTCGAGAAACTCACGGGTCGCCAGATGGAACGGGATCGAGTCGGAGTAGACACCCGGCTCGATGCGATCTCGAGCCCGAGCAGCACACCGCCTGCGACGACCACCGCAACCCCAACCGCGATCGAGCTGCGCTACTCGCGGGTCACTTAGTGGTGTCGCACGAGCACGGCGTCTACGCCGGCGCGCTCGAGCTCGTCGATCTCCGCCTGCGTGATCCCGTCGAGATCGACGATCGCGAGCTTTCCGGCGGGCACGTCCGAAAGCAGGTCGAGCACGTGCTCGAGCGGCTCCTCCTCGTCGTTGGCGCAGAGAACGAAGAGCTCGGGATCGAGCCGCTCGAGGGCGGCCTCCAGCTCGTCCTCGTCCTCGACCCGGACCACGAGCTCGATCGCGTCGCCGAGCTCGAACTCCTGGGATGGACCGACGACCCGCGCGTCCGCCGCCGAGTCCCCGGACGTGAGAATCGGCAGGGCGGTCGCCGCGCGCACTGCGTCGAGATCGCCGTCCACGAGGAGCGCTTCTGCCCCGTCGGCCTCGGCGCGCCGAGCTGCTTCCGGCCCGTCGACGGCCACGATCCGCGAGATGCCGTCGCCCTCGGAGATGGCCTGGCTCAGACGTCTCGGGCCGGTCACGCGGCGCAATGGTACCGCAGGGAACTTTCTGTACCGTGGCCCCATGCGGCTGCGGCTCGCCATCGTGGTCCTCGCAGCCGCGCTGCCCGCCGTCGCGGCAGGCGCCGCCCAGAAAGTCGTGCTCGGAACGCAGCGCGCCGATTTCCTCGCGGGCACAGCAACATCCGACCGGATCCTGGCGCGAGGCGGGGACGACCGGATCGCCGCGGAGTACGACGGCGGCCTCGACTGGATCACCTGCGGAGCAGGCCGCGATGTGGTCGTCGCGGACGCTCGCGACCGGATCGACGCCGACTGCGAGATCGTCAGCCGCCGCATCCATCGCGACCGGCACACGAACGCCGAGAGTCAGCACGAGTCGGAGGTCGAGCCGGACTCACAGACGGTCGGCCAGACGACGGTCGCGGTCTTCCAGGTCGGGCGCCGCCGCGACGGGGGCGCCGCGAGCATCGGCTTCTCGACCTCGAGGGACGGCGGCCGCACCTGGCGCGAGGGTCTCCTGCCCGGACTGACCACGAACACGACGCCTCGGGGACCGTCGACGAAGGCGAGCGATCCCGTGATCGCGTTCGACGCGGCGCACGGCGTCTGGCTCGCGAACACGCTTGCGATCGCCGCGGATGCGACGCGGCTGACGATCCACCGCTCGGCGGACGGGGTCTCGTGGAGCGGCCCGACCGACGCGGCAGTTTCGCGGACACCGAACCTCGCCTACGACAAGAACTGGCTCACCTGCGACAACGGCGCGGCAAGCCCGTTCCGCGGCCGCTGCTACCTCGCGTACACGTTGATCGGCGAGCGCGAGGACGACCTCGCGGTTCAGCGCTCCGACGACGGCGGCCGAACCTGGTCGCAGCCGGTGACCCTTCACATCCCCGTGACCGGAGTGATCCCCGTCGTGCGACCGGATGGAATACTCCTGCTCGTCTTCTGGTCGGAACGGACCGGCATGGTGGCCGTTCCCTCCACCGACGGCGGCGTCACCCTCGGCCAGACCGTCGTCATCTCTGACCTGCAGACGCATGACGCGAAGCCCTTCCGGGCGCCGCCACTGATCGCCGCCGACGTGGATGCGGGCGGACGGGTGGTGGCCGTCTGGCAGGACTGCCGCTTCCGAGCAGGCTGCAGCGCCAACGACGTGGTCTTCTCACGGTCGACGGACGGGACGACGTGGTCGCCGCCCACGCGCGTCACCTCGGGCCGGAGCGTCGTCGTCCCCACGATCGGCGTCGAGCCCGGCACTGGGCGCCTGGCGATCGCGTACTACACGATCCGGCCGGACGGGATCGACGCCGAGCTCGTCACTTCCGCCGACGGAGTGCGCTGGAGCGCACCGGAACGGCTCAACTCGCGCCGGATGCCGCTGGCGTGGCTGCCCGACACGATTCTCGGACGGATGCTCGCCGACTACATCGGCGTCAGCTGGTCGCGCGGCCGGCCGCTCGTCGTCTACGCGCTCGCCTCACCACCGAAGCACGACGAGTTCCGGCAGGCGATCTACGCCGCGCGCGGCTGAGGGCGCCTCCTTGCGTGTGGCGAGCCCACGGGAGCGAAGCGAACCGCCTTCAGGGATCTTCGCTTCTCAGCGGGTGTTCGGGCTTTTGCCCGAATACCCGCCTATTGACCAACAGGGTGCCAGACGGTCTTGAGCTCGAGGAAGCTCGCGATCGCCCATGGGCTCTGCTCGTCGGCGCTGCCGTGGACGACGCGCTTGACGTTGTCGGCGGCCAGCCGCTCGAGCTCGGGTGACTGGCCGTTGGCGCCGGTGAGGTCGAGCGCGTTCACGTCCAGGTGGCCGGCGAGGATCGGCGCGAGCTCCTCTCTGTAGCCGGTCAGGATGTTGACGACGCCGCCCGGGACGTCCGAGGTCGCGATCGCCTCGGCGAGCTCGATCGCCGCGACCGGGTGCGTCTCCGACGCCACGACGACGACCGCATTGCCGCCCACGAGCGCCGGCGCGAGCCGCGAGACGAGACCCCCGAGCGCAGGCTCGTCAGGCGCCAGGATCGCGACGACACCGGTCGGCTCGGGGAAGGTGAAGTTGAAGTACGGGCCCGCGACCGGATTGGAGGAACCGATCACCTGGGCGAGCTTGTCCGCCCAGCCGGCGTACCAGACGACGCGGTCGATCGCCGCCTCCACCTCCTTCTTGCCGGAGCAGACGGCGGCCAGGTCGGTTGTGCGAGTCTCCATCATCTCCGCCAGCCGGTAGAGCACCTGGCCGCGGTTGTAGGCGGTCGCGCCCGCCCAGCCGGGCTGCGCCTTGCGTGCGGCCACGACCGCGTCGCGCGCGTCCTTGCGCGACGCGCGCGCAACGTTCTGCCCCTCCGCTTCGTACGTGCGTCCGGACTCCGAGCGCGGGAAACCGCCGCCGACGAAGAGCTTGTAGGTCTTCCGGACCGGCAGCCGGCTCATTCGACGCTCCCGAAGCGGCGGTCGCGCAGCACGAGCGCGACGGCGCCCGCGAGCAGGAGCAGCGGCAGGCGGAAGCGCTTCACGCGGACTTCCCCTCACCATCGAAGGCGAGGTACGGCTCCAGCCCGTGCCGGCCGCCTTCGCGGCCGAAGCCGGACTCCTTGTAGCCACCGAACGGCGAGGCCGGGTCGAAGCGATTGAACGTGTTGGCCCAGACGACGCCGGCGCGCAGGCGCTCGGCCATCCAGAGGATGCGCGAGCCCTTCTCCGTCCAGACCCCAGCCGAGAGGCCGTACGCGGTGTTGTTCGCCTTCTCGATCGCCTCCTCCGGCGTGCGGAAGGTGAGCACGCTGAGAACGGGGCCGAAGATCTCCTCCTGCGCGATCCGGTAGCTCTGCGCGACGTTGGTGAACACGGTCGGCGCGAACCAGTAGCCCTTCTCTGGCAGCTTGCACGCGGGCTGGAAGATCTCGGCGCCCTCGTCGGTGCCCGACTTGACGAGCTCGGTGATCCGGTCCAGCTGCACCTTCGAGTTGATCGCGCCGATGTCGGTGTTCTTGTCGAGCGGATCGCCGAGGCGAAGCGTTTCGAGCCGCCGCTTCAGCTTCGAGATCGTCTGCTCGTAGATCGACTCCTGCACGAGCAGCCGCGAGCCCGCGCAGCAGACGTGGCCCTGGTTGAAGTAGATCCCGTTGACGATCCCCTCGACCGCCTGGTCGAGCGCGGCGTCGTCGAAGATGATGTTCGCCGCCTTGCCCCCGAGCTCGAGCGTCAGCTTCGTGCCGGTGCCGGCGAGCTCGCGCTGGATCGCCTTCCCAACTCCCGTTGACCCGGTGAACGCGATCTTGTTCACGTCCGGATGCTTGACGAGCGCGGCGCCCGCGCGGCCGTCGCCGGTGACGATGTTGACGACGCCAGGCGGCAGCTCGGCCTGGCGGCAGATGTCCGCAAAGAGGAGCGCGCTGAGCGGCGTCGTCTCGGCCGGCTTCAGCACGACCGTGTTCCCGGCTGCGAGTGCGGGCGCGATCTTCCAGGCGAGCATCAGCAGCGGGAAGTTCCAGGGGATGATCTGGCCGGCGACGCCGAGCGGCTTCGGCTTCCGGTTGGGGAACGCGTACTCGAGCTTGTCGGCCCAGCCCGCGTAGTAGAAGAAGTGCGCGGCCGCGAGCGGCAGGTCGACGTCGCGGCTCTCGCGGATCGGCTTGCCGCCGTCGAGGCTCTCGAGCACGGCGAGCTCGCGCGAGCGCTCCTGCAGCAGGCGTGCGATCCGGAACAGGTACTTCGCCCGCTCCGACGCCGCAAGCTTCGACCAGCCGTCCTCGTAGGCGGCGCGTGCCGCCTTGACCGCGAGGTTGACGTCCTGGTCGTTCGCCTGCGCGACCTCGGCCAGCTTCTCCTCGGTGGAGGGAGACACCGACGGGAACCACTCGCCCGACCGCGGCTTGACGAACTTGCCGCCGATGAAGAGGCCGTACCGCTTCTCGAGGCTGACGATCTCGCGCGCTTCTGGAGCAGGCGCGTAGTCCCACTCGGTCAGGGCCGGAACCGGTTCGTGGCGCTTGGCGAGCTCGCTCAACAGTCCCCCAACCTCAATCCAAGGTGAAGTAGTCGGGGGACTGGTATCGGCCGGTCTTCTGCTTGCGGATCTGCATCAGCACGTCGTTCAGCAGCGACGAGGCGCCGAAGCGGAACAGGTCGGGCGTCATCCACTGGAGCCCGAGCGTCTCGTGCAGGACGACGAGATACTGGACCGCCTGCTTCGCGGTCCGGATCCCGCCGGCAGGCTTCATCCCGACGACGCGGCCGGTCTCCTCGTGGACGTCGCGGATCGCCTCCAGCATGCAGAGAGTCACCGGCAGCGTCGCGGCGGGGTTGACCTTGCCGGTTGACGTCTTGATGAAGTCGCCGCCGGCCGCCATCGCGAGCAGCGAGGCGCGGCGCACGTTGTCGTAGGTGCCGAGCTCACCGGTCTCGAGGATCACCTTCAGGTGGGCGTGCCCACAGGCCTCCTTCACCTTGACGATCTCGTCGTAGACCTTCGCGTAGCGGCCGGAGAGGAACGCACCGCGGTCGATCACCATGTCGATCTCGTCGGCGCCGAGCTCGACCGCCTCGCGCACGTCGGCCAGCTTGACGGCGAGCGGCGACTGGCCGGACGGGAACGCGGTCGCAACCGATGCGACCTTGACCGTCGAGCCGCGCAGGCGCGCCACAGCGGTCGGAACGAGGTTCGGATAGACGCAGACGGCGGCGACCGACGGAATTGAAGGGTCGACAGGGTCGGGGCGCATCGCTTTCGAGCACAAAGCCGCGACCTTGCCGGGCGTGTCGGCGCCCTCGAGCGTCGTCAGGTCCATCATCCGGACGGCGAGCTCGAACGCCTGCAGCTTCGACTCCTTCTTGATCGAGCGCTTGGCGAGCGTCGCTGCGCGCTCCTCGAGCGCAACAGCGTCGACGGAGCCGATTCGCGGCAGCCTCGGCTCCAGCGGAAGCTCGAAGCCGCGCGGCAGTGCGGGCGCCTGGGCCATGGGGAAAGTGTACGCCGAGGGACTAGAACCCGGCCGCGCGGGAATGAGGGGCGTCATGAAGTGGCGCGGACGTGGCGGAGCGGGCCGGATCGAGGATCGGCGCGGGGCCGGAGGCGGCAGCCTCGGCGGCGGCGGCTTTCCGTTCCCGATGGGAAAGGTCGGCGGCGGTGGCATCGGCACGATCCTGCTGGTCATCCTCTTTCTCTTCATTCAGTCCCGAGGCGGCGGCGGCCTGGGCGTCGATCCCGGCACGGGGCAGTTCGCGCCCGCACCGGGCGCGTCCTCGACCGACCTGAACAAGGCCCCCGCGGACGACCCGGCGAAGTTCATCGACTTCATCGCCGGAGACGTCGACGCGACTTGGCAGAAGATCTTCGCCGAGAGCGGCAAGTCCTACGAGCAGCCGGTGATCGTCCTCTACGACAACGGCGTTCAGTCGGCCTGCGGCAACACGCCGTCGACGGTCGGCCCGTTCTACTGCCCACGCGACCACAAGGTCTATCTGGATCTCACCTTCATGGAGCAGCTGCAGAAGCAGCTCAACGCGCCCGGCGACTTCGCCCAGGCCTACATCGTCGCGCACGAGATCGGCCACCACGTTCAGAACCAGCTCGGCGTCATGGACGACGTCAGCCGCGCGGAGCAGGAGAATCCCGACGAAGCCAACGACCTGTCGGTGCGGGTAGAGCTGCAAGCCGATTGCCTGGCCGGCGTCTGGGGTCACTCCGCTTACGCGAAGGGCGACCTGCTCGAGAGCGGCGACCTCGAGGAAGGGCTCAACGCGGCAGCTGCGGTCGGGGACGACCGAATCCAGAAGCAGTCCGGCGGCACGGTGAACCCGGACACGTTCACGCACGGCAGCAGCGAGCAGCGGGTGAAGTGGTTCAAGGCCGGCTTCGACTCCGGCGACCCGACCGCCTGCGACACGTTCAAGGGCAGCGTCTGAGCCGGTACGTCAGCCCGGATAGACTCGGGGCATGCGAGAGGAGTCGCGCGACGCGGAGGTGATCCTCGACGTCGTCTTCGACCGGGGCCTGCTCTTCCTGGTCGTAGAGAACCTCGGCGACCGGCCCGCACTCGGCGTGCGGATCAAGTTCGACCAGCCGTTCGCAGGAGTCGGCGGCACGAAGCAGATGGAGCGGCTCGCGCTCTTCCGCAAGCTCGAGTTCCTCGCACCCCATAAGCCGATCGAGGTCTTCCTCGACCGCAGCGCGTCGTACTTCGCCCGCAAGGAGCCGACCCGGCTCACCGCCGCGATCTCCTGGCGCACGCCAGACGGCGCCCGCCGCAGTACCACCGTCAACCACGACCTCGAGATCTACCGCGACCTCGGGTTCATCGAGAGGGAGGTTCCCCGTGCCGGTCAGGCGTGACAACCCGTACGCGAACTTCAACTTCGTCGTCGAGATCGACGGCCTGGAGGGCGGCGGCTTCAGCGAGGTCGATCTTCCCTCGGGCGAAATCGAGGTGATCGAGTATCGCGAGGGCGCCGACAAGGTCTCGTCCGCTCGCAAGCTGCCGGGCCGGGTCGAGTACGCCAACGTCGTCCTGAAGCGGGGCATCGCCGGCCGGCTGGAGCTCTTCGACTGGTGGAAGTCCGTCCGCGACGGCACGCTCGACCGGCGCAACGTCGCGATCGTGTTGTTCGACGAGGCTCGCAGCCCCGTGCAGCGCTGGCTGCTGCGAAACGCCTGGCCGGTGCAGCTCGCCTACAGCCGGCTGGACGGGCTCGGCAACGAGGTCGCGATCGAAACGCTCGAGCTCGCGTACGAGAGCTTCGACACCGAGTAGCCGCTACGGCCGGGCTGCGGGCTGAGCGACCGGCTGGACGGTCGGCTGCGGCGTTGCGCTCGAGTGGATCAGGTTCCGGATCTCACGCACGGCGACCGACAGCCGGGCCAGATCGAGGGTACCGCCGCTCCTGATGTCGGCGAGCACCTGCAGCGACCGCTCGATCGCGCCGGCGTTCTCGGCCTGCCAGCGCTCCACCCCGGCGCCGGACCGCAGCACTTCCGCGGTCAGACCCGCCTGTTCGGAGTACACGTCGTCCCGCAGCGCCGCCCGCGCCATCGCCTCCCACCGCGTCTCCCGAGGCAGATCGACGATCCGGTCGCGCAGCCAGTGCAGCTCGAGCCGCGCGCCGAGCGCGAAGTAGACCGCCGCCGCAGCTGCGACATCCAGCTCGGCCGCGGCCGCGATCTCAACGAGATCGAGCGTCGGCACCAGCGCCGGCAGATGGGCGACACGCTGGGCCAGGTCGGAGGGGACGCCGACCTCGGTCAGCGCCGCAGCCTTCGCCCGCGCGGCGTCGAGCTCCGACGGGCCGAGCAGGTCCGGGAGCGTCTCGGCCAGGATGGCCGCGCCCGGCCCGTAGCGGGCAACGGCAGCGGCGATGTCGATCGGCCTGCGCCGGTTGCGCAGAAGCCACCGGGTCGCACGCTCGAGCAGGATACGCGCCCGCAGCAGCATCGCGGTCTGCGCCTCGGCGGGCACGCGCCCGTCGAGTGCTTCGATCCCGGCCCAGAGCTCGCGCAGCCCGAAGACCTCGCGGGCGACGGCGTACGCACGCGCAATGTCGTCGGCGCCCGCGCCGGTCTCGTCGGAGAGGCGGAAGGCGAAGGTCGTCCCGGCGCGGTTGACGAGGTCGTTGACGACGCGGGTCGCGATGATCTCCCGCCGTAGCGGGTGGCGCTGGAGCTGCGCGGCGAACTCCTCGCGCAAGCGCGCCGGGAAGTAGCGCGCGAGCTCGCTCGAGAGGTACGGGTCCTCGGGAACGTCTGAGGCGAGCAGCTCCTGGGCGATCGCGATCTTCGTGTGCGAGAGCAGGGTCGCGAACTCGGGCGCGGTCAGGCCGCCGCCCGCGGCCTGGCGCTCGTCGAACCCGTCGGCGGTCGGCAGGAACTCGAGCTCGCGGCTCAGCGTGCCGTCCTGCTCGAGGCTGCGGACGTAGCGCTCGTGCACCTCGACCATCGACGCAGCCTGAGCCGTCGAGCTCGAGATCGCCTGCGTCTGCTCGTAGTTGTCGCGCAGCACTAGCGCGGCGACCTCGTCCGCCATCTCGGCGAGGATCGCGTTCCGCTGCTTCCCCGTCAGGTCGCCGTCGGCGACGATCGTGTCGAGCAGGATCTTGATGTTGACCTCGTGGTCGGAGCAGTCGACGCCGGCCGAGTTGTCGATCGCGTCCATGTAGATCCGGCCGCCGTTGCGCGCGTAGGCAACGCGCGCGCGCTGGGTGAAGCCGAGGTTCCCGCCCTCGCCGACGACGCGGCAGCGCAGCTCCTCCCCGTCGACCCGGACGGCGTCGTTCGCCCGGTCTCCGACCTCGGGATGCCGTTCCTCCCGTGCCTTCACGTACGTCCCGATGCCGCCGTTCCAGAGCAGGTCGACGGGCGCGCAAAGCAGGGCGTGGATCAGCTCGCTTGGCGTCAGCGACTCTGCCTCGACTCCAAGGGCCGCCCGTGCTTCCGGTGAGAGCGCGATCGACTTCGCCTCCCGCGGGAAGACGCCGCCGCCTCGTGAGATCAACGCCGGGTCGTAGTCGGACCAGGACGAGCCCGGCAGCGCGAACAGCCGCGCGCGCTCGGTGAAGCTCGCCGCCGCGTCGGGATTCGGGTCGAGGAAGACGTGGCGGTGGTCGAAGGCGCCGATCAGCCGGATCTGGCGTGAGAGCAGCATCCCGTTACCGAACACGTCGCCGGACATGTCACCGACCCCGGCGACCGTGAAGTCGGTCGTCTCGATGTCCGTCCCGAGCTCGCGGAAGTGGCGCTTGACCGACTCCCAGGCGCCGCGGGCCGTGATCCCCATCTGCTTGTGGTCGTAGCCGGCCGAGCCCCCCGAGGCGAAGGCGTCGCCGAGCCAGAAGCCGTATTCGATCGCGATCGCGTTCGCGATGTCCGAGAAGGTCGCCGTGCCCTTGTCCGCGGCCACCACGAGATACGGGTCGTCCTCGTCGTGGCGGACGACCTCGGGCGGCGGCACGATCTTGCCGCCGGCGATCGAGTCGGTCACGTCGAGCAGGCCGCGCATGAACGTCCGGTAGCACTCCACGACCTCCTCGAGCAGCGCAGCGCGGTCGCCTCCGAGCGGAGGGCGTTTGACGACGAAGCCGCCCTTCGCACCGACCGGGACGATGACGGCGTTCTTGACCGTCTGCGCCTTCATCAGTCCGAGCACCTCGGTGCGAAAGTCCTCGCGGCGATCGGACTAGCGGATGCCGCCCCGGGCGACCTTCCCGCCGCGGAGGTGCACTGCCTCCACGCGCGGGGAGTAGACGAAGACCTCGAACATCGGCCGCGGCTCCGGCAGGTCCGGGACGAGATCGGGATCGAGCTTCAACGAGAGGTAGGACTTCGCCTGGCCGCCGGAGTCCGTCTGGAAGTAGTTCGTCCGCAGGACCGCGCGGACGACCCGCAGGAAGCCGCGCAAGATCCGGTCCTCGTCCAGGCTCTCGACCGCGTCGATCGTGCTCTCCAGCAGCCGTTCGAGCGCGCGCGAGTCCGCCTCCATGTCCTCTGTGCGGACGGGGTCCAAACGCAGCCGAAAGAGCTCGACGATCGCGCGCGCGACGTCGGGGTGCGCGGAGAGCGCATCCTCCATGTAGGTCTGGCTGAAGGTGCTGCCCGCCTGACGGAGGTACTTCGCGATCGCGCGCAGGATCGTGATCTCGCGCGCGGTCAGCCGGGCCGAGAGGACGAGCCGGTTGAAGCCGTCGTTCTCGGACTCCCCGCGCCAGACGCGCGCGAAGGCGTCCTGGAACATCTCGCGGACGTCATCGGCCTGAAGCTCGGCGTCGGCGTCGTGACGGAGCCCGAAGTCGTAGATCCAGACGGGCGTGCCCCCGGACGGCTTGACCTCGTACGGCCGCTCGTCACTGACGCGCACACCCATGTTCTCGAGCAGTGGCAGCACGTCCGAGAGCAGGATCGGCTGCCCCGAGCGGAGCAGCTTGAAGGCGAGATGGTCGTGCGTCGACACGAGCGGCAGGTAGAGGCTCATGCCGAGATCGCCGGTGGGGTCGAGCCGCTCGAGGCGCTCGATGTCCAGCACCGCCTGGCGCGCGGTGAAGTCCTCGCGGTAAGCCCAGGGAAACGCCTCGGCATACCGCTCGAAGAGCTGGCCTGCCCGCTGCTCGCCGAGCTGCTCCGAGAGTGCGTCCCGCAGGTCGTCCGTCCACGCGCGCGTCGCCGCAGCGAGTCGCGCCTCGATCTCGGCGACGTCGTACTCCGGGATCGCGCCCTGCTCGGTGTAGACGACGACGTGCAGGCGCGCGAGCACCGACTCGGAGACGCGCGTCGTGTAGTCGACGCTCGTCCCGCCGAATGCCTGCTGGAGGATGTCCTGGATCCGGTTGCGGTTCTCGGTGTCGAAGCGCTCGCGTGGCAGGTAAACGAGACACGAGAGGAAGCGGCCGAAGGCGTCACGGCGGACGAACAGCCGCACCCGGCGGCGCTCGCCGAGGTGCAGGATCCCGAGCGCCGTCGCGAAGAGCTCGTCCTCGGTGATCTGGAAGAGCTCGTCGCGCGGATAGGTCTCCAGGATCTCGACGAGCGCCTTGTGGTCGTGGCTTCCGTGCAGAAGCCCCGACCTCTCGACCACCCGCTGCGCCTTGCGCCGGAGCCCGGGGATCTCCCAGGGGCTCGCGCTGTAGGCGGTGTGCGTATAGAGCCCGAGAAAGCGCCGCTCGCCCGCGACCTCGCCGGCCGCGTCGAAGCGCTTGACCCCGACGTAGTCGAGATACGAGGGCCGGTGCACGGTCGCCCGCGAGTTCGCCTTGGTCAGGGTGAGCAGGGTCTTCTCGCGCGCAAGCCGCCGCACTTCGGCCGGCAGCTGCGCGAAGCTGACCGAGACCGGCCGCTCTTCGGCGGCGCGGAGGATGCCGAGGCCTGAGCCCGACACTGCGCGCAGGACGTCCTCCCCCTCTTCGGCGAGCATGTCGTACTCGCGGTAGCCGAGGAACGTGAAGTGGCCGTCGTTCATCCACTCGAGCAGGTCGCGGGCCTCTGCGCGCTCGTCCGCGTCGACGGGTGCCGCCCCGAGCTCTCCGACGACGTCGCGAACGCGCTCGCGCATCGTCGGCCAGTCCTCGACGGCGGCGCGTACGTCGCCGAGCACGCGGCAGATGCCCGCCCGCAGGCGCTCCAGCTCGTCCGGCCCCGCCTGGCGGTCGATCTCGACGTGGATCATCGACTCGGGCTTCCCGTCCTCGACTCCGACCGCGAGCAGCCGGCCCTTCTCGTCCCGCCGCACACGCATGATCGGCCGGATCACGAGGTGGATCGCGCTCCCGTTCCGCGTCACCTCCATCGAGACCGAGTCGACGAGGAAGGGCATGTCGTCGACGACCGTCTCGACGACGGTGTGCTCCGACTCCCAGCCGTGCTCCTCGAGATTGGGCGTGTAGACGTGCACCTTCAGCTCTCCGGGAGCCCGAACGCGCGCGAGGTTCCGGTGCGCGAGCGCCGCGTTGTAGAGGCCGGCTGCACTGCGGTCGCTCAGGTCGTCGGGTGCGACGTGGGCGTAGTAGGCGCGGACGAAGCGCTCCAGGTCTTCCGCCTGGGCACTTTCGAGCTCCTCGTGGACGCGCGCGACGGTCGCCTCGAGGAGCGCCGCCTTCCTCTCATCCGGGCTCGTAGCCAAGGGTGCTCTCAGTATGAGGCTAGAGCCCCAGGCGTTCCAGGGTCGCGTCGTCGCGCCGCCATTTGGGGCGCACCTTGACGACGAGCTCGAGGAAGACCTTGTGCCCGAGGAGCGCCTCGATCTCAGGGCGGGCGCGTGTGCCGATCTCGCGGATCATCGTGCCCTTCTTGCCGACCAGGATGTGCTTCTGCGACTCGGTCTCGACGAGCACGAACGCGCGCAGGCGCTTCTCGTCCAGCTCGTCGAGCTCGACCGAGATCGAGTGCGGCACCTCGTCGCGGGTGAGTTGCAGCGCCTTCTCGCGGATCAGCTCCGTGATCCGCTCCGCGCTTGTCTGGTCGGTCGCCGACTCGCGCTCGAAGAAGGGCTGGCCCTCGGGCAGGAGGTAGAGGAGGTCGCCGCGCAGCTCGTCGATCCCGTCCTTCGTCTTCGCGCTCACCGGGTGGAGCGCGTGGAAGTCGCCCAGCTGGCCGGCCGCTTTCATCTGGCTGATGATGTGGCCGGGCTTGAGGTTGTCCACCTTGTTGACGGCGATGATCACCGGCTTGCCGAGCGCGAACACCCTGCGCGCGATGAAGCGGTCGCCGGCGCCGATCCGGTCGCGCGCGGAGACGACGAAGAGCACGACGTCGATGTCCTCGAATGAGGTGTCAACGGTGTTCTGCATCCGCTTCGTCAGCTTGTCCATCGGGCGCTGGAACCCCGGCAGGTCGACGAGGACGAGCTGGTGATCCTCACCATTCGCGACGCCGTAGATCCGGCGCCGGGTCGTGTTCGGCACCGCCGAGGTGATCGCGATCTTCTCGCCGACGAGGGAGTTCACGAGCGTCGACTTGCCGACGTTCGGGCGGCCGGCGACGGCGACGAAGCCGCTCTTCACGCGTCCGGGAGGTCCCAGGTGTCCGGCAGCAGCCCGCCGGCCTGGTAGGTCGCGATCGAGCCGTCGGCGCGCCTGAAGCTGACCTCGGGGATCTTGAACTCGTGCAGCCACTGGCGGCAGCCGCCGCAGGGCGAGGCGGTGATCCCGATCGCGGAGATTCGACCCGGGCCGTAGCCGGCGGCGACCGCGGCGACGAGCGCGCTCTTCTCGGCGCAGACGCCGAGCGGATAGGCGGCGTTCTCGACGTTGACGCCTTCGAACTCGCGCCCGTCGGTCGTGCGGACTACGGCGCCGACGTGGTAGTTCGAGTACGGCGCATAGGCCCTCTCCGCCACCGCTTCCGCCTTGACGACCAGGTCCTCGCTCACTGCGCAACCTGGAAGACCGCGAGCGTCACGAGCGCACCGAGCACGCCGCCGTAGAGCACCTCGACGGAGGAGTGCACGCCGGACTCGACGCGTGTCTGGGCCACGAGCAACGCCATGATGAACGTCAGCGACGAGATCAGGAAGTGGTGCTTCGAGTCGCCGAGGATCAGCGTCGCGGCCATCCAGCCCGCGAAGGCGACGGCGGAGTGGCCGGACGGCAGGCCACCGCGGAGCGGCGTTCCGCGGCCGGTGAGCGCTTTCGTGCCGATCACGACGATCGTCGTCAGCACGAGCGCGACGAGGGTCAGCTCTGCGGACGCGTCGGTCAGCCGGTCGAGCAGCTTCGAGCTGCGAGTCGCCACCTGGCCGGAGAAGACGAGGTAGCCGACCGCGACTGCGACGGCGGTCGCGATCAGGACGGCGCCCGCGGCGATGTCCTTCGCGAGCTTGGCCATCGGGTCGAACGAGGTGGTCGCGACGTCGATGGCAGCCTCGACGGCGGTGTTCAGCATCTCCGCGATCAGGACGAACGCGATCGCGAGCAGCAGCGCAATCAGCTCGAGCTTGTCGACGTCCGAGACGAGCGCGGCGACGAGGACGAGCACCGCCACGATGAAATGGATGCGCAGGTTCCGCTGGGTGCGGAGCACGTGGATGATCCCCTCGAAGGCGTAGTTGAACGACTCGAGGATCGACGGTGTCGTCCGGGGCCTCACGCGTGCGCCTCCTCTCGCTGCTCCATCGCCTCGCCGTGCTCGTAGCCGAGCAGATGCAGAAGGCCGTGCACGAGCGGCGTCCGCCACTCCTCGCCGACGACCTGCGGGCACAGAACGACGTCGCCAAGCGCGCGCGGCATCCCCTCCGCCAGCTCCTCCCGGCCGTCGATCGGAAACGAGAGGACGTCGGTGGCCTCGTCGATGCCGAGGTGATCGCGCTTGAGCTCACGCATCTCTTCAGCCCCGGCGAACGCGAGCCCGAGCTCGCCGTCCTCGACTCCCTCCGCAGCGAGAACCCGCCTGGCCAGCTCGACGGCGGCCGCCTCGTCCACCTCGGCCCCGCTCCGGTTCTCGACCTCGATGGTCAGCATGCTCACCGCTTGCGGGCGGTGCCGGTCTCTTCGGCGTGGTGCTTGTAGGCCTCGACGATCCGCTGCACGAGCTTGTGCCTGACGACGTCCTCGTGCGAGAACTCGACGAACTCGATCCCGTCGATCGAGCCGAGGATGTCCCGCACCTGGATCAGGCCGGACGACTGGTCGCGAGGGAGGTCGACCTGCGTCACGTCGCCGGTGACGACGACCTTCGAGCCGAAGCCGAGCCGGGACAGGAACATCTGCATCTGCTCCGGCGAGGTGTTCTGCGCCTCGTCGAGGATGATGAACGAGTCGTTGAGCGTACGTCCCCGCATGAAGGCGAGCGGCGCGACCTCGATCACGCCGCGCTCCATGTGCGCCGTCAGCTTGTCGGCGTCGAGCATGTCGTGGAGCGCGTCGAAGAGCGGCCGCAGGTAGGGATCGACCTTCGCGAGCATGTCGCCCCGGCAGGAATCCGAGCCGCTCCCCCGCCTCGACCGCGGGGCGCGTGAGGATGATCCGGCCGACCTGCTTCTCCGCGAGCGCGGCGACCGCGAGCGCCATCGCGAGGTAGGTCTTGCCGGTGCCCGCCGGGCCGATCCCGAAGGTCACCGTCCGGTTGCGGATCGCGTCGACGTAGCGTTTCTGCGTCACCGTCTTGGGAGCGATCTTCTTGCCGCGATGACGCCAGACGACGTCGGAGAAGACCTCGCGGATGTCCTCGGCCTGGTCGAGCGCCGCGACAACGGCGCCGACGGTGTCCGGCCCGATCTCGTGCCCGCCCTCGACCAGCTCCACGAGCTCGCCGACGACTGCGCGAGCCGCCGCGACGCGGACGTCGTCGCCCTCGATCGTCAACTGGTTCCCGCGCAGGCGGAGCGTGCAGTGCAGCCGGTCACGCAGCGAGTCCAGCACGCCGTCGCCGACGCCCGCGAGCTCGGCGGCGACCTCGTTCGGGACCGAGAGGACTTCCTGCACGCGGGTCAGTGTAGGCGAGCGGGTCGGCAGGCACGCCGCGCGTTCAGGGACGGCTCGTTCGAGTAGAAGTCCTCCGCAAGGACCGAAAACCACCCCCGCGACAACGTGATCGCGGAGGTGGCCTCGCCGGACCAGGCGAGCTGCTCGCGGACGAGCCGGCTAGCCCTCGTTCTCTCCGTTGCCGTTGCCGCCGTCGCCGGAATCGCCTTCGTCGACGTTGCCCTGTTGGCCGTCCTCGACGTTGCCGACCTCGCCGTCGTCGCCGTTGTCCTGCTCACCGTCGTCGATGTTGCCGGCCTGGCCGTCGTCGACGTTGTCCTGCGCGCCCTCGTCGGCATTGCCGACCTGGCCTTCGTCCACGTTGTCCTTCGCACCGTCGTCCACGTTTCCGACCTGGTCGTCGTCAACGTCGCCGACCTGCGCGTCGTCGACGTCGTTCTGGGCGCCCTCGTCGGTCGCGGCCTTGGTCACGGCCGGCAGACTCGCGACGGGTACGACCGCTGCCGGAACCTCCTGCTGCACCGTGGCGGCTGTGGGCGTGGTGTCGGTGCCTTCGGCGCCGCCCCGCATCCCGCCGGCCGCGGCGACGCCGGAGCCTACGAGCAGGGCGGTCAGGACGGCAAAGATCAGCTTGCGCTTCAAGAGGTGCTCCTCAAATTTGGGATTGTCCCCGGGTAAGAGCCTTATCAGTTGAAAAACATGCGGACTTGAGCGCAGCGCAGCCGGCTAGGCGAGCTTCTCACGAACGAGCTGGCTCACGGCCGAGCCGTCCGCGCGGCCGGCGACCTGCGGCATCACGTCCGCCATCACCCGGCCGATGTCGCGCATGCTCGTCGCACCGACCTCGGCGATCACGTCGTCGACGATCGCCTCGAGCTCGTCCTCGGAGATCGGCTCGGGCATGAACTCCTCCAGCACGTCGAGCTCGTCCTCTTCCTTCCCGGCCTGCTCCTCGCGGCCGCCGGCGCGGAACGCCTCGGCGGCTTCGAGGCGCTTCTTCCGCTCCCGCTGCAGCACCTGCAGCTCCTCGTCCTCGTGCAGCGGGCGCTGCAGCTCCTTCTCGGCGCCGCGCAGGCTGGAGAGGATCAGCCGGAGCGTGTCGCGGCGCGCGGCGTCGCCCTCGCGCATCGCGTCGGTGAGCTGAGACTCTATTTCGGCGATCAAGGTCATTGCGGGAACCCTCGGATCTTTCCACCAAGGATGTGCCAATGTAGGTGGAAGACCGTCTGGCCGCCACCCGGACCGACGTTGACGAGCACGCGGTAGTCCTCGAGCCCGGCGCTCCGTGCCACCTCCGCGACGAAGTCGAGCATCCGCTTCGCCTCGTCCGCGGGGAACTCCGCGATGTCGCGGAAGGTGTCGATGTGCCGCTCCGGCAGGACGAGCAGGTGCTTCTCCGCCTGCGGATTGATGTCGCGGATCGCGACGAAACCGTCCGTCTTCGCGACGTGGTCGCCCTCGCGGGCGAGCTTGCAGAAGAGACAGTCGTCAGGCGACATCGGCGAGGATCCCCTCCTTGGTGACGGCGCGGCCCGTGACGCGAACGAGCTCGCCCAGCGGGCCATCGACGAGCCAGGGCGAGTAGTCGGCGCCGTAGCCGCGGCCCGGCCGGTCGACGAGCACGACGTCGTCTCGACCGACCTTCCCGGCCCAGCGCGCACGGCAGGCGTCGTCCGAGAGCGCTCGCAGCCGGGCGCTCCTGTCCTTCTTGACCTCGGGCGGCACCGTGTCCTCGGCCGCTGTACGCGTTCCCGGCCGGGGCGAGTAGGGAAAGACGTGCACCTTCGTCAGCCGCGCCGCGCGCACGGTCTCGAGCGTCCGTTCGAAGGCCGGCTCGTCCTCCGCGGGGAAGCCGACGATCACGTCGGCTGTCAGGTTGAAGTCGTCGAGCGGCTCGAGCTTGCGCAGGTAGGTCGCGACGGAATAGCGGCGGGACATCGCGCGGAGCACGCCGTCGTCGCCGGACTGCAGCGGCACGTGCAGGTGTGGTCCGACGACCGGCGTCTCCCGGAGCGCGGCCACGAGCTCGGCGTCGACGTGGTTGATCTCGATCGAGGAGAGCCGGAGCCGTTCGACGCCCTCGATCGCACCGGCGGCACGGATCAGCGACGCAAGTGTGTGGCCGGCTACGCGGTCGCGAAAGCAGCCGAGGTTGACGCCCGTGAGGACGATCTCGCGGTGACCCTGCGCGACGCGCCTGCGGATCTCGCCGAGCACCGCGTCGGCGCTGCGGCTCCGCGTGGCGCCGCGGACGAGCGGGATCACGCAGAACGCACACGAGAACGAGCAGCCGTCCTGGATCTTCACGAACGCGCGCACGCGGTCGAGCCTTGCGGCCCCCTGCACGCAGCCGATCGCGCCCACGTCGCCGGCGACCGCCTCGACGGCCTGCTCGATCTGGCCCGCAACGACCGTGACGTTCGCGGGCAGCCCGGCGAACGCCGTGTCCGACAGCCGCGCGCCGCACCCGGTCACGTAGACGCGAGCGTGGGTGCGCGCCGCACGGGAGGCCGCCTGGCGCGACTTGGCGAGACCCTCGTTCGTGACGCAGCAGGTGTTGACGACCGCAACATCCCCGCGACCTTCGACTTCACGATGCCCGTCGCGCACCAGTCGCTCGCGCAACGCCTGCGCGTCGGTCTGGGAGACCTTGCAGCCGAGGAAGCTGACGGAGAAGCTCGCCATCCGCGCGAAAGGCTAACCGCGTACGTGGAGGTCCGCAGCCCAGCCGCCGTCCTGCACGCGTCGCTCGACGCGGTAGCCGTCGAGCGTCGGCTCGTCGGAGACGAGGTACCCGGAGGTGATCACCCGCGCCGAGCGCACGCGCGAGGAGAGCGCGAGCGCTGCCTCGGCAGCGATGTTCGCGATCAGGAGGTCGGTGTCGGGCAGCGCGTCCTCGCGCAGGTCGGCCTGGCTGACGTCGATCGAGACGCTGTTGTCGGCCGCGTTCCGCTCGCTCGCCTCGACTGCCTGAGGGTCGAAGTCGAACGCCAGCACCGGGGCGAAGCCGAGCTTCGCCGCCGCGATCGAGAGGACGCCGGAGCCGCAGCCGACATCGAGCACGCTCCCCCGCTCCTCAGCCTCGAGCAGTTGGAGACAGAGCTGCGTCGTAGGATGTCCGCCGGTGCCGAATGCGCGGCCCGGGTCGATCACGACCGCGATCGCGTCGCCGTCCGGTTCCTCCCAGGGCGGGCCGATCCAGAGCCGGCCGACCCGGACCGGCCTGTGGAACTGCCGCCAGCGGTCTTCCCAGTCTTCCTCCACCTCGGCGGAGGCCGCGCCGCCGAAGGCCTGCCAGATCCGCTCCTCGCCGGCAGCGTTCGTGTACGCGGCGATCTCCAGTCCGCCGGCGCCCTCGATCTCCTCGAATCCTTCGGGAAAGAGCTCGAGCATGACGGCCCGCGCCTCCTCCGACCGCGCGGGCGGGACGGTGATCGAGACTCGCTTGAGAATGCTCAGCGGAGTGCGCTTCTGAGCTTCTCGAAGAAGCCCTCGTCGCGTCGATAGGTGTCCTCACCGGAGAGCTCCTCGAAGCGGTCGAGCAACTCACGCTGCTCGTCGGTGAGCTTCCGCGGAACCGCGACGTTCACGAGCACGCGGTGGTCGCCGCGACCGGAGTGCTGCACGGACGGCATCCCCTTCCCGCGGAGCACGCGCACCTCGCCCGGCTGGGTGCCGGGCTCGAAGTCCAGTTCCGCGTCGCCCTCCAGCGTGGGCACGGTCAGGTGCGCTCCCTTCGCCGCTTGGACGATGGTCAGGTCGACGGACGCCAGGATGTCGTCACCGTCGCGCTCGAAGCGGGGATCGCGTGCCACGTGCACCTCGACGTAGGCGTCGCCGGGAAGCCCGCCGCTGGCACCCGCATGGCCGGCGCCGCGGATCCGGATCTGCTGGCCGTCGTGGATCCCCGCCGGAATCTCGACCTCGAGGTCCGTCAGCTCGAGGAGGCGTCCGGCGCCGTCGCAATTCGTGCACGGCGTCTCGACGACCTGGCCCGCCCCGCCGCAGGTGGGGCAGGCCTGGGCGCGGACGAACTCGCCGAAGACGCTGCGCGAGACCTGCCGCAGCTGCCCCTGGCCACCACAGGTCGTGCAGGTAACGCGCTCAGTCCCCGGCTCGGCGCCCTCACCCTCGCAGCGCTCACACGCGGCCGCCACCTCGACCTCGACCGTGCGCTTGACGCCGGTAAAGGCCTCTGCGAGTTCGATCGGGACGGCCAGGCCGACGTCGCCACCGCGGGCTCGTCCGGCCCGGTTGCGCCCGAACAGGTCGTCGCCGAAGAAGGCCGAGAAGATGTCGGTCAGGTTCGAGAGGTTGAAGTCCGCCGGCGTGTAGCCGCCCTTGCGCAGGCCCGCATGCCCGTACCGGTCGTAGAGCTGGCGGGTTTCCGCGTTGGAGAGCACCTCGTAGGCCTCGGCGACCTCGCGAAAGCGCTCCTGGGCATCTGCCTCCTTGGAGACGTCCGGGTGCAGTTCGCGCGCGAGCTTGCGAAACGCTTTCTTGATCTCGGCGTCGGTCGCGCCGCGCGCGACGCCGAGCAGCTCGTAGTAGTCCCGTTCCGCGGTGGCCATTCGAGCAAGGGTACCGGGGCGGTCAGTCCTCTTCGTACGCCGAAGCGACGAGGCGGGAGAGCTCGAACGAGGCGGCACGGACGGTGCGCACCGCCTTCGCGTAGTCCATCCGCACCGGCCCGAACACGCCGATCGTGCCAAGCGTGCGGGTCGGTAGCCCGTAGGTGGCGCCGACGAGCGCGACGTCGTGCAGCCCGGGGTGGTCGAGCCCGACCCGGACGAACGGCCGGCGCGCGTCGAACGCGTCGTTCATCAGCTCGAGCACGGCGGCGCGCTTCTCGAGCACGGACAGCAGCCGGCGGCAGGCCTCCAGCTCGTCCGCCCGTACGTCGTCGAGCAGGGACGCGGCTCCGCCGACGTAGAGCGACTGCGCCGCCGGCGTGACGAGCTCGACGAACGCAGGCTTGAGCGCGTCGAGGAAAGCCCGCTCGCCGGCGGACAGGCTGGGATCGTCGAAGCGCTTCCGCACCTGGTGGGTCCCGAGCCCGACTCCCGTCAGGCGCTCGTTCAGGTACTCGTTCGCCCACGCCGCCAAGCCCGGGTCGACCGGGCTGGTGAAGGTGACGAGCTTCTTCGCGACGCCGCCCGCAGACGTGATCGTCACGACCACGACCAGCGTCGGCTGCAACAGCAGGACCTCGATGTGGCGCACGGTCGCCGTCTCGTGGCCGGGCGCCGAGACGAGCGCGAGCAGGCGCGTCACCTGGCCGAGCATCTCGGTCGTGGACTGGAGCGCCGCCTCGACCTCGCTGCGCATCGACGTCAGGTCGAGCGGGAAGCGCTCGGGCCGCAGCACCTGGCGCTCGAGCACCTCGCCCGCGTAGAAGCGGTACCCGGAGTCGGTCGGGATCCGGCCCGCCGAGGTGTGCGGATGTGTGAGCAGCCCGAGCGACTCGAGCTCGGCAAGCTCTCCGCGAACCGTCGATGCCGAGACGCCGAGGCCCGAGCTGTCGACGATGGTCTTCGAGCCGACCGGCTCGCCCGTGGCGATGTACTCCTCGACGACCCGGCGGAGAATGTCCCGCTTGCGTGTGCTCAGCTGCTCCATTTGCAGGGAATTTTACCCGTCCGAGAGCAGCTCGGCGGTGACGCCGCCGCCGAGGAAGCGGCCCCGGCGAGTCAGCGCGAGCGCGGAGCCGCCCCCGCTCATCTCCGCGAGGCCGAGCCGCTCGAGGCGCTCGAGCGCACGCGGATCGACCGCTGCGCCGAGGCCGGCGAGCGCCAGCGGCTCGTCGAGCCTGAGGCCGAGGAGCACCCGCTCCCGCGCCTGCACCCCGGCGTCGAGCGGCTCTTGCTCGCGCAGCGGCTTCTCGCCCCGCTCGATTGCGGTCACGTAACGGGCCAGGCTCGGAGCGTTTCGCCAACGGGCGCCGGCGACCGTCGACACGGCGCCGACCCCGATCCCGAGGTAGTCGCGCCCGAGCCAGTAACCGAGATTGTGCTGAGCCCTGAGGTCTCGCTCTTCCTCCACTCGGCAGAAGTTCGCCGTCTCGTACCACCGGTAGCCGGCCCCGGTCAGCGCCTCGACGACGCGCTCGAAGTAGTCCTCCATCGCGTCGGCCTGCCGCTCCAGCTCCTCGCCGTGCGCGTGCGTGAAGCGCGTGCCGGGCTTCGCCTCGAGCTCGTAGCAGGAGAGGTGCTCGGGCTCGAGCGCGATCGCTTCCGCCAGATCGCGCTCGAGATCGGCCAGGCTCTGGCCCGGAATCCCGTAGATGAGGTCCAGCGAGACGTTGTCGAAGCCCGCAGCCCGCAGAGTCGGCACCGCGGCGCGGACGTCGGCCGGGCGCGCGCGCCGCTCGAGCGTCTCGAGCAGGTGCGGCTGGAAGCTCTGGGCGCCGAGCGAGACGCGGTTGACGCCGTGCTCGCGGAGCAGCGCGGCGAGGCCGGGCGTGACGGTCTCGGGGTTGGCCTCGACCGTGGTCTCGCCGGCCGGCGGCAGGCCTGCCAGGAGACGCGCGAGCGCAGCCGGCTCGGTGAACGTGGGCGTGCCGCCGCCGAGGAAGACGGTGTCGACCTCGTCCGCGAGCAGGCCGCGCTCCAGGTCGAGCTCCGCGAGCAGCGCGTCCACGTACGCGCCGTGGTCGCCGTTGCGGCCGACGACGGTGACGAAGTCGCAGTAGCCGCACCGGTGCGCACAGAAAGGGAGGTGGACGTAGAGGTGGCGCGCGCCGCGAGCGACGGTCATTTGCGGTCGTTGTCCAGGTTGAGAACGGCGAGGAATGCCTCCTGCGGCACCTCGACGCCGCCGACCTGCTTCATCCTCTTCTTGCCTTTCTTCTGCTTCTCGAGCAGCTTCCGCTTCCGCGAGATGTCGCCGCCGTAGCACTTGGCGAGCACGTCCTTCCGCTTCGCCTTCACGGTTTCGCGGGCGATGATCCTGGCGCCGATCGCGGCCTGGATCGGTACGTCGAAGAACTGGCGCGGGATCTCCTTTCGCAGCCGCTCGACGAGCAGCTTGCCCCGGTCGTAGGCGAACTCCCGGTGGATGATCAGCGAGAGCGCATCGACCGGCTCGCCGGCGACGAGCACGTCGACGCGCACGAGGTGACCAGCCTTGAACCCGGCCATGTCGTAGTCGAAGCTCGCGTAGCCGCGGGTGCGCGACTTCAGGTGGTCGTAGAAGTCGAGCACGATCTCGCCGAGCGGGAGCTCGTAGGTCAGGTGCACGCGCTCCTCGGAGAGGTACTCCATGTGGTCGAAGCTGCCGCGACGCTCGTTGCAGAGCTCCATCACGGCGCCGACGTACTCCTTGGGGACGATGATCGAGGCCTTGATGTACGGCTCCTCGACCGCCTCGATCTCATTCGGCATGTCCGCCGGGTTGTGCACCTCGATCCAGTCGCCCCCTGGGCGGGCCTGGACGCGATAGGCGACCGTCGGGGCGGTGACGATCAGATCGAGATCGAACTCGCGCTCGAGGCGCTCGCGGACGATCTCCATGTGGAGCAGGCCGAGGAAGCCGCAGCGGAAACCGAAGCCGAGTGCCTGCGAGGTCTCGGGCTCGTAGAACAGCGCGCTGTCGTTCAGCTTCAGCCGTTCGAGCGCGTCGCGGAGCTCCGGGTACTCGTCGGAGTCGGAGGGGAAGAGCCCCGCGAAGACCATCGGCTTGACTTCCTTGTAGCCGGGCACCGGCTCGGCCGCGGGCCGCTTCTCCGCCGTGAGCGTGTCGCCGACGCCGAGCTTCGACACGTCCTTCAGACCGGTGATCACGTAGCCGACCTCGCCCGCCTGAAGCGCCTTGACGGGATGGCGCTCGGGCGTCAGGAAGCCGAGCTCCTCCGCCTCGAAGCGGGTGCCCTGCGCCATCGCGCGCAGCACGTCGCGCGTCTCGAAGCGGCCGTCGACGACGCGGACGAACGCGACGACGCCTCGGTACTGGTCGTACGACGAGTCGAAGATCAGGGCGCGGGCAGGGGAGTCGGGATCGCCCTCGGGCGGCGGGATCCGCTCGACGATCGCGTCGAGCACGTCCTCGACCCCGAGGCCCGTCTTGGCCGAGATGCGGAGGACGTTGTCGGGGTCGTCCCCGATCAGGTCGGCGACCTCCGCGGCAGCGCCGTCGGGATCGGCCTGAGGCAGGTCGATCTTGTTCACCAGCGGGACGATCTCGAGGTTGTTCTCGATCGCGAGGTAGGCGTTCGCGAGGGTCTGCGCCTCGATCCCCTGCGCCGCGTCGACGACGAGCAGCGCGCCCTCGCAGGCCTGTAGCGAGCGCGAGACCTCATAGGTGAAGTCCACGTGGCCGGGCGTATCGATCAGGTTCAGCTGATGGCCCTTCCAGAGCACGCGCACCGCCTGCGCCTTGATCGTGATCCCGCGCTCGCGCTCGAGGTCCATCGAGTCGAGCAGCTGCTCCTTCATGTCGCGGTCGGCGACCGTGTCTGTGAGCTGGAGGATGCGATCGGCCAGGGTCGACTTCCCATGGTCGATGTGGGCGATGATCGAGAAGTTGCGGATGTGTGCTTGGTCCATGCGGGATCAGGCCCTGCGGAAGCGGTCTCGCAGCGATAGTAGCGCCGCGATCTCGCGCACCCGAAGCGCCTTGCACGCGATCAGGTAGACGATCCCGCCCGCGACGAGCGCGGAGCCGAGCGAGATGACCTGCGCCCCAAACGAGCGGCCGAGCGCGTCGTCGAGGACACGCCAGACGCCGTAAGAGACCCCGGCGAGCGCCGCCGACGCAAGCGAGACGAGCACGAACGAGCGGATGGTCGAGCTCAGGTCGATGCTGCCGATGCGTCGCCGCAGCGCGACGAGCAGCATCGCGACCCCCGCGATGTTGGCCAGCGAGATCGCGAGCGGGATTCCCCACACTCCGACGCGGTAGAAGACCACGTAGAGCACGACGTTCAGCGCGAGGTTCGCGAGAGCGACGAGCGTCGGGATCCACGGCTCCTGCAGGCTGAAGAAGCCCCGGTTCAGCATCAGCATCATCCCGTTGAAGGTAAGCCCGACCGAGAAGGCGGCGAGAGCTCCCGCGACCACGTGTGTCTGGTCGGGCTCGAAGGCACCACGCTCGTAGAGCAGCCGGATGATCGGCTCGGCGAGGACGATCGAGACCACCGCACACGGGATCAGCAGGAAGTTGATCTGGCGGATCCCCTGTCCGATCGTGTCGCGAAAGCCGGCCATGTCGCCGCGGGCCGCAGACCGGGCGAGCGTCGGGAAGAGCACGGTGGCGACGGCGACCGAGAACATCCCCTGCGGCAGCATGTAGATCCGGAACGCGTAGTCGATCGCCTTCGGAGCGATCGTCGGGTCGATCCACTTGGAGGCGACGAACGTCCCGATCACCGCATTGACGTTGATCAGCCCGAGGCCGAGCATCACCGGCCCCATCAGCTTGAAGACCTGCCTGACCATCGGATCTCTGAGGTCGAGCACGAGGCGCAGCCGGCCGTCGCGCCCGCGCAGCCACGGGAGCGGCAGCAGCAGCTGGAGCACCGTGCCGGCGACGATCGAACCTGCGTAGATGTAGAGCTTCGAGCTGTCGGTGTCGGCCTGGGGGACGCCGAACACGAGGCCGGCGATGATCGCGAGGTTCCAGAAGACCGGCGTCAACGCGGGGATCGAGAACTCGTCGTAGCTGTTCAGGATCCCGGTGACGATCCCGAAGAGGCCGAGCAGGACGACGATCGGAAAGAGGATCTGCGACAGCGTCACCGTCAGGTTGTCGTAGGCGTCGGTGAGCGGCGGCATCAGCAGCGGGGCGGCCAGGATGAAGAGCGCAGTCAGGCCGCCGACGAGCAGCAGGAAGAGCCAGAAGACGGTCGATGCAACGCGCCAGGCGCGCGCCCGCTCGCCCTTCTCGAGCAGCTCGCTGAAGACGGGCACGAATGCGGACGAAAGCGCCGCGTCGGCGACGAGCGCCCGCACGAGGTTCGGGATCTGGAACGCGACGGTAAAGGCGTTGATCGGGCCGCGCGCGCCGAAGTAGTTGGCCGCGACGATCTCCCGGATCAACCCGAGGACGCGCGAGAGGCCCGTCGCGGCCGAGAAGATCGCAGTCGACCAGGCGAGCCTCCGTCCCTGGGCTCGCTCGTCCACGCAGCGAGTATAGGAACGAGGCCATCTGAAATGGCTTGCTGCTACGATCCTGCGCGCCCACCACATGCGGGCTACCTCGAATGCCGAACATCAGACAACAGGAAAAGCGCGTCCGCTCCGCCCTTCGTCAGCGCGACGAGAACCTTCGCTACCGCTCGACGGTCAAGACCGTGACGAAGCGGCTGGAGGCGGCGGTGACGGCGGGCGACAAGGACAAGGTCGCCGCGGAGCACCTGGAGCTCGTGCGGACGGTCGACAAGGCCACCTCGCGCGGCGCGATCCACAAGAACACGGCTGCGCGCAAGAAGGCCCGCGCCGCCCGGCTGATCAAGTAGCGCAGACTGAGCATCCGCAGAAGCGGATGCTCAGCGCGCGAAGACCCCTAAAGGGCCGCTTTCGCGGCCGAAGCACGTCAGCCAGAGCGGCTACGTCTCGCAGCTCAGGTCGATCAGGGCTCGCTGGAGCTCGAGGTCGGGCGTCAGCTTGCTGCCGCCCTTGAGCGCATGGTCGAGCCGGGCCAACCGAACGACCCCTTCGCGAAGCTCCTCGTCCGAGAAGTTCGACGCCTGCGCGAAGACCTTCTCGACGTAGAACGGATGCCGCTTCATGGTCGCCGCCGCGTCGCGCGGCCGCACGCCGTCTGCCGCGAGCTGCCGGCAGCGGCGCATGAACGAGAGGTGGTTGACGAGTGCGCCGGCGAGCCGCGGCGCCGTGTCCCGGCGGGGACGGCCCTCCCGCTCGAAGATCGTCTCGCTCGCGGCGAGCGTCCGTCCGGTGTCGCGCTGCGCCCAGGCATCGGTGAGTGCGAACGTCGGCGTCTCGGCGACCGCAGCCACGAGTAGTTCCACCTCGTGCTCGCCGATCGGCTCGTCGCCGGCCCAGAGCGCGAGCTTGTCGATCTCGTTCGCGAGCTGGTAGAAGTCCTCGCCGACGAGCTGGATCAGTGCAGCGCACGCGTCCGGCTCCGCACGCGCTCCTGCCTGGCGGAAGCGCTCGGCCACCCACTGGTTGACGTTCCGCTTCGCGACCTCGAACGCGAGCACCTCGCCCGACTTCGCGCAGGCCTTGGTCAGCGGCGCGTCCTTCTTCAGCTCCTCGGCGACGAGCGCGAGCACCGTGCCCGGCGCCGGAGATGCCAGGTACGCCTCGATCGCCTTCACGTCGGCGGCCTTCCAGCCGTTCGCGAGCCTGCCGTCGGCGTTCCGGCGACCATCGACGCCCTCGACGACAACGAGCCTGGCGTCGCCGAAGAGGCTGCCGACGTTGCAGAGCGCGCCCGCATCCTCACCCGACGCTTCCTGCGCCGAGACGAGCTCCACTGCCTCGGGCTCGAAGTGGCGCCGGAGCCGTCCGAGCGCGGTCTCGATCTTCGGGCGGTCGCTGCCGGTGAGCAGATAGACGACCTTCAGGTCGGGAGATTCGGCCACGTGTCCAGCCTACTCAACGCGCCGTCCGGACACTGATCCGCCGGCCGTCCGACTCGACCACGACCTGCCCGTTCAAGTCGGTGCGGAAGAGGCGGAGCCCGGGACTCGCTTTGAGCGCGGCGACGGTCGAGGCGCGCGGGTGGCCGTAGTCGTTGCCGAGGCCGCAGGAGATGACCGCGATCGCCGGCCGTAACTCGCGAAGCTCGTCCGCGAGACCCGGGTCGGCGGACCCGTGGTGAGCCACTTTCAGGATCTCGATGTGGCGGGAGACCAGCGGAGCCGTCACGTCCGTCTCGGCGTCGGCGGTCAGAAGAGCGTCCACCTCTCCGTACGTCGCGAGGATGACGATCGGAAGCAGATTCGGATCCTCCGTCGGCGTTCCTGCCCGATCGGGCCAGAGCACGCGCAGCCGCAGCCGTCCCAGCCGGAACGCGGCCCCGGCTCGCGTCTCATGGACCTCGACGCCGCGCTTCGCGGCGCCGGCGAGCGCCGCCCGCTCGTACGGGCCCGAGACGGCGAGGCGCGGATCGAGCACCCGATCGACGACCAAACGGCGGATCACGTCTTCGGCGCCGCCAATGTGGTCGCGCTGAGGATGCGTCAGCACGACCGCGGCGAGTCGCCGCACACCGAGCCCACGAAGTTGCTGCGCGACCTTCGCCTCGGGCGGCCCCTGGTCGACGAGGATCGCCCCCTCGGGGACCTGCAGCAGCGCCGCGTCCCCCTGCCCCACGTCGAGAAACGTGATCCGGAGCCCGGTCGGCGGGGGCAGCTTCGCCGTGGGAAAGAGTTGCCAGACCAGCAGCGCCGGCGCGACCGTTGCCGCGCACGCGATCGCTGCGCGACGACGCCAGCGCGGCAGCCGCTGCAGGGCAAGGAAGGCCAGTGGCGTCCCGAGCAGGACGCAGACCGCCACGCCGGAACCGATGCGAGCGAACGGCAATCCGCCGACGAGCCGCGCGCAAAGCGTGATGTAAGCGGCGATCCAGCCGTTCAAGAACGCGAGCGCCAGCGCCGCCGAGGGCAGCAGCGGCTGAAACAGCGAGCCCAGGAGCGCGAGCCCGAGGAGCGGGCCCATCGCCAGGGTGACGAGCACATTCGCCAGTAGGGAGTAGACGGGCACGCTCCCGAACTGGAGCCACAGGATCGGTGCGGTGGCCGCTCCGCAGGCCGTCGAGACAGCGAGCGCCTCGCGCAACCAGTCGGTCAACGGGTACCCCTCGAGCGCGAGACGCAGTCTCGGCAGCAGCAGGAAGATCGACCCGACGGCCGCGAAGGAGAGCTGGAAGCCGGGCTCGAGCAGGCTCGCCGGAGTCCAGGCGAGCAGGACCGCGGCGCCGAGCGAGAGGAAGTGCCAGCGATCGCGCGGCCGCGACAGGAGCCACGCCAGCGACGCCAGCCCTCCCGCGACACCGGCCCGCACGACTGAGGGCTGCCAGCCGACTGCGAGCACGTACGCGCCGATCGCGACGAGCGCGACGACCTCGGCCGCGAGCCGAGGGACACCGAGCAGCCACGCCAACCCGAGCACGCTGAGCGCGAGGAACGTGATGTTCTGCCCGGAGACGGCCAGGAGGTGGTAGAGACCGGAGGCCTTGAAGCTGTCGCGAAGCTCGTCCGTAAGCCCTTCGTCCTCGCCGAGCACGATCCCGACGACCACCGCGCGTCGCTCCCCGTCGAGGCCGGGCGCGATTGCGTGTGCGACATGCGCACGGAGTCGATCGGAGACGCCGCCGATGCCTCCGCGTCGGCCGACTAGCCGCCAGTCGCCGCCATGGAGCACGACATGAACGCCGCGTCGGGCCAGCCACCCGCGCTCGTCGAAGCCGTTCTCGGGACCGCGAGGAGCATCCACCCGCACACGAAGCTCGAGGACGGCGCCCTGAGGCGGCGAGCGACCGACAGGCAACTCGAGCAGCACGCGCTCCCTGAGCAAACGGTTCCCAAACCGATGCACCTCAGCAGGCACGCGCAGCGCGAACTCGGTCTTTCGCACCGGACCGGTCACGACCGCAGTGACGGCGGCCGAGCGGCCGACTTCCGGCTCGAGCACGCTGCGATCGAGCGCTCCGAGCCGGACCGAGCCGAACCACCAGCCCGCGAGCGCGAGCGCCAGCCCGAGGGCCGGCAGCCGGGCGGTGGGAGACAGCAGCACCACGCCCGTTGCAGCGAGGCCGACCACTCCGAGAACGAGGGCCGGAGCCCGCACAGCGTTCGCGAGCGCGAGCCCGAGACACGTCGCCAGCACCAGAAGTGTGGGCCAGCTGCGCTCGATCACGGTGACACGAGCTCGCGTAGCTGTTCGATGCGCGCAGGCCCGATGCCGGGAATCGCGTCGAGGTCGTCGACCGAGCGGAAACCACCGTGTGCCGACCGGTAGTCGACGATCTTCTTGGCGGTCACCGGCCCGACCCCGGGCAGAGCGTCCAGCTGCTCGACGGTCGCCGAGCCGAGGCTGACCCGACCCGCCGGCGCCTGCCCCGCACCGGCGGCCGCAACCGAGGCGCGGCGCGGCACGAGCACCTGCATCCCGTCGGCGAGCGGCGCGGCGAGATTGATCGCGGCAGTGTCGGCCGGCGCGGTCGCTCCGCCCGCACGGGCGACCGCGTCGGCGACCCGTTTGCCCTCGGCCAGGCGGTAGAGGCCGGGCCGCCTGACTGCGCCGGCGACATGGACGACGAGCTTGGGCGCCGCGGCGGCGCGCTCAGGGACGAGCGCGGTGGCCGGCTGCGAGGTCGCGGTACCCGCGCCGGCCAGCGTGCGCCCGGCCACGACGAGCAGCACGAGCGCTGCCGCCGCGAGTACGAGCGCCCGCCGGCGCGACACGGGCAGGGAGGGCATGCCCCGAGCCTGCCGGGACAACCGTCACGGATGGC
>JANMJY010000047.1:0-13272 GCA_031371615.1 Actinomycetes bacterium | reverse complement strand
GCGAGCACGACCTCGCCGTAGTGCCCGTGGAAGCCACGGAGGCGCTCGCCGCCCGAGCCTGCGAGCGCCTGCGGCTCGAACGCGGCTGCCCGCCAGAGCTGGACCGGGCCGTGGAGCGGCTGGAACGGAGGTGCCGGTCCGGCGCCCAGTCTCCGGCGCCGCAGCGGGCGCAGTGCCCGCGCGTGCAGCTGGCGCGGCTGCGCGGCGCGCAGGCCGTGCAGCAGGAGCGACGGCTTCACGCCAGCGCCGCCGCGTAGGCGGCACCGAGCGCAGCGCCCGCGCTCTCAGGCGACAACCGCTGTTGCGCGGCTTCGCGCGCCGCCGCCCCGAGGTGCGCGCGCCAGTCGCGATCGCCGAGCAACTGCTCGAGCACCTCCCGCAACCTGGCGCCGTCGCCGGGTGGAACGAGGACGCCGGTCACGTTCACGAGCCCGCCCACAGCCGTCGCCACCACCGGCCGACCGTAGGCCATCGCCTCGCGGGCGACCACCCCGTACCCCTCGCGCCGCGAGGGGACGCAGATCACCGCCGCACGTTCGTAGTACGCGCCGAGCTCCTCCCGGGGAACGAAGCCAACCGACTCTGGCACGTCCACCGGCCCGGCGCCCACGATCACCCGCGGCAAGCCCTCGGTCGCCGCCAGGAACTCGTGGATCCCCTTCTCCGGCGAGAGTCGGCCAACGAAGAGGACGTGCGCAGGATCGTCGGGCTCGCCGACGGCTTCCGGGATCTCGACTCCGCTCGGCACGATCCGCACGTCGCGGGCGCCGAGCTCGCGCGCTGCTCCCGCAAGAAAGTCCGAGGCGACGATCGCCAGCCGCGCGCGCCGCAGGATCGGGCTAAAGAGCCACGGTGCCTTGCGCGCCAGCTCGACGTCGGTCCCCCAGAGCTGGACGACGAACGGCTTGCGGGTTGCGAGCGCGACGAGCCCGGACGGAAGCCAGTGCGCGTGCACGAGATCGGCATCCCGGGCCGCACGGCGGGCTGCCCGCGCGAAGGAGACGAGAAAGGCCGGTAACACCAATGCGAGCCACGGCCGGCGGCGGAGGTTGCCGACGATCCCGTGCCCGTAGGCGATCCCGAAGTGACGGAACGACGCCGGCGAGACGACGTCGACGTCGACGCCCTGCGCCCGCACCGCCTCGACCGCGTCGCGGACGAACAGGCCGGCGACGTCCCGGTCGTCGCGCGGGTACGACGTCGTCAGGACGACGACCTTCACGTCGGACGGCGCGCGAAGACGATCGGCGCCGCCAGCGCGAGCATCGCGAACGTGAAGAAGTAATAGAAGGACATCGTCAGGTAGAACGCGTTTGCGGCGATCGTGCCGACGAGCGCAGCGGTCATTCCCCACGCCAGCGGCCTGATCCGCCGCGATCCGAGAGCGCGGCCGAGCGCCCGCAGCCGGCCGAGTCGCCTGAACAGGTAGACGAGGAAGCCGGCGAACAGCGCCGTTCCGACCACGCCCGTCTCGACCATCGTCGCCACGTAGAACGAGTGCGGGCCGAAGTTCGTCCGGCCGGTGACGAACTCGTAGTAGACGGAGAAGTTGTTCAGGCCGAGCCCGAAGAGCGGATGGGTCGAGAGCACGTTCGGGATGAAGCCGTAGACGTCGAGATGTGTCGACGTGCCGTTGGCCGAGGTGTCGATCCGCGAGCGGAGCACCTGCTCGAAGAACTGCCAGCGCGCCGCCAGCACCAGCGCCAGCACGCCGGCGACCGCGCCGAGCGGCAGCAGCAGCTCGTGCGAGAGCAGCTTGTGGCGATAGGGGATCACCAACACGAGCAGCCCAACGCCGAGGCCGAGCAGTCCGCTGCGGGAAAGCGTGGCCAGCTCGACGAGCAGCAGGAACGCGAGCACGAGCGCAAGCGGCACCCGCAGCCGGTGACCACGTTCGAGGCGCAGGTAGAGCGGGGTCAGCACGAGCAGCGGGATCACGAGCTCGATCCCGAGGTGGTTCGGATCGCCGGTGAGCGCGTTCGGCCTGTAGACGCTCTGCCCCCCGATGGCGCCGTAGATGTTGATCTGGCTCGCGCCGCCCGTGATCGGGGAGAGCACCGACTGGTCGAGGTTGATCCCGAGCACCTCGGCCGTTCCGAGCTGGACGATCCCGTAGGCGGCGTTCGCGACGAAGCCGCCGAGGAACACCGCGAGCGTCGCCCAGTAGAACCCGGCGGTGCGGCGCGCCAGGTAGGCGATCCCGGCGACGAGGAAGAGGAAGTGGAGCAGGAACTTGAACATCCCCTTCGCCCACTGAGCCAGTGCCTGCTCGGTCTCGAGGTTGAAGAACCCGATCAGATAGACGAGCAGGAAGGCCAGGAAGAAGAGCCCCGCCGCCGCCGCTCCCCACGTGAGCCGCCGGTCGCCGGTGCCGATCCTCGACCCGGCCAGAGCGACGAGGAAGACGCCGGTCAGGACGTCCGAGAGGCTCAGCGTTCCCGCGACCTCCCACTGGAGCTTCGCGAACGTGACCGTGAAGACCGTGGCGAAGAAGAGCGCATCGACGACAGGGGAGTGCCGGGACGCGGTCACAGTGAACCGAGGAGCTCCGCCAGCTCCTCGGCGCGGGCGCGGCGCGAGAGGTGGTAGCGGGTCTCTTCCGGGATGTCCGTCGCCGGCAGGCCGCCGTCGGAGAAGCGATCGTGCAGCTCCGCAAGCGCCTGCTTCAGCGCCTCGACGTCGTCGGGCGGCGCGATCACGCCCGCGCCGGTCTCGCGGATCAGGGCGGCGGCGGCCCCGTCGGGGGGCACCGCGGCGAGGATCGGCCGCTCCGCCGCGAGGTACTCGAACACCTTCCCGGAGAGCACGCCCTTGCCGCGGCCGCCCGCCTCGGGGATCAGGAGCAGGAGCGCCTCCGAGTTGCGCTGGAGCTCGAGCGCTGCCTGGCGGGGCGCGTAGGGGATCAGCTCGAGCCTGTCGCCGAGGCCGCGCGCTTGCGCCCACTCCCGGTCCGCGGAGCGGAAGTCGCCGAGGAAGCGGGCCTGGACGTCGAGCCCCGACTCGTCGAGCGCGGTCAGGAACGGGCGCGGGTCGCGCTTGCCGAAGAAGCTGCCGGTGTGCGTGATCCGGAAGCGGGCGCCCGGGGTGTAGTCGAGCCCGGCGAAGTCGTCGAAGTCGCAGCCGTTCGAGATCGTCACGACGCGGCCGCGCGGGGAGAAGCTCCGCGTCTCCTCGGCGATCGCATCGGAGACGCAGGTGATCGCGTCGGCGGAGTGGGCAACGAGCCGCGCGACGCCGTGGTCGACCTTCTCCTTCGCGCGCACGGCCATGCTCTCGGAGCGCCGGTGCGGGTGGGCGACGAGCGAGTCGCGCAGGTCTGCGACCCACTTGGCGCCGGTCGCCTTCTTGACCGCGGCGCCGATCAGGTGGATGGAGTTCGGCGGCGAGGTGGTCAGCACGACATCGACGTTCTCCTTCCGCGCGATCCGGATCGCCGCCGGGATCGCGGTCAAGTTCCAGCTCACGTTCTCGTCGGGGACGAGCAGCCGGCGCGAGACGAGCCGCGCCTGGACGAGCGCACGCCCGAAGCCTTCCTTGCCGTGGAGCTCCTCAGCCGGCAGGCGCCCCTTCGGCCCGAGATAGCGGGCGCGGTGCACCCACGCCTGCGTGGGGACGCGCAGGTCGGCGTCCTCGTGGATCCACTTGGAGTCGTCGGGCGCGAGCACGTGGGTCTCGATCCCGAGCGCCGGCAGGTACTGGGCGAACTTGAGCGGCCGCTGGACGCCGCCGCCGCCCGAGGGAGGCCAGTAGAGCGAGACGAGCAACAGCTTCATGCGCGGAGGTTACGGGAGCACATAGAGCGTGTACCGCCCGTCGCGGTAGACGCTGTCCGCCTGCGGGACGACGTCGTACCGCTTCCGGTCGACGACGAGCCACGTCGCCCCGGCGCGGCGCGGGATCGCCACGTCGCCGGTGCGGAAGAACGCCTGGTTGTCTGCGCGCCGCCGGTAGGGCCGGTTCTTCGCAGTGTCGGCAACGTGGCTCGGCGGCGCGGCCGCGATGTACACCGGCGCCTCGGCCGCGATCCGGTAGCTCGTCTCGAGATCGGAGTAGACGACGGCACCTCTTGGCACGTCCTCTCGCAGCCTCTCCACGAGCCCCTTCGTCAGCGGGCTCGCGGCCCGCGCCGAGGACGGGCTCCAGTTCGCCGCCGCGTGCACCGCCACCGGCAGCACGAAGAGCGCCGCGGCCATGCCGACGAGGCCGGTCGGCCGCCCGAGTGAGGGCTTGTGTTTCAGAAACACAAGCGCGATCACGGCGCCCGCGACGGCGACCCAGGTCACGAACCCCGGCCCTCCATGCTCCAGGTGATAGTCGAACTCGCCCGGATATTCGAGCTGGAGCCCGAACCCGGCCAGGAGCGCAGTCGGCAGCAGGAACACACGCAGCATCGAGGCGAGCACCGTCAGTCCGCCGGCGAACGCGAGTGCCAGCGGCCAGAAGCCGGCGGCGCGCCGCGACTGCGAGATCGAGACCAGGTCCGAGAACGGAACGAAGAGCCGCGGCAACAGCATCATCGCCGCCACCGCGAGAAAGCCGCCGAGGACGTAGGCCGCCCAGCGCCGGCGCAGGGCGAGCCCGGCCAGCGGCACGAAGAGGAGCGCTGCGATCGCCACCGCACCGGCTCGCCCGAAGACCTCCGGCGCCAGCCGGTAGCTCTGGTCGGAGGTAACGTCGAGTTGGCCGGCGTACTGCACGAACGCCCGTTGCAGCTCGTCCTCGCCCGGCACATGCGAGGCGGTGTCCCTCACGACAGGCAGGAGCCAGGCCAGGAAGGCGGCGGCGGGAACGACCAGGGCGGCCAGCGCCGTCCCGATCCGCTTCGCCTCGTCTCGCGCGGCGAGCGAGCGGACGACCAGGAAGCCCGCGAACGGGAGCCAGAGGAAGATCGCGTAGGTCGGATGGATGACGGCGAGGACGAATCCCGCCGCGGCCGTCGAGGCGAGCAGGCCGCGCCCCGGCCGCTCGACGTAGGCGAACGCGAGGGCGAGGACGGCCGGCACCAGGAGCTGCCGTGATGCGGTTGCCGGGAGCCCGAGCGCCGTGTACGCGCCGCCGTGCGCCGGCGCGAGCGCCGTCACGGCCACCTGGGCGCAGACGACGGCGACGGCCGGCCCGACGCGCCGGAAGAGTGCATAGCCAGCCTCGTACGAGACGAGCAGGGCCAGCGGCGCGAGCACCGAGGCCTCGTGCAGGACGACATCCTCCGGATCGAGGAACGACACGCGCGCGACGAGCGCCAGTAAGCCGTGCCAGAGCGGGAAGGCGTACCCCGGGTGCAGCCCGCCGTCCTTGAACTCGTTCACGGCGTTCAGCGACAGCGAGTCGAACGCGTCGAGCTTGCGCACGCGAGCGAGGTGGAAGAGACCGTCGCCGCCGACCTCGCCTGCGACGTGCCAGAGCAGGATGCCGAGCACCGCGCCGGCGCCGAGCACCCACCAGCGGCCGGGGAGCCGTTCGGGGCGCGGAGCGCGGCGCGCGAACGGCAGAGCCACCACACCGACCGCGAGCAACAGCCCGAGCGCGAGGCTCAACGACGCGCCCGCAGCGAACGTCACCGCAAGGGCTCCGAACAGGATTGCGAGCGACCAGGCAAGCGTGGCCGCGGCGCCGCGCAGCCCGAGCGATCGGGCAACGATCGCGCCGGGGAGCAGCAGGATCCCGGTCGCGAGCGCGAGCCGCAGCAGCGTCATCGGTCGAGGAGCTCCGGCATCCGTCCCGAGGCGAGCCACGTCGCAGCGTCGCGGTACATCCGTCCACGCTCGTCCCGGTAGACGACGCCGCGCAGCCGCAGCCCCCAGGACAGCAGCCGCCGGGCGTGCTCGGCGTAGCGGACGCCGCGGTGCTTGGCCAGGAAGCGCAGGTGCCCGCGCACGTTCTCGCGGAACATCCGGCCACCGTGCGAGGCGCCCCCGACGTGTAGGCACTCCGCCCCGGGATAGAAGCGCACCTTCCAGCCGGCGTCACGGAAGCGCTGGCACCAGTCCGTCTCCTCGCTGAAGAGGAAGAATGCCTCGTCGAGCGGGCCGACCTGCTCGACCGCCTCGCGGCGCACGAGCATGCAGGCGCCCATCAAGACCTCGACCTCGCGCTCCGAGTCGTGGTCGAACCCGGCCGCGTAGAACGCGTTCAGCAGGCGGGTGTGGGGGGCGAGCTTGCGGAGGAAAAAGTACTCGGTCGCGAGCCGCCAGAGCGTGGGGACGCCGCGCACCGAGCGCTGCAGGGTCCCGTTGGTGTTCAGCAGACGAGGGCCGATTACCGCCGCCTCAGGGTGCGCGTCGGCGTGCCTGACGAGGCGCCCGAGCGAGCCCTCCGTCAGCCAGGCGTCCGCGTTCAGGATCAGGAAGTAGCGGCCCGTGGCGACCGCCAGCCCTGCGTTCCACCCGGCTGCGAGACCCAGGTTCTCCTGCTCGATCACGAGCGCCTCGGGAAAGAGGTCGCGTACGACCTCGACGGTGCCGTCGTGTGAGCCGTTGTCGACGACGATCGTCTCCTCGCCGCGAACGCTGCCGAGGCACTGCTCGACCCACGGCAGCGCGTTGTAGGTGACGACGACGGCGCTGGCGTCACGCATGGGCCCATCAAGCATGAGAACCGGTGGGTCGGCCGCGCAGTCCTTCTGTGAGCAGGATCGCGCCACCCGGGAGCGCCAACGCGACGGTGACGAGGAAGAAGAGGAACCCGGCTGCGAACGCCGCGTCCGCGTCGACGCCGACTCCTCCGAGGAAGCTGACGAAGAACGCCTCGCGCACGGCGAAGCCGTTGAGCGTGAATGGGACGAGGAGGACGAGGAAAAAGAGCGGGCCCATCACGTAGTAGATGCGCGGCGAAAGGTCGATTCCGACCGCCCGCCCGGCTGCCCAGATCGCGAGCACCCGAACCGTCTGGATCGCGACCGTGAAGGCGAACAGCCCGACAAGCAGCCCGGTGCGCTCGCGGAACGCGTGCACGCCGTCGTAGACCGCCCGCACCGGTCGCTCCAGCCGCAGGCGGGCGAGCAGCGGCGCCGAGAGGCGGAGGAGCGGCCGGGCCGCGCGAGCGAAGAAGAGGAAAGCGAGCAGGAACGTCCCCAGCACGAAGGCACCCTCGATCCAGAGGTAGGCGCCGACGTCGTAGCGGCCGATCGCGAGCACGAAGCCGACGGCGCCGAGCAGGACGGTCGCGGCGCCTCCGAGCGCCCGCTCGAGCAGCACGATCGCGGAGATGGTGCCCAGCCGGGCGGGATGCCGCCGGGAGGTCTCGACGATCCGCACCGCGTCGCCGCCGATCGACGTCGGCAGGATCTGGCCGGCCGTGTACGAGACGAGATAGGCCCGCACCAGCCAGGGCAGCCGCTCCCGCATCCCCTGCGACGCGAGCAGCCGGCGCCAGCGCTCGGCCATCGGGACGACTGTGAGCGTCATGATCGAGACCGCCAGGAGAAACCACCAGGCGCTCGCGTCGGCGAGCACGTTGGCGGTCTCACCGACGTCGATCTTCCACACGAGGTACGCGACCGCGAGGCCCGTGAGCAGAAGCGTTGCGACGACCCGAAGTGGCCTGTTCATACTGCGCGGTCGCGGATCCGGTGCAACGCCTCGAGCACGTCCGCGATGTCGTCGTCGGAGTGCGCCGGCGAGAGCGGCAGCGAGAGAATCTCGTCACCCGCGCGCTCCGCGACCGGCAGGGACGGCTGGTCCGGGAAGCGCTCGCGGTACCAGGTCAGCCGGTGCACGGGCAGGAAGTGGATCGAGGTCGAGATCCGCTCGGCCGCGAGTGCCTGCTGGAGCTCGTCGCGAGTCAGGCCGAAACGCTCGGCGTCGACCCGGACGACGTAGAGGTGCCGGGCGTGCGTGTCGCGCGGGTCGCGCGCAAGCGGCTCGAGCCCGTCCAAGCGGCCGATCCCCTCGTCGTACAGCGCGAACTGGCGCTCGCGTGCCGCGGTGTGCTCCGGGAGCTTGTCGAGCTGCACGAGCGCGATCGCGGCGAGCACGTCGGAGAGGTTCGCCTTGTAGCCGGGCACGGTGATGTCGTAGAGCGAGCCGTCGCCGCGGCGCATCAGCCGCAGGTTGCGGATCGCCTCCGCGATGCCGTCGTCGTTTGTCGAGATCAGGCCGCCCTCGCCCGCCGCGATGTTCTTCGTCGCGTAGAGCGAGAAGCAGGTGGCCTGGGAGAGGCCGCCGAGCTTGCGGCCGCGGTAGGCGCTCTCGGCGGCGTGGGCGGCGTCCTCGACCACGGGGATGCCGAGAGCCCAGATCGGATCCAGGTCGCAGGGCTGGCCCGCGAGATGAACGGGCAGGATCGCCTTCGTCCGCTCGGTCACGGCCGCCTCGACGAGCGCCGGGTCGATGTTCAGGTCGCCCTGGCGCACGTCCACGAACACGGGGGTGGCACCGGTGTGCACGACCACGTTCGCGGTTGCCGGCCAGGTGATCGGAGTGGTGATCACCTCGTCCCCCGGCCCGATCCCGAGCGCGACCAGCGCGAGGTGCATCGCCGCCGTGCCCGAGGCGACCGCGAGTACGTGCTTCGCCTCCAGGTACTCGGCCATCCGCTCCTCGAGCAGCGCCGCGCGCGGCCCGGTCGTCAGCCAGCCGGAGCGAAGCGTCTCCGCAACCGCTTCGATCTCCTCCTCGCCGATCGACGGGGGCTGAAAGCCCAGCTGCTTTTCCCTCATTCGACGACGAAGCGTATTTCGTCGGCGGCTGCGCGAGCGCGCGCTAGCGCCTCGTCGCGGCTCTCCCCGACCGCGATCACGGCACCGGCGCGGTCGGGTCCGCGCAGAAACGGCCCGAAGGTGTGGCCCGGCTCCCGGTAGATCCGCACGTCGAGCACCCCCTCGGACGCAACCGCTTCATCGAGCCCTTCCACCGCGCGCAGCTGGCCTTGGGGGGGAACGAGGAAGAAGACGCAGGCGCCGCCGTGGAGACTTTGTGTTGAAACAACACTTACTCGCTTTCCCAGCGCGAAGTCGAGAGCGAGATCGTTTAGCGGGACGCCGGTCGCGGCCTCCACGAGCTCCGCGTCGTGGCCGCCGCCGAGCCGCGCAGCAAGCTCAACCACGCGGGATCCGTCCGCTCCGAGCCTGATCTGCGTGTAGGTCGGCCCGTTCCGGATCCCCAGCGCCTCGGCCGCTGCGCGGGCCGCGTCGATCGAGGCTTGTGTTGATTCAACACAAGGCCAGGCGTGGGCGAGCGCGACCCCGAACGCGGGCGGCTCGGCGGTGAGCCGGTCGGACACCGCGAGTGGGTGGAAGACGCCGTCGACCGAGACCGCGTTGACCGTCAGCTCTGGGCCGTCCACGTACTCCTCGACGATGTAGGCGCCGTTGCGAGAGGCCTCGAGCGCTGCGTCGATCGCCGCCGGCAGCTCGGCGTCGGTGCGAACGAAGGTCAGCCCCCGCTGCCCCTGCCGGTCCGGCGCCTTGACCACGCACGGCGCCCTGGGCTCGTCCAGCAGTCGCGGCTGCGGGACGCCGGCGGCGGCGAAACGCTCCCGCTGCCGCGACTTCGTCGTGGCGAGCGCTGCGGTCGCGCCGTCGATCGGGTGCGGGAGGCGGAGCCGCTCCGCCACGCGCGCGGCGACTCCGACGGGCCAGTCAGCGCCGGGCGAGATGATTCCGTCCACGTTCTCGGCGCGAGCGAGGCGGTCGATGCCCGGCTCGTCCTCGCTGGAGACGAGCGCGCGCTTGTCCGCGTAAGCGAAGCCTGGAGCAGAGGGATCGCGATCGACCGCGATCACGAAGAGGTCGCGATCGCGCGCCGCGCGGAGGAGCCCGATCTGCGCGGGCCCCGCTCCTAGGACGAGGAGACGCTGTCGCGAGCGCGGAGCGCGTTCCACCAGCCCTCGTTCTCGCGGTACCAGGCGACCGTCTGCTCGAGCCCGCGCTCGAAGCTCGTGCGAGCGCGCCAGCCTGTCAACCGCTCGACCTTGTCGGTCGAGCCGATGTGGCGGTCGACCTGCCCGAGCCGCTCGTCGACGAAAACCTTCTCCGCGTCCACACCGACCGCCGCGAGCACCGAGTCGGCGACATCGCGGACGGAGATGTCGATCCCGGTGGCCACGTTGACGACCTCACCGGCAAGCCCGGCGATGTCGGCCGCGATGATCGCCTCGATCGCCTCGGCGTCGTCGTCGACGTAGAGCCAGTCGCGGCTGGCGTGTCCGTCGCCGTGGATGGTCAGCGGCTGGCCCGTGAGCGCCTGCGTGATGAAGCGCGGGATCACCTTCTCCTGGTGCTGCCGCGGCCCGTAGTTGTTGAACGGGCGCACGATCACGATCGGCAGCCCGTAGGTCACGTAGTAGGAGTAGGCCAGCCGGTCGCCCCCCGCCTTCGTCGCCGCGTAGGGCGAGCGCGGGTTCAGCGGATGCTCCTCGTCCATCGGCGCGTACTCGGCCGTCCCGTACACCTCGCTCGAGCTGATCAGGATGAAGCGCTCGACCGGCGTGCGCCGGATCGCATCGAGCAGGATCTGCGTTCCCTCGACATTGGTCGTGACGAACTCGGAGGCACCCTCCTCGATCGACTTTTCCACGTGCGACTCCGCGGCAGCGTTCACGATCACGTCCACCTCGGCGACGAGCTTCGCGACCAGCTGCGGGTCGCGGATGTCGCCGTGGACGAACGAGAGCCGGTCGTGGCTCATCACGTCGGCGAGGTTCTCGAGGTTGCCGGCGTAGGTGAGGGCGTCGAGCGAGACGACGTCGTGACCTGTGTGCTCGAGCAGGTGCCGGATGAAGTTGGACGAGATGAACCCTGCCCCGCCGGTGACCAGAACGCGCTTCGTCAAAGCTCCCTTTCGATCGTGTAGAGCGGCCGCCCATCGACCTCGCGCTGGATTCTGCCTAGGTACTCGCCGACGAGCGCGAGGAGGAATCCCTGGATCCCGAGCACGAAGAGGACGGCGACGCCGCCGAGCAGCGGGCCGGGGAAGTTCGAGCGGTCGATCCAGAACCAAAGGCCGTAGATCGCGAGCCCGGTCGCGAGCAGCGTGCAGACGACGCCGAGCGCGATTCCGATCCACTGGATCGGCTGTGGCCAGAAGCCTGCAAGGACGTGGAGCGCGAGCCGGGTCAGCCGCAGCGGCGAGTAGCGGGAGGTGTCCGTCCGGGCCGCATGAGCGACGTCCACCTCGACGACCGAGGCTCCGCCGGAGAGGATGAGCGCCTTCGTGAACTTCTGCTTCCCGATCGCGGGCAGCATCGGCTCGACCACGGCGCGCCGGTAGGCGTTGAACGCGCACCCGAAGTCGGAGATCGAGACGCCCGTGAAGCGGCGGAGCATCCCGTTGATCAGGCGCGAAGGCAGCGTCCTGCCCCACGAGTCGTTGCGCGCCGCACGCCGTCCGCTCGCGACGTCGGCGCCGCCCTCGACCGCAGCGACGAGGCGCGGAATGTCCTCCGGCTGGTTCTGCAGGTCGCCGTCCATCGTCACGACGATCTCGCCGCGCGCCCGCGAGAGCCCCGCATGCATGGCCGGGTGCTGGCCGAAGTTGCGCTTGAAGCGCACCGCGTGGACGCGGGGGTCGGCGTCGTGCAGCCGCTCCACCACCGCCCACGTGCCGTCAGTTGACCCGTCGTCGACGAGGATCAGCTCGAACGGCTTGCCGTCGAGGGCCGATACGGTGCGGCGGTAGAGTTCCTCGACCGAGCCTTCCTCGTTCAGGAGCGTGACGACGACTGAAAGAGCGGGTTCGGCCATGGACGGCAAGGAGCGTACCGACGCAGTCTGGCGCGACGTGCACCGCGGCCGGGTGTGGCGGGCGCAGGCCTGTCGCGTCGTCGAGGACTCCGAGGAGACGATCGCGCTCTGGATGCCGCCCGGGTCGCCGGCGATGCTGCCCATCGACGAGGACGGCGCACGGATCCGGATCCCGCGCGACACCTGGGAGCTCGAGCCGTCGACCGCGAGCAACGATGCGGTCTGCCTCGCTCGACCGGGCCGGGCGCACTCGGTCTACCCCCACTGGCGGGACGGCGTCTTCTCGTACTGGTACGTCAACTTCGAACAGCCCCTGCGCCGGACGGCCGTCGGGTTCGACACCTTCGACGAGAAACTCGACCTGATCGTCCAGCCGGATGGCTCCTACCTCTGGAAGGACGAGGGTGAGCTCGCCCACGCAGCCGAGCTCGGGCTGGTCGACGCCGCTGCCGTCCGCGCCGAGGCCGCCCGCGTCCTCGAGGAGTGGCCGTTTCCGACCGGCTGGGAGGACTGGCGGCCGGATCCAACCTGGCCGATCCCCCAGCTGCCGCAGGGCTGGGATCGCGTGTGAGACGCCGCGGCCCGCTCGCCGGCTTCTTCGCCCTCGGCCTCGGGTGGGGCGGCTGGGCCGCGCTCGTGCCGGCGATCCAGACCGCCGTCGGCGCGACGAAGGGGCAGCTCGGGCTGGCCCTGCTCTTCGTCGCCCTCGGAGCGGTGCCGACGATGGTCGTCGCGGGCGGCGTGGTCGACCGCCGCGGCCCCCGCGTCCTCCCGGTGGCGTTGGCGGCGCTCGCGGTGGCGACGGTGCTTCCCGCCTTCGCAGGCTCGCTCCCTGCGCTCGCGGTCGCGCTGTTCGCACTGGGGATCGGGAGCGGCGCAGTCGACGTGTCGATCAACGGCGCCGTCGCCGAGCTCGAGGCGCAGCGCAGCTCCCGCCTGATGCAGATCGCGCATGCGCTCTTCTCGGCAGGCGTGCTCGTCGGCGCGATCGCGGTCGGCCTCGCCCGCCAGGCCGGGGCGGGCCGCCTCCTGTGCCTCGTCGCGGTCGCCGTCGTCGTGCTCGGAGTCGCAGGGCTCAACCTGGGCCACGAGCGAGTTGCCAGGCGAGCGGAGCGGGGCGCTTCGCGCAGACCCCGGTTGAGCCGCGCGGCCGTTCCGCTCGGGATCGCGTGCGCGGCCGCGTTCCTGATCGAGGGTGGGATCGAGAGCTGGAGCGCGCTCTTCCTCGAACGCGACCTCGATGCGATCCCGGCGGTCGGCGCACTGGGGCCCGCCGCCTACGGCGGGGCGATGATGCTGGGCCGCTTCTCGGGGCAGTGGCTCGAACGGCTGCTCGGCGACACGCTGCTACTGGCCTCGGCCGCATCGGTGGCGGGAGTCGGGCTTGTCGCCGCGTCACTCGCGCCCACCGCCCCGCTTGCCATCGCCGCCTTCTTCGTCGGCGGCGCGGGCGTGTCGATCGCCGCGCCGGCGCTGCTCGGGGCAGCGGGCCGGCGCGCCGGCACCGGCGACCGCGGCGCCTCGGTGGCGACCGTGACGACGATCGGCTATCTCGGCTTCCTCGTCGGCCCGCCGCTCGTCGGAGCGGCGGC
>JANMJY010000034.1:0-4170 GCA_031371615.1 Actinomycetes bacterium | reverse complement strand
GAGCGCGCGGCTCTGGTTGACCTCGGTGGTGATGTCTCCGCGCAACGCTCGTAGCTCGATGCCCTCGCGCGCTGCTTCGGTCGCGAAGGTCATCGCGTAGCAAGCGAGTCCGCCCCAGAGGCAGTAGGCGAGCGGATTCGGGGCGGAGCCGCTGCCGCCGAGCGGGGGCGGGAAGTCGCAGGAGAACTCGACCTCGCCGCCCGGGTAGGGGATCCGGCCCTGGAACTGCGGAGCGCCGGCGCGGGTCTGCCATTCACCCGAGAGCTCAACCGGCTGGCGAAGCGAGGCGGGATCGGCCGTTCCCTGCTCGACCGTTTGCAGGAGCGACTTGACGTTGACGTTGTGCACTGAAGCCTCCGATCCGTGCTGTGGAAGTTCTGCTACTTTATCAACTATTCAGTTGTGTAGTTGTTCACTGTGAGGAGTCTCATGAGTCTTCCCCAGCCCCTTCCAGACCAGCTGATCGAGCTGATCGCGCGCCGCTTTCGCGTCATCGGCGAGCCGATGCGGATCAAGCTGCTCGACTCTCTGCGCGAGCGTGAGGCGAGCGTCAGCGTATTGTGCGAGGTGACCGGTGCGTCGCAGCAGAATGTCTCGAAGCACCTCGGCGTCCTGCTCGAGGCCGGCATCGTCGGTCGCCGCAAGGAGGGCAACCAGGTCTTCTACTCGATCGTCGACGAGAGCATCTTCCGTCTCTGCGAGGAGGTCTGCGGCGGCTTGCAGCGGCAGGTTGCCGAGCTGAACGCGATCGTCGCAGGGGTGGGGCGATGACGCGCCGCTGGCCTCTGGAGCGGCTGCTGTTCGCACTCGCCGGAACGCTGACGCTCGCGAGCGCGGCGCTGGCGGCGCTCGTCTCGCCCTGGTTTCTGGTGCTGGCTGCCTTCGTCGGCCTCAACCAGTGGCTCTTTGCCGGCGTCGGCGCCTGCCCGGCCTCGATCACACTCGAACGGGGGCTCGGCGTGGAGCGGGGCTGCCGCCGATGACCGCCTATGGTCCCCTCGGACGGCTCGGCGCCTGGACCGCCGGGCACTTCAAGCTCGTCCTCCTCGCCTGGGTCACGATCGCAGTCGGCTTCGGTGCCTTCTCGCCCAAGGCCGAGCACGCGCTCTCCGGTGCCGGCTGGGAGGCGAAGGGCTCCGAATCCGTTGCCGCCCGCAAGGCGGTCGACGCCTCCTTCGCCGGGCAGGGAAGCTACGCGCTCCTAGTCGCAGTTCACGGCAGCGGAGACCTGCAGCCTGCGATCGTGAAGGCGACCGAGCTGCTCGAGGCCGATCCGCGCGTCTCGCGCGTCGCGCCCGCCCAACTCTCGCGCGACGGCCGCACTGCGATCCTCAGCGCCGGAGCGGCAGCAAACCCGACGGAGATGGTGCGCGCGGCCGACGACCTCAAGGGCGAGCTCGCCGCGCTCTCGGACGGACGCGTCAGCGTCAGCCTGACCGGGGCGCCCGGGATGTGGTCCGACTTCAACGAGGCCAACAAGACGGCGATGCTGAAGTCGGAGCTCTACTCCTGGCCGGTCACGCTCGTGATCCTGATGCTCGCCTTCGGCTCGCTGGTCGCGGCCGGGCTGCCGCTGCTGCTGACCATCCTCGGGCTGGTGGCCTCCGCCGGCAGCCTCTTCCTCGTCACCCACGCTTTCGATGTCTCGATCTGGTCGATGAACTTCGCGCTGATGTTCGCGCTCGCGCTCGGGATCGACTACGCCCTCTTCATCGTCGCCCGCTTCCGGGGAGCCCACTTCGGCTCCGCGATCGACACGCGCGACGCAGTAGCGACCACGATGGACACGGCCGGCAAGGCGGTGCTCTTCTCCGGGCTGACGGTGCTGATCTCGCTCTCGGCGGTGATGCTCGTACCGAGCCCGGCCTTCCGCTCGATGGCGCTCGGGATCATGCTCTCGGTCGCCTTCATCCTGCTCGCGACGCTGACGCTGCTGCCGGCGGTGCTCGCCCGGCTCGGCGACCGCGTCGACCGGCTGGCGCTGCCCTGGATGCACGCGGGCGAGCATCGCTCGCCGCGCTTCGCCCGCTGGGGCGAGCTGCTCTGGCGGCGACCGGCCCTCTTCGGGATCCCGGCCCTGGCGATTCTCGTGCTGCTGGCGCTGCCGCTGCTGCGGCTCGACACCGGCATGCCCTCGATCAAGGTCGTGCCGGAGGGCGACGGCTCCCGCCTCGGCTACACGCAGGTGCAGCAGGCATTCGGGCCCGGCGCCCCGGGCACGCTCCAGATCCTCGCCCCGGCTGCCGACGCCGCGCAGGCGGAAGCCGTGCTCGAGGCCGACCCTGGCATCGCGGCGGTTGCTCCCCCGCAGCGCTCCGACGGCAGCGCCCTCCTACTCGCCGTGCCGACTGCAGACCCCTCCGACCCAGCCGTGGGCGCCACGATCGACCGGCTCCGAGGCTCACTGCCGGAAGGAGCGCTGGTCGGCGGCGCCGTCGCGGAGAACCACGACCTCGAGCAGGCGCTCGCTGCAAAGACCCTCCCGGTCTTCGCCTTCGTGCTCGCGCTCGGCTTCCTGCTCCTGCTCCTCGCGCTGCAGGCACCGCTGATCGCGCTCGCCGGCGTGCTCACGAACCTGCTCGCAACCGCCGCCGCCTTCGGCGTCGGCGTCCTCGTCTTCCAGGACGGCAACCTCTCCGGCCTGCTCGGCTTCGAGTCGCAGGGCTTCCTCAACGCCTGGGGGCCCGTCTTCTTCTTCGCGATGATCTTCGCGATCTCGATGGACTACACGGTCTTCCTGCTCTCCTCGGCCAAGGAGCACTGGGACCGCACCCACGACCCGCGCGAGGCGATGGTCGGCGGGCTCGCGCACTCCGGCCGCACCATCTTCGCCGCCGGCGCCGTGATGGTCGCCGTCTTCTTCACCTTCGCACTCTCCGGCCCGATCCCGCCCAAGGAGATGGGCGTCATCCTCGGCATCGCCGTGCTCCTCGACGCGATGCTGATCCGCCTCGTCCTGATGCCCGTCCTCTTGCGGCTGATGGGGCGGAACGCATGGGCGCTCCCAGGCTGGCTCGACCGGGTCCTTCCCGATGTCACGTTCGGTCACTCCGAGGCGAAGGAGCCTTCCGCCCATGTTCTTTAGGCAGATCCTCCACGACGATCTCGGCTGCGCCTCCTATCTGATCGCGGACGGTGGCGAGGCCGCCGTGATCGACCCGAAGTGGGAGATCGAGGACTAGCTCCAGCTCGCCGCCGAGAACGACTTCCAGATCACCCACATCCTCGAGACCCACAATCACGCCGACCACGTCTCCGGCCGGGGGCGGCTCGCGGCGGCGACGGGCGCGACGATCCACGTCTCCGCCGACGCCGGGGTCGAGTACGAGCACGAGCCGCTCGCCGACGGCGACACGGACGGGCTCGTGTTCGGCCGGACGGCTTTGACGCCGTTCGACGCGGGGCCAGTGAGGGGACGGGCCGACAAAGTGTGGGTTGCTGCAGGGCTCGCGCCGATCGGCCTACACGAGTCGCGGCACACCTTCGCGTCGCTGATGATCGGCTTCCGTCATGGCGTTTAGTCCAATGGTGTTACGAAGAGCGGGTGCCGACCCGCCGGCGGCTCCCGCTCTTCGAGCGTGTCAGTGCGACATCGTCCCCTTGGGATTGCCGACCTTGAGCAGGCCGACCTGGCCGAGGTCGACGTGCGCGAAGGCATGGCTGACGAACGGGTACAGACCCTCGTCGTCGATCTTGACGTCGAACACGCCTCCCCCACCCGCGGGCACGATCACCGTCTGGACGCCGAGTTGCGGCGGGCTCGTCAGGTCGCCGTTGACCCAGGCGCGATCGAGAATCGTGCCGACGACGTGGAAGTTGGTGTCCAGAGTCGGCCCGGCCGCGACGACCCAGAAGCGCGTCGTGTCGCCCGGCTTGGCGGTCAGCGGATGGGTGACGTACTGGTTCGCGTAACCGTTGAACGTCGTCCAGTCCGGGCTCATCGAGCGCGCCTTGGCCATGTCGAGCGAGGCCGGCTCCTTGATGCCGTCGCCGTTCAGGTACCACTCGCTCGCGACGAGCACGTACTCATTGTCGACCGGCGGCAGACCGGCTTTCGGCTGGACGACGATCGCGCCGTACATGCCGTTGGCGATGTGCGCCAGCACCGGCTTGGTGCCGCAGTGGTACATGAAGACACCGGGATCGCCCGCCTTGAAGCGGAAGGTGAAG
>JANMJY010000001.1:0-12578 GCA_031371615.1 Actinomycetes bacterium | reverse complement strand
CCGGCTGAGCAGGTCGCCGGTGATGCAGACGAGGTCGGGACGCCGCGCGGCGACCCAGTCGACCGCGCGCTCCGTGGCCCTCTGCCCGCGCGAGGGAGCGCCGAGATGGAAGTCGGAGAGGTGCGCGATCCGGAGCCCGTCGAGCTCGGGCGGCAGCCCGGCGAGCGGCACCTCGAGCACCCGCAGCCGAAGCCAGCCCGCCTCGAACCAGCCGTAGGCGAGCAGCGCAGAGAGAAGCGCGAGGCCGACGAGGATCCAGAGAATGATCAGGCCCGGCGCCCCCCAGGATCACCGGGCCTGAAACCGCCCCTCCGTCTAGGAAGACGCAAGAGCCGCGAAATCCTTGCGCTTAGACCGACAGCTTCTGGACGACGGGATCGACCGAGACGACGTGGCGCCTGAACTTCAGCTCCGCCTCGCCGAAGCCGGCCGCGACCCCGATCAGCTGCGAGAGGTGGAGGATCGGCATCTGGAAGTCCTTGCCCGTCTGCTTCTTCAGCTTCACCTGCCACGCGTCCAGCGACAGGTGGCAGAGCGGGCAGGGCGTCACCATCGCGTCGGCTCCGGCCTCCTTGGCCTGCTCGATCGGCTGGATCAGCTCCTGGAGCGCTGTCTCCTCGCGGGCCTGGATGATCGGGAACCCGCAGCACTTGATCTTCGCGGGGTAGTCGATCGCCTCGCCGCCGCAGGCCTCGATGATCCGCTCGAGCGAGGACGGCTTGTCGGGGTCCTCGAAGCCGAGCAGCTTCGACGGGCGCAGGATCTGGCAGCCGTAGAACGGCGCGACTTTCAGGCCTTTGAGGCCCTTGTGCGCGGCCTGCTTCAGCAGGTCGTAGCCGTCGCCGGCGGCGACGAGCCAGAGGAAGTGGAGCACCTCGACCGTGCCGTTGTACTCCGGCACGCCGACCTTCGCGAGGTTCTTGTTGACACGCTCGCGGAGCGCCTCGTCGCCCTTGAGCTGGTGGTTCGCCTGCCGCAGGTTGAGCGTGCAGACGTTGCAGACCGTCATCAGCGTGTCGCAGCCCGTCGCCTCGGAGTAGGCGAGGATGCGAGCGTTCAGGTGCAGGTAGTAGTCCGGCTCTGCCTCGTGGATGTCGCCGGCGCCGCAGCAGGTGACCGTCTCGAGCTCGATCAGCTCCAGCCCCACCTTCGGCGACAAGGCCTGCGTCGACGTGTCGAGCTCCTTCGCCGAGAGCGAGGCGAGGCAACCCTTGTAGTAGGCGACCTTCCTCACTCCGCGTCACGCTCCTTCATCGACTCGACATGCTCGATCCGGCCCAGCGCATGCTCGCCCTGGACGATCCCCATCGCGCCCTGACGGTCCTGCTCCTTGACGAGGTCGTAGAGCGCCCGCGACTCCTTGACGCCCTCGGCGACGTGCGGCGGGAAGGGCGGCGGCACCTTGCCGTGCTTGAGCAGCCCCATCGCGAACTTCATCTCCTTGATCGAGGAGAGGACGCCCTGGGTCTTCGGCACGAGCTCGGTTTCGCGCAGCCAGCCGGTCGTCTTGGCGGAGGTGACGAACCAGTTCGCGTGCTTCGCGCCCATATCTCTGTCGATCCCCTCCTTCACCGCCTCGGCGCCGAGCTTGGCGATCGCGTCGCGCGGGTCGACTCCCTTGGGGCAGCGCTCGTTGCAGAAGTAGCAGCGGGTGCACTCCCAGATGCCGTGCTGGCCGCTGTACTCGTCGAGGCGCTCGACTTTGGCGGCGTCGCGCGGGTCGCCGACGAACCGCATCCCCTTGGCAAGCGCCTGCGGGCCGAGGAACTCGGGCTCGGCGTCCCAGGCGTTGCACTCGGAGACGCAGCAGCCGCAGTTGATGCAGAGCGACTCCTTGTGGATCACGTTCATCCGCTCCTGCGAGATCACGTGCTCGCGCCCGTCCTCGGGCTGGTCGTAGCCGGGCTGCAGGTAGGGCTTCATCGCCTTGAACTTGGCCCAGAAGGGATCCATGTCAACGACGAGGTCCTTGATCACGGGCAGGTTCCCCATCGCCGAGATCACGGGCACCTGGCCCGCCTCCGCGATGTCGTACATCCGTACCTTGCAGGCGAGCACCGCGGCGCCGTTCATCCGCATCCCGCACGAGCCGCAGATCATCATCCGGCAGCTCTTCCGGTAGGAGAGCGAGCCGTCGTGGCGGTCCTTGACGATGTCGAGGCAGTCGAGCAGCGTCGCCTCCTCAGGCGCGTCGAACTCGTACTCGCGGAGCGCCTTGTCGCCGGTCTTCGCGTCGTACCGCCAGATCTTGATCGCGACTTGCATCAGTACTTCCTCTCCTCGGGGAGGTATTTCGTGAACCTGACATCTTTGTACGTGAGCTCGGGCGCGCCGTCCTTCCAGCGGGTGATCGAGTGCTTCATGAAGTTCTCGTCGTCACGGGTCGGGTAGTCGTGCGGGCGGGAGTGCGCACCGCGACTCTCCTTGCGCGCGATCCCAGCCTGGAGCATGCAGGAGGCGATGTCGAGCAGGTAGCCGAGCTCGATCGCCTGCGTCAGGTCCGAGTTGAAGACGTCACCCTTGTCCTCGACGACGACGTTCGGGTAGCGCTCGCGCAGTCCGGCGATGACCTCGATCTGCTCTGCCATCTGCTCCTCGCGCCGGAAGACGCCGAAGTTCTTCAGCATCGTCTGGCCGAGCTCGTCACGGATCTTCCACGGCCGCTCTCCGTCCGAGCGGCCGAGCAGCTCCTTCAGCTCGCGCTCGGCGTCGCGGGTCGCGGACGCGGGCACCTCGACGGTCGTGTTCGCGAGCGCCCATTCCGCGGCGGAGCGGCCGGCGCGGCGGCCGAACGTGATCGTCTCCATCAGCGAGTTGCCGCCGAGCCGGTTCGCCCCGTGCACCGAGACGCAGGCGACCTCGCCCGCGGCGTAGAGCCCGGTCAGCTCCGTAAGCCCGTCCGTGTCCGTCTCGACGCCACCCATGTGGTAGTGGGCGCCCGGCCGGACCGGGATCGGCTCGTGGATCGGGTCGACGCCTGCGTAGACCATCGCCAGCTCGCGCGAGCCGGGAAGGCGCGTGAGGATCCGCTCGGCGCCGAGGTGCGTCAGGTCGAGCAGGACCGAGCCGTTGATGCCGCGGCCCTCGTCGATCTCGGTCTGCTCGGACCGGGAGACGACGTCACGGCTCGCGAGGTCCTTCGCCGTCGGCGCGTAGCGCTCCATGAAGCGCTCGCCCTCGGAGTTGCGCAGGATGCCGCCCTCGCCGCGGCACCCCTCCGTGATCAGGATCCCGCTCGGGTACATCGTCGTCGGGTGGAACTGCATGAACTCGATGTCCTTCAACGGCAGCCCGGCGCGCAGCGCCAGCGACATCCCGTCGCCGGTGCAGGCGTAGGCGTTCGTGGTCGCGCGGTAGAGCCGGCCGACGCCGCCGGTGGCAAGGACTGTCGTCTTGCCGCCGATCGCCGTCAGGCCCCCATGCAGGAGATTCCACGCGATCACGCCCTGGCAGCGGTCCTGATGGACGACGAGCTGCCAGGCGAAGAACTCCTCGTAGACCTTGATGTCGCGCTTGACGAGCTGCTCGTAGAGCACCTGGATCAGGACGTGGCCGGTGATGTCAGCGGCGTAGACGGTGCGCGGGGAGCCGGCGGCGCCGAACGGCCTCTGCGCGAGCCTGCCATCCTCCGCCCGCGAGAAGACGCAGCCCCACTGCTCGAGCTGGTAGATGTCGCCGGGCGCCTCGCGCGTGAAGACCTCGATCGAGTCCTGGTCGCCGAGGTAGTCGGAGCCCTTGACCGTGTCGAAGGCGTGGATCTCGGGGCTGTCCTCGCCCGCGTTTCCGAGCGCGGCGTTGATCCCGCCCTCGGCCGCGCCGGAGTGGCTGCGGGTCGGGTGGAGCTTCGAGACGATCGCGACGTCGGCGCCGGCATCGTGAGCCTCGATCGCGGCCCGCATGCCTGCGCAACCCGCGCCGATCACGAGTACGTCGTGCTTCGCGTCCACCGAGGGTGACGCTACCGAATTGGGGGCCTGGCCCGCGCCCCGAACCGCGGGCCTAGCCCTCTTTCTGCTCCCCCTCTCGTTGCTCACCATCCCCCTTCGGCTGACTTGCGCTGCGAAACGCGTCCACGTACGCGAGATAACGGTGGATTTCCCTGAGCAGCGCCTCGACCTCGGAGGCGCGCAGCGATTTCTTCATGGAGCGAGCTTGCGGGACGCCGCTCACGCGCGGCTCATCTCAGGCTCACTTGGAAACACTTGTCGTCGGTGTTACAAGGAGGAGATGGAGATTCGCCTCCTCGGCCCGCTCGAGGTGCGCGACGGCGAGCGCGCAGTGGCACTGCCGCGCCGACAGCAGCGCGCGCTGCTCGCGGCGCTCGCGCTGCGGGCGGGCGAGGTGGTGTCGACGGACCGACTCGTCGCCGACCTGTGGGGTGAGCACGCGCCCGCGTCGGCTACCGGCTCGCTTCAGAACACCGTCTCTGCGCTCCGGAAGGCGCTCGGCCGAGACGTCGTGCTCACGCAGGCTCCGGGCTATCGCCTCGCGCTCGAGCGTGACAGCGTCGACGCGCACCGCTTCGAGCGCCTGCTGGCCGCGGCGCGCAGCGCTGACGAGGTGGCGCGGGCGCCGCTACTGAACGAGGCGCTCGCACTCTGGCGCGGCCCGGCACTCGCCGATCTCAGCGAGGAGCAGTTCGCTCGGATCGAGGCGGGACGACTGGACGAGTTGCGGGTGACCGCACTCGAGGAGCGAATCGACGCCGAGCTCGCGCTCGGCCGACATGCCGCGCTCGTCGGCGAGCTGGAAGCTCTCGTCGCCGCCCATCCGCTCCGCGAGCGGCTGCGCGGCCAGCTGATGCTCACGCTGTACCGCTGCGGCCGGCAGGCCGAGGCGCTCGAGGTCTACCGGGCGGCGCGACTTGCGCTCGCCGACGAGCTCGGCCTCGACCCGTCGCCCGAGCTCCAAGGGCTCGAGCGGCGAGTGCTGCGGCAGGATCCCTCGCTGGCCGCGCCGGCAGAGGCTGTCCCGGCGCCCCACACGGAGAGAGCTGAGCGGACGCTCGTCACCGTGCTCGCAGCGATCCCGGACGCGGACGACGATCCCGAGCGCCATCACCACCTGCTCGACGAGACGCTCACCGCCGTACGGGACGCGCTTGCCCGCAACGGCGGTTCACTCGAGCGCTTCGGGCCGGAAGGCCTCGTCGCGATCTTCGGCGCCGAGGCTTCCAGCGACGACGACGCTCACCGGGCGCTCGCGACCGCTCAGGAGCTCGGCCTGCCCGCTGGGATCGCGACTGGAGAGATGGTCGGCGGCGCTGGGCCGGTCGTCAATCGGGCGGTCGAGCTCGCCCGCTCGGAAGGGATTGCGCTCGACGAGCGCACCGAAGCCCTCGTCGCCGAGTCGAGGCGGCTCGACGCACCTCTCGTCGGCCGGCACGAGGAGCTCGCCCAGCTGAACGACGCGCTGAATGCAGGTTCCTGCCGCGTCGTCACCGTCGTCGGCGAACCGGGGATCGGCAAGACACGTCTGGCGCGAGAGCTCGCCCTCCGCGCCGGCGAGGGAACGACCGTGCTCGTGGCCCGCTGCCAGTCGTACGGCGAGGGAGGAACGTTTCTCCCTCTCGTCGGCGCTCTTCGCCGCGCTGAACCAGAGAAGGCGCTGGCACGCGAGGACGACGGGGAGCTCGTGATGCGCCGGCTTGTCGCCCTCGCCGATGGAGAAGAGACGGTTTCGCTGGGCGAGTCCTACTGGGCCGTTCGACGTCTCCTCGAATCGCTCTCACCCGCTTTGCTGATCCTGGACGACATCCACTGGGCGGAGCCTGCGCTGCTCGATCTCGTCGACTATCTCCGTGAGCGAGCGAGCGGCGCGCTCCTCGTCCTCTGCCTCAGCCGTCCGGAGCTCGAGCGGCGGCTCGGCGAGTCGTTGCTCCTCGGCCCGCTCGAGGACAAGCATGCGCGCCAAATCGTCCCGCCCGAGCTCGACGAGGCGACGACGGAGCGGATCGTCGAGCTCGCCGAGGGGAACGCTCTCTACATCGAGCAGCTCGCCTCGTACGCCGCAGCGGGCGGCGAGGGACTCCCGCCCACGCTCGCAGCGGTCCTTGCAGGCCGTCTCGGACGGCTCGACTCGTCAGAGCGCAACGTTCTCCAGCGAGCGGCTGTCGTCGGACGCGAGTTCTCGCTCGGTGCCGTCGCCGCGCTCACCGGCGGCGAGGCCGCTCGCAGCCTGATCGCGCTCTCGCGCGCCGGCTTCGTCCACCCCGCTCTGACGGCCGACCCGGGTGACGACGGCTACACCTTTCATCACGTCCTCCTCCGCGATGCCGCGTATTCGAGCCTGACCAAGGCGGACCGCGCCGAGCTGCACGAACGAGCTGCCGCATGGCTCGACCGCAACGAGCCGGGCGACGACGCGCTCGTGGGCTATCACCTCGAGCAGGCGGTCCGCTACCGGCGAGAGTTGGGCGAGGACGCCGACGAGCTCGCCGCAACCGCGGGCGGCCGGCTCGGCACCGCTGGGATGCGCGTCTGGATCATGAACGACGTCGCCGCCGCGAGCAGCCTGCTCGACAGAGCGACCACCCTGATGCCGTCGGGGGCCGAGCGAGCGGCCCTCCTCTGGGAGCAGGCGCTCGCGCTGCGGCTGCAGGATCGGTTGGCGGAGGCCAACGCGGCGTTGACCGAGGCAGAGGAGGACGCCCGGCTATGCGGGGCGCGGGCGATCAGCGCTCGTGTCGCGGCGGAGCGAGCCGAGATCCGGCTCCATAGCGGCGACCTGTCGCTCGACGAGGCCATCGGAGCATTCGAAGCGGCGTTGAGCACGCTTCGCGGTGAGCAGGACGAGCGAGGCCTGGGTCGTGCGGAGCTGCTCGCAGGCTCCGTACATTGGTTCGCCTGCAACCTGGAGGCAGCCGAGGCGGCGGCGGAGCGGGCGGCGACGCACTACCACGCGGCGGGTTTCTCGCCGGCCGGGTGCATCGGCACGCTGGCCGAGGCGCTGTACCACGGCGCGACACCGGTCGACGCCGCGGCTCTGAAGTGCACCGAGCTGCTCAGCCAGTCGCCGGATCGAATGACCGAGGCGAATCTCACGGCAGTCCTCGGCGGGCTGCGAGCGCTGGCGGGGGACGCCGGCGACGCCCGGTCGCTGCTCGACCACGCCCGTGGGCTGTACGAGGATCTCGGCAGCAGCCGCGGTGTGCTGACGGTGTGGACGCCGTATCGCATCGACGCGGAGGTGCTCGCAGGGAACCTCGATGCCGCCACCACTCTCGCGCGGGAGAACCTTGAAGCCCTCGCTGCGCTTGGAGAGCTGGGTTACGCCAGCACTCGCGCAGTCGAGCTCGCGGAGCTGCTCCTGCTCCAGGCCGACGACCGGGAAGCCGCGCGCGCCACCGCTTTTGCCGAACGCGATGGCCTCGCATCCGACGTGCTCGTGCAGTTTCTACGCCGGAGCCTCCGCGCCCGGCTGCTTGCACGCAGCGGGGATCTCGCACCCGCGCTCGAGCTGGCCCGGGATGCAGTTGCGCTTGCGTCGCTGACGGACGTGCTTCGCTATCGAGCCCGTGCGCACCTTGCTCTGGCCGAGGTGCTTGCCCGAGCCGGTGACGACTCGGGCGCCCGGGCCGAAGAAGCCCTCGCCGAGGGTCTTCTGCGCCAGAAAGGTGTGAAGGGAGCCCTGGTCGGAGCTCCCTCCACGTAAGCCTCGGAGCCACTCAGCCTCCGGTACCGCTTCCACCGCCGGGCGGGCAAGAACGCTTCCGCATGGCGCACCTCCTTTCGTGCGCCCACGGTCGAGCGGAGCCCAAACGGCTCGGTCACGACCCCCTAACGGGCCGCTAACAGCGAGAGAAAGGTGCGGCGGCTAGCTCAGGAGCGAGGGCCGGCGGCGACGATGTTGTCGTCGGCGTCGAACTTGGTGAAGTTGTCGCGGAACATCTCCGCGAGCTCGCGAGCCTTCGTGTCGTAGGCCTGGGGGTCGGTCCAGGTGAGACGCGGATTCAGGAGCTTCGTCTCGACGCCGGGCACCGACACCGGCGTCTCGAAGCCGAAGACCGGATCCGTGCGGTATTCGACTCCGGCGAGTTCGCCGGAGATCGCGGCACGAAGCAGCGCACGCGTGGCGGCGATCGGCATCCGCTCGCCGTCGCCGAACATCCCACCCGTCCAACCGGTGTTCACGAGCCAGACCTTCGCGCCGCGCTCGTCGAGCCGCTGCGCCAGCAGCCGCGCATAGACGACCGGGTGCTGCGGCAGAAACGGCGCGCCGAAGCACGCCGAGAAGGTCGGTTGCGGCTCCTTGACGCCAATCTCGGTGCCGGCGAGCTTGGCCGTGAAGCCCGAGAGGAACCAGTACATCGCCTGGTCGCGGGTGAGCCGGGCGATCGGCGGCAGGATCCCGAACGCGTCGGCAGTGAGGAAGATCACCGAGGAGGGGTGGCCCGCGCGCTTCGCCGGCAGGGCGTTCGCGATCTGCTCGAGCTTGTACGCGGCCCGCGTGTTCTCGGTCTTCGAGCCGTCGTCCAGGTCGACGGCGCCGCGCTCGTCCACGACCACGTTCTCGAGGATCGTTCCGAAGGTGTGCGTCATCCGGTAGATCTCCGGCTCGGCATCGGCCGAGAGGTTGATCACCTTCGCGTAGCAGCCGCCCTCGAAGTTGAACACGCCGTCGTTGCCCCAGCCGTGCTCGTCGTCGCCGATCAGGGAGCGCTGGGGATCGGCCGAGAGCGTCGTTTTGCCGGTGCCGGAGAGCCCGAAGAAGATCGCGACGTCATCCTGCTCCCCTACGTTCGCCGAGCAGTGCATCGGGAAGACGCCCTCGAGCGGGAGGCGGTCGTTCATCAGCGTGAAGATCGACTTCTTGATCTCGCCCGCGTAGAAGGTGCCGCCGATCAGCACCTCCTGGCGCGACGGGTGCAGCACGACGAACGTGCCGGTGCGCGTCCCGTCCGCCTCGGGCTCGGCCTCGAGCGCGGGCGCGTGCAGGACGAGCGCCTGCGGCTCGAAGCCGCGCAGCTCGTCCTCGGTCGGGTCGATGAACATCGTGCGGGCGAAGAGCGCGTGGTAGGGGTGGTTCGTGACGACACGAAGGGCGATCCGCTGCCTCGGGTCGGCGCCGGCGAAGGCGTCGACCACGTAGAGGTCGCTGTCGCCGATGTGCGTGACGACCTTCTCCCGTAGTCCTTCGAAGTGCTGCTCCGAGATCTCCGCGTTGACCTCGCCCCACCAGATCCTGTCCTCGGAGCCGGGCTCGCGGACGACGAACTTGTCCTTGGGTGAGCGGCCCGTGTGCTTGCCGGTGTCGACGGCGAGTGGGCCGCCCTCGGCGAGCCGGCCGTCGCGGCGCTCCAACGCATGCGTGTAGAGCTGCGAGGTGGTCGGGTTCCAGTAGACAGTGCCCTCGGTCTTGATCCCGTGGACACCAAGACCCGTGCGTGACTCAGTTGCCGCCATGCGCGGGCCATCTTACGGTCCACCGCTCGCTATCGTCGGGCGATGCCCCGCGCGCGCGACCTCGGAGTCGAGATCGGAAGGCTCCCACCCGGCCCTGCGAACGCGATCACGGACGTCGACGGCGTCCGGGTCGGCCACACGACGCTGATCGAGGGCGAGAGCGTCCGGACCGGCGTCACGGTCGTGCTGCCGCCGTCCGAGCCGTGCTTCGCCGGCGCGCACCGGATCAACGGGAACGGCGAGCTGACCGGGCTCGAATGGATCCGCGACTCCGGGCTGCTGACGACGCCGATCGGGCTCACGAACACGCACTCCGTCGGCGTCGTCCGCGATGCGCTCGTGGCAGCCGCCCAGCACGGCGACGGTGACGACCGCTGGAGCCTCCCCGTCGTCGGCGAGACCTGGGACGGCGTCCTCAACGACATCAACGGCTTCCATGTCAAGCCGGAGCACGTAGCGTCCGCGCTGGCGGCGGCAGCTGACGACGCCGTCGCCGAGGGCTCGGTCGGCGGCGGCACCGGGATGATCTGTCACGGCTTCAAGGGCGGGATCGGCACTGCCTCGCGCGTCGTCGAGGACGGCTGGATGGTCGGCGTCCTCTCACAGGCAAACCACGGCCGGAGGGCGCGGCTGCGCGTGAACGGCGTCCCGGTCGGCGAGCGCATCGGCGCCGACGTCGTGCCGCTACCCGGGCGCGGCGCCGGCGAAGGTGCGGGCTCGATCATCGTCCTGATCGCAACCGACGCGCCGCTGCTCCCGGGGCAGTGCGAGCGCCTGGCGCGCCGGGCTGCCTTCGGGATCGCACGGACGGGTGGGATGGGCGAGCGCTCGAGCGGCGATTTCGCGCTCTGCTTCGCGACCGGGAACCGTGGTTTCGATACCGATGAGGGAGAGCTCGCGCTCCGGATGCTCAACGACCGCCGGATCAACCCGCTCTACGAGGCGACGATCGACGCTGTCGAGGAATCGATCCTGAACGCTCTGCTCGCCTCGGAGACGATGACCGGACGCGACGGGAACATCGTCCACGGGCTACCGCACGAGCAGCTGCTCGAAGCGCTCGGTCAGGCGGGCTCGAGCATCACCTCGTCGACGTAGCACCACATCCAGTCCTGTCCCGGCTGGAATGACCGAATGACCGGATGCCCGGTCGCTTGGAAGTGCTTCGTCGCGTGCGTGTTCGGCGAGCTGTCGCAACAGCCGACGTGGCCGCAGGCGAGGCAGAGGCGCAGGTTCACCCAGGACGAGCCGGTCTTGAGGCAGTCCTCACAGCCCTCTGCAGACGGTGTGACGGTGCGGATCGTGTCGAGGTGCGTGCAGCTCACTGGAGGATCTCCTCGGTGTCGCGGGACACTAGCGAGGAGTAGCGGCCGCCCGCGGCGATCAGCTCCTCGTGTGCCCCGATCTCGGCGACGCTGCCGTGGTCGAGCACGACGATCTGGTCGGCGTCGCGGACGGTCGAGAGCCGGTGCGCGATCGCGATCGTCGTCCGGCCCTCGGAGAGCCGCTCCAGCGCCTCCTGCACAGCACGCTCCGTCTGCGTGTCGAGCGCCGACGTCGCTTCGTCAAGGACGAGGATCGGCGGGTTGCGCAGGATCGTCCGCGCGATCGCGATTCTCTGCCTCTCGCCGCCCGAGAAGCGGTAGCCGCGCTCACCGACGACCGTCTCGTAGCCGTCGGGCAGCGTCGCGATCAGCGCGTGGATCTGGGCGGCGCGCGCCGCCTCCTCCACTTCCTCGTCGGTTGCGTCAGGGCGGGCGAAGCGGAGGTTCTCGCGCACCGTTGCGTGGAAGAGATACGTCTCCTGCGAGACGACTCCGACCGTGTCGGCCAGCGATTCGAAGGTCAGCTCGCGGACGTCGACGCCGTCGATCGTCACCCGGCCGCGCGTCACGTCGTAGAGCCGCGCGACCAGATACCCGGCGGTCGTCTTGCCCGAGCCCGTCTCGCCGACGAGTGCGGTCTTCGTCCCCGCCGGAACGTCGAACGACACCTCCTGCAGCGTCCAGGCCGCGTCGTCGTAGCGGAACCAGACCTCCTCGAAGGCCACGTCCCCGCGCGCGTTCTCGAGCGTCCGGGTTCCCTCCTCGATGTCGACCGGCTGATCGAGGTACTCGAAGATCCGATCGAAGAGCGCCAGCGAGGTCTGCACGTCGAGGGAGACGCCGAGCAGCGAGCCGACCGGGAAGAACAGGCGCGACTGCAGGGTCGTGAAGGCGATGACGGTGCCGATCGAGACAGCGCCGACGTAATGGCCGGCGAACAGGTAGACGAGCGCGGGCATGACCGCGAACGTGGTCTGGATCGACGCCATCATCCAGCGGCCGGTCATCCGGCTGCGCACCTCGAGGTCGGCGAGCCGGGCGGACTCGCTCTCGAAGCGGGTCGCCAGCTCGCCGGCGCGGCCCATCGTCTTGCCGAGCAGGATCCCTGAGACCGAGAGCGACTCCTGCACGAGGCTCGAGATGTCGGCCATCGACTCCTGGCGCACCTTCGCCACCTTGCGGCGCTGGTCGCCGACACGCCTCGTCAGCCAGACGAAGAGCGGCAGCAGCGCGAGAGCGAAGAGGGTCAGCCGCCAGTCGAGGAAGAACATCGCCACCACCGTCGCGAGGACCGTCGTCACGTTCGAGACGATCGACGTCGCGGTCGAGGTGACGACCTGCTGGACGCCGCCGATGTCGTTGGCGAGCCGCGACTGCACCTCGCCGGTGCGGGTGCGCGTGAAAAACGCGAGCGAGAGCCGCTGCAGATGCTTGTAGACGGACGTGCGGAGGTCGTGCATGACGCGCTGGCCGACCTGGTTCGAGAGCAGCGTCTGGACGACGCCCAAGACCCCGGTGACGATCGCGATCGCGATCATCGCGGCGACCACCTCGTTCAGCAGGCGCAGGTCGTGCTCCGGGAGCGCAGTGTCGAAGACCTCCCGGATCAGGAAGGCGGGCACCGACCCGAGCGCCGACGAGAGGACGATCAGACCGAGCACGCCGGAGAGGCGGGCGCGGTAGGGGCGGAAGAGGACTGCGATCCGGCGCAGGTAGGCGCGCCGGACGGCCGGATCAGCGGGCCGCTCCGGCGCCTCCATCGGGTCGAAGTCTCGAGAACGTCCCCTGGGCATGGTTTACAGGGTACGGATGCGAAGGCTCACAAGCGCTCGACGCGTTCCTGCAGCAC
>JANMJY010000260.1:0-4276 GCA_031371615.1 Actinomycetes bacterium | reverse complement strand
GTAGAGCCGTACGTCGCAGTCTCGAACGGGACCGCGTTCAGCCGGACCGGACGGTTCATCCAGGTGCGTGTGACGCTGAAGCCGAACGACGCCGCCGTCTCGCCGGTGCTGTCCGATCTCCGCATCTGCTCCGCAGGCGTGAGCTGCAGCGGCGTTGCCCCTGCCCCGGCGCCGGGACCGTCCAGCCCGCCGCCGGCGGACATCGGCGTCACGAAGGTGGACTCGCCGGATCCGGTGGCGGTCGGATCGAACCTGACCTACACGCTCGTCGTCTCCAACAAGGGGCCAGGTGTCGCACACGGCGCCGCCTTGTCCGACACGCTCCCGGCGGGTGTGACCTTCCAGTCCGTCACGACGACGCGCGGCACGTGCTCGTTCGTCGCCCCGCAGGTCCGGTGCAGCTTCGGTTCGCTGAATGTCGGCGCGACCGCGACAGTGACGATCGTCGTGCGTGTCGACCAGGCCGGGACGATCACGAACAGGGCCGGCGTCGCGACGACGGTTGCCGACCCGAACGTGGGCGACAACCAGGTCGCGATCGCGGTGACGACGGCACAGGGTCCGTTCACGCCGCCGGCGGTGCCCGAGGTGCCGGTTGCGACCGGGTGCGGGCTGACCACGGGGTCGCCGACCATCTTCGCCGGTGTCCGGTCGGCGTTGACCGTCCGCGCTCGCTACGACGACGGGTCGGCTCGCGCCGGCGTGGCGTTGACGGTGCGCGGGGCCGGTACGACCCAGACGGCTCGAACCGATGCACAGGGAATCGCACGCGTCACGGTGCTGCCGAAGCAGGCCGGGCGGATCACGATCCGCGGTGCCGGCTGTGGCGCGGTCGCGTCGGTGGCCGCGGTGATGTCGCAGAACTGCGCAGGGCTGTCGGTGACGCCGAAGAGCGCCACCGTCGGAGGCCAGGCAGTGCTCAACGTCCGCATCCGGATCGCCGGGAAGCCGGCAGTCGGTGTGCGGGTCGTCGCGCGCGGCGCGGGGCTCTCCGCGTCGGGGCTGACGAACTCGGCCGGCATCGCGACGTTGCGCGGCACGGCGTCGAGCCCGGGTGTGGTCACGATCACCGTTCCGGGCGTCCTGACATGCTCCAGGCGAGTTGGGGTCAGTGGCGCATTCCTGCCGCCGGAAGTCACGGGCTAACGCCGCGCTGACGCTCACGCTGCTCGCGCTCTCGGTGGTCGCACCGGGAGCGCGAGCAGATCCGCCTGCCGCCTTTCCGCGGGCGGGCGGGATCAGCTGGAACGCAATCGCGGTTCGCGCCAAGCCGACCGCGACGGCGCCCCGCGTCGCCGTGCTGCACGAGTTCCGATCGGATTTCCGGCCCCAGGTCGTGTTCGCCCTCGGCCAGCAGGTGGGGGAGGACGGTCGCCTGTGGTACCGCGTCCTGCTCTCGCGTCGGCCCAACGGCACCACAGGCTGGGTCCGTGCAGACGGCGTCGACACTCGACTCGTGACGACGAGGATCGTCCTCCGCCGGAGCGCGCGCGCGCTCGAGGTGCAGCGCGGAGGCGAAACGATCTTCCGGACGACGGTCGCCGTCGGGGCTCCGGGTACGGAGACGCCGCTGGGCCGCTTCTACCTGATGACGGAGTTCCGGCCCACCGACTCCTTCTACGGGACGTGGGCGTTCGAGACGAGCGCCTACTCGCAGACGCTGACCGACTGGCCCGGCGGAGGCAAGATCGGCATCCACGGCACGAGCGCGCCGGAATTGCTCGGGCAGGCCGTTTCGCACGGCTGCATCAGGGTCTCGAATGCCGCCGCAACTCGTCTGCACGCCCTCGTCTCGCCGGGGACGGCGCTCGAGATCAGGCCCTAGCTGGTGGTGGCGACGAAGGTCGTGCGACCGCGGTCGACCAGGCGGTAGCCGGCGTCGAGGAAGGTGTGGCCGCCGACGAACGAGCGCCACGAGCCTCCCGTTGCCGCCGCCACGCGGACGCCCTCGAAGCGATACTCGAAGCGGTTGCACGCGCTGCCCGTCCCCGCCCACGACTCCGCGGTCGCCATCGGGCGCCAACGGCCGCTGGAGCTGCTGAGCTCAACCGGCGGCGAGACGGGCTTGCCGTTCAGCCACACGCGCCAGCGATCGGTCTGCCCGGACATCTCGAGCACCGCGACCCGGAAACGGTCGCCCGTCCGGATTTGTGACTCGAGCTCGACATACGTGGGGGTCGCTCCCGGCCGTGCGACCTCGTAGTAGAGCCGGCTTTCGGAGTTCGGGAACGCGCTGAGCCCGATCTGAATCCAGGCGTCGGTGCCGTTCGGGCCTTGCCCGGCACCGCCGACTCCGACCCAGGCGGCGACGTGCCCGGCCGAGACCTGGGGCGCCGACAGCGCGGTCAGCGTCGCCCCGACTCCGTGCGCGCGCGTCGCGCTCAGCCGGCCCGCATACGTGTAGCCGTCGGCGCACGCCCGGCTCTGGGCGGGAGCGTCCGGCACGGAGGACGAGGCTGTGACCGCGGCTAGGATCAGCGGCAGCAGGAGGCGAAGGGCGTGCTTCGGGAAGGACACGACCCTCGTTCATCGTCGGGCCCTCCGGCGGCTCCGATCCCTCGATGGCTGTACCCCGATCGAGGGACGCCACCAGCCGAGGCATCCGCACCCCCTTGTGATACATAATCTCCCGCGCCGGGACCACTCGGCCCTCACTTTGTGACGGGGTATGAGACGGAGGGTTGATGGATTTCTTCAATGACCATGCGGTTCTCTTCGCGCTGATCTGCGCGGGTGTCGCGGTCGGTTTCGGGCTGTACTTCACGACGTGGCTGCTCAAGCAGCCCGCCGGCAGCGAGCGGATGCAAGAGATCTCTCGCGCTGTGCAGGAGGGTGCGGCTGCCTACCTGCGGCGCCAGTACACGACGATTGCGGCGGTCGCCGTCGTCCCGTTCCTGCTGATCGGCTTCTACAACGAGCTCGGCTGGGGACCTGCGATCGGCTTCGCGGTCGGCGCGATCCTCTCGGCCGCGGCGGGCTTCATCGGCATGAACGTCGCCGTGCGCTCGAACGTCCGCACCGCGGAGGCCGCGAAGTCGGGCCTGCGTCCGGCGTTCAACGTCGCCTTCCGCGCAGGCTCCGTCGCCGGCCTGCTCGTCGTCGGACTCGGCCTCCTCGGCGTCGCCGGCTACTACGGCGTGCTCACCGTCCTGCTCGACAACAGCCAGGAGTCCGCGATCGACGACCTGATCGGCCTCGCCTTCGGCGGCTCGCTGATCTCCGTCTTCGCGCGCCTTGGCGGCGGCATCTTTACGAAGGCCGCCGACGTCGGCGCAGACCTCGTCGGCAAGATCGAGGCCGGCATCCCCGAGGACGACCCGCGCAACCCGGCCGTGATCGCCGACAACGTCGGCGACAACGTCGGCGACTGCGCCGGTATGGCGGCCGACCTGTTCGAGACCTACGCGGTCACCGCGGTCGCGGTGATGCTGCTCGGCACGGCTTTCCCGCTCGGGAACCTGCCGCTGTACCCGCTCGCGATCGGCGGGATCTCGATCCTCGCCTCGGTCGTCGGCATCTACTTCGCCCGGATCGGCAAGAGCGGCTCGATCATCAACGCGCTCTACAAGAGCGTCATCGCCGCCACCGTCCTCTCGGCCATCGGCTTCATCCCCGTCACGATGGCGTTCGACGAGGGCCGCTTTAGCTTCGGCGAGCTGTATGGCTCGGCGCTCGTCGGGCTCGCGATCACGTTCCTGCTGGTCGCGATCACCGAGTTTTACACCGGCTCCCGCTGGAACCCGGTCAAGTCGATTGCGAAGGCCTCACAGACGGGCCATGCGACGAACATCATCGAAGGGCTGGCCGTCGGCATGCGGGCGACCGCCGCGCCCGTGCTCGTGATCGCGGCCGGGATCATCGCCGCGTTCGAGATCGCAGGCCTCTATGGGATCGGCGTCGCCGTGATGGCACAGCTCTCGATGTGCGGGCTGATCGTCGCACTCGACGCGTTCGGACCGGTGACGGACAACGCGGGCGGCATCGCCGAGATGGCCCACCTGGACGAGTCCGTGCGCGCGATCACCGATCCGCTCGACGCCGTCGGCAACACCACGAAGGCGGTTACGAAGGGCTACGCGATCGGCTCCGCCGGGCTCGCCGCGCTGGTGCTCTTCGACGAGTACACGCGCGGCCTTGCGGACGCCGGGCTGAACACGACATTCGCCCTCGGCGACCCGTACGTGATCGCCGGGCTGTTCATCGGCGGGATGATGCCGTTTCTCTTCGCGGCCCTCGCGATGACGGCCGTGGGCCGCGTCGGCGGCGAGGTCGTCCT
>JANMJY010000253.1:0-3584 GCA_031371615.1 Actinomycetes bacterium | reverse complement strand
GGACGACTTCGACGACGTGGCGCGGGTGCAGGAGGACGTCCCAGCTGTTCAGCCGCACGAAGCGTCCGATGTAGACGCCGATGCTGGCGAGCACGAGCGAGCCGAAGACGCCGAGCCACGACAGGGCAGCGCCGAACGTGCGGCGGAGAATCAGCTGGACGAGACAGAGCGACGCGAAGCCGAGGAGGAGCCCCGTCCACGCGAACGCCGAGAGCATCAGCCCGTCGTACCAGAGCGGAGCCGGGCCCTGCGCGAGGTGGATGAAGTCGGTGAGCAGGTACGGGGCGTTGGGGAAGAACACGAGCCAGGCGACCAGCAGCCCCGCGGTCGGTGCGTCGAAACGCCGGCTCGACCGCGCATATGCCGCTGCCGCCAGGACGAGTGGAATCCAGGCCAGAAAGAGATTCCAGACGAGAAAGCGGTAGTACCCGTCACCGGTCTCGTGGACGCGGAGCTCCTGCAGCCCGACGCAGAGGACCGAGGAGCCGAGCAGACCGGCGATCGCAAGCGCTCGACGGAGGTACATCCCGGGAGAGTAGGGGGCGCGCCCTGGGGGTGCGGCCTCCCCAAAGACGATCGTTGACCGAAACGCCTGCACATGCGGAGAAGCAGGCGCTCGGGCGGCACGGTCGTTGGGCGCGCCCGTGGGCAGCTTAGTCGGGATTCGACTTCCTAAACCTCTGTCGAGGCGATCAGGACTTGACGCGCTGCCGTACTCGCCTAACGTGCGTGGACGTGTTCAAGCTGCGGCGCCGCCTGCTGCAACAGGGGGCGGGGCTTTCGGAGCGCGTGCGGATCTCGCTGCTCCATCGCCTCGCCCTTCTCCTACTCTCCACAAGCCGGGCGGCGTCGGCGCCCGTCGCCTGCTAGCCCGCGTCGAACTCCCTGTGAGCGCAGACAGGGCAGTAGACGCAGACCTCCAGACTCTCCTCGTTGAGGTACGCCTTCCAGCCGCGCCCGTCCTCTGACTGCGCAAGACACTCGATGCACTCGAGGACGAACACGACCTGCTCATTCGGAAATTCGAGTCCCACTCGACCTCACCCATCGACGACACGGCCGAACGTCTCAGGATCGACTCGGGCTGGCAAGAGCCGATCGGCACACGTTGCAGCAAATTGCGGGAGAAACGGTTCCCGCGTTGTCCGGACACGCAACGACTTTCGGGGTAGCCGAGGTCAGACTGCGATCGCGGGCAACGCAGCCTGCGCTTCGCCCAGGAGCACCCGTTCCAGCGCGGCGACGCACCGGGCGTCGAAGGCGGTCCCGGCCTCCTCCCGAAGCAGGCCGAGCGCACGCTCGTGCGTCCAGGCTTCGCGGTAGACCCGCTCGGAGCGAAGGGCGTCGTAGACGTCGCAGACCGCGAGCACCCGGGTCTCGAGCGAGAGCTGTGTGGCGCCGTCCGGATAGCCGCTCCCGTCGAGTCGCTCGTGATGGCCGCGCACGAGGCGGCGAACTCCGGACGAGAAACCGAGCCGGCCGAGGAGCGAGTCGCCCCACACCGCGTGTTTCTTGACGAGCGCATACTCGAGATCGTCGAGAGCTGCCGGCTTCTTCAGCACCTCGTCCGGGACGGAGAGCTTGCCGATGTCGTGTAGCAGACCTCCCGTTGCGAGCTCGCGAAGGCGCGCCGGCGGCAGGCCGAGCTCCTCCCCCACGGCGACTGCGAGCAGCGCGACCCGCCGCGTGTGACCCTCGGTGTACACGTCCTTCTCCGCGAGCAGCCGCACGAGCCCCCCGACCTGAGAGCCGAGGAACGTCTCCTCGGCCGAGACGAGCTCCGCGCCGCGGAGGTCGCCGGCGAGCGGCCGTGACGGAGAGAGACGGAAGAGGTCTGCGGCCACCGGCGCGCCGACGAGCAGCACGCCCGCGACCTCGAGGCCGTGACCCAGCCACCAGGCGAGGTCGAGATAGGTCAGCGTCAGCGCAGGGACGAGCGCGCCGGCGAGCCAGACGAGGCCGACGAAGACGGCGAGGTCCGCCCGCCTCCGCGTCAGCAACACGGTGTGGAGCGCACGCAGAGCGAGCAGCCCGTAGAAAGCGAGCCCGACGACGAGCACGGCGATCGCGGGCAGGCTGGCCGGCTCCGGTACCGAGGGGACGAGGCTCGGCAGCCAGAGAGCGACGAGCCCGAGCGCGACGACGCCGACCATCAGCGCCGCCTGCAGCAGGAGCAACGGCCGCACGGACCGCGGGCTCCCGGCCGTCGGCAAAGCGGAGAGCGCGAGGATCACGCCCCCGACGGGCAGCGTCGCGGCGCCCGTCAGCGAGACGACACCGTTCATCTCGACGATGAAGCCGGGACTCGCGAAGCCGTGCACGAGCAGGAGCGAGGCCATGACCGTGAACGCCGTGCCGACGAGCACCGCGCGCGCATCGCCGCGGCGCCAGCCTCCGTAGGAAAGCGCGACACCCGCCGAGGTGGCGACCAGCGAGGAGAGCACGACGCTCCAGAAGTGGGTGGCGCTGGAGAACATCACCTTCTCCGGGCTGACGAAGTGGATCAGCGCAGGCGGAACGATCGCGGTCGCGCCGCCCGCCACAAGGAGAAACGAGAACTTATCCCACCGCACCGACGCCTTATCGGCACCGGCGGACCCGTTCGTTAGGCTCAGTTCGTGGCACTTCTCACTTCTCGGATCGAGCGCGACGAGACGTTCAGGCGCCGCGCCGATCGCATGGAGACGCTCACCGCCGAGCTACGCGAGCGGACCGCGCTCGTCGCGCGCGGTGGCGGCGACAAGGCGCTCGAGCGGCACCGGTCGCGCGGCAAGCTCACAGCCCGCGAGCGGATCGACCGTCTGATCGACCCCGGCACCGCCTTCCTCGAGCTGAACGCACTCGCGGCGTGGGAGCTGTACGACGGCGCCGCTCCGTCGGCCGGGATCGTGACCGGCATCGGCGTCGTCGAGGGCCAGGAGTGCGTCATCGTCGCGAACGACGCGACGGTGAAGGGCGGCTCGTACTTTCCGCTCACGGTCAAGAAGCACCTCCGCGCGCAGGAGGTCGCCGAGCAGAACCATCTCCCCTGCCTCTACCTCGTCGATTCGGGTGGCGCGTTCCTGCCGCTTCAGGCCGAAGTCTTCCCCGACCGCGAGCATTTCGGCCGGATCTTCTACAACCAGGCGCGCATGTCCGCGAAGGGGATTCCGCAGATTGCCGTCGTGATGGGGTCTTGCACCGCCGGCGGCGCCTCCGTGCCCGCGATGAGCGACGAGACGGTGATCGTCCAGGGCACCGGGACGATCTTCATCGGCGGCCCGCCGCTCGTGAAGGCCGCGACCGGCCAGGACGTGACCGCGGAGGAGCTCGGCGGCGCCGACGTGCACACGCGCCGTTCCGGGGTCGCGGACCACTACGCGACCTCCGACGAGCACGCGCTCGCGCTCGCGCGCCAGATCGTTCGCAATCTGCACCGCCGGAAGGAACTGCCCTGGGATGTCGCGCGGCCGGAGCCGCCCGCGCTCGACCCGAACGACCTCTACGGGCTCGTGCCCGAGGACTTCAAGCACGAGATGGACGCGCACGAGCTGATCTCCCGGATCGTCGACGGCTCTCGGTTCGCGGAGTTCAAGGCGCTCTAC
>JANMJY010000249.1:0-2315 GCA_031371615.1 Actinomycetes bacterium | reverse complement strand
GCGCGCCGCGCCATCGGCAGCGCCGACCACTCCGCGAAGGCGGCTTCGGCTGCCGCGACCGCAGCCTCGGCATCCGCCTGGCTCGAGGACGAGAACTCGCCCACGACCTCGGACGGCCGCATCGGGTTCAGCTTCGCGTAGGTCTCGCCGGAGGAGGCGGGAACCCAGGCGCCGCCGACGTAGTTCCGGCCGGTCTCGCGTGTGGTTGCGTCGACGGTCTCGGTCATGTGGAGACGGTAGCGCTCACGAGGCGACCGTGTTCGTGAGCACGCCAATGCCCTGGATCTCGATCTCGACGGTGTGGCCGGGCTCGAGCGTGTACTCGTCGGGCGGCACGAGCCCGGTGCCCGTCAGCAGGACCGAGCCCGGCGGGACTGGGTTGTCGCGCATCACCCACTCCGCGAGCTCGCGGGGCGAGCGCTTCATTCGCGCGGTCGACGTCTCGCCCGCGAACAGCTCGGTTCCGTCGGCGCCGGTGATCCGCATCCGGATCGGAAACGGCGCCTCCCAGTCGTCCGGCACCGCGAGCGCCGGCCCGATTGCGCACGCGCCGGCGAAGATCTTGGCCTGAGGGATGTAGAGCGGGTTCGCTCCCTCGATGTCGCGGCTCGAGACGTCATTGCCGATGGTGACCGCCACGGGCTCGCCGCCCTCGCCGAGGACGACCCCGAGCTCGGGCTCCGGGACCATCCAGTTCGAGTCGCTGCGCACGCGGATCGACCCATTCGAACCGACGGTGCGCCGCATCTGCGCGTCCTTCAGGAAGAGCTCCGGCCGGTCGGCGTCCTAGACGAGCGCATAGACATCGCGCGCCTCGGTCTGCGCCTCCTCGAGCCGCGCATCGCGGCTGCGCTCGTAGGTGACGCCGGCGCACCACACCTCGGGAGCGTGGATCGGCGCGAGCAGCGTCAGCTCGCCGAGGTCCCAGTGACCGGTGACCTCGCCCTGACCCTTCAGAGCCGCGAGCGGATCGTCGTGGTCGAGCATCGCGACGGCGTCGCCCTCGATCCGGCCGACGCGCGGCGGATTTCCACCGGCCTCCGCGCGGACGAAACGCCTCAATAGGTCGCCCGGCCGCCGGAGATGTCGAAGCAGGCGCCGGTCGAGAAGGTCATCTCCTCGCTCGCGAGCCAGCAGATCAGCGCGGCCACCTCGGCAGGTTCGCCGATGCGGCTCAACGGGATCCGCGAGGTCATGAAGTCGATGTGCTCCTCCGAGAGCTGGCCGAGGATCGGCGTGTTGATCACGGCCGGCGCGATGCAGTTGACGAGGACGCCGCTACCGGCGACGTCCTTGCCGAGCGACTTGGTGACGCCGATCACGGCCGCCTTCGAGGAGGAGTACGCAGCAGCCATCGGGTTGCCTTCCTTGCCGGCGATCGAGGCGACGTTGACGATCCGTCCGTAGCGGTTCGCCTTCATCTTCGGGAGTGCGGCGCGGTTCGCGTAGAAGACGCCGTTCAGATTGATCGCGTGCACACGCCCCCACTCCTCGTCGCTCACGTCCTCGGTGTGAAGCGAGTCGCCGCCGACGCCGGCGCAGCAGACCAGCACGTCGAGCCGTGGCAGCCGCTCGACGGCCGCGTTCAGCTGGGTCGAGTCGGTGACATCGTCCCCCTGCGCCAGGTCGAAGATCTGAACCGTGGCCCCGCCGGCGCGGAGTCGCTCGACAGCGGCCGCCCCGATCCCGCTCGCGCCGCCGGTGACGAGCGCGACGCGACCCTCGAAGTCGTAGTGGTTGGCCACCCGCTATTTCTATACCGTTTTGCCGGTGAGCCTCGATCCGAGCCGCGACTACCCGCTCGGAACGAGCCGGCCCGACCTCGTTCGCACGCCGGGGGGCATCGCACTCGACGAGCTGCGGCTGCACGACGAGCGGGTCGACGCGGCCGAGCTGCGCGCGACTCCCGAGACGCTGCGCCTCCAGGCCGACGTCGCCCGCGCCGCGGGGCGAGGCCAGCTGGCCGACAATCTGCTCCGCGCAGCCGAGCTCGCGCCCCTTCCGGACGAGACGATCCTCGCCATCTACACGGCGCTCCGTCCGGGCCGCTCGACCGCCGCGGAGCTCGAGGGTTGGGCGGCAGAGCTCGACGGCTGGGACGCGCCGGGAACCGCCGCCTTCGTCCGCGAGGCCGCGCAGGTGTACGCGGAGCGTGGCCTCCTTGCCGGCTGACCGCAGATCCGACCGGTTCGTCGCGCGCGAGCAGCACGAGCTCCGCCGCGAGCTGCTGATCGAGCCGCTGGCCGAGCTCGGCCTCGTCGCGATGAACGGCCCGAACGACCCCGAGCCGTCGCTCACGATCGAGGACGGCCGCG
>JANMJY010000209.1:0-6622 GCA_031371615.1 Actinomycetes bacterium | reverse complement strand
ACGAGCATCTTGATTCGGCCTTGGCTGTTGTCGAGCAGGGTTGTCAGTCGCGGCCGCTCGATTATTCGACGGCGCCTGACTGGCTGCTTGGTTGCGGTGCCCTCGCCCATCTCCATTCGCGGGTGCCGCAGGCCCGCTCCTGAGCGTAACTCTGTTCTGCCCCTTTGAATAGGCGCTCCCGCGGCCCACCGGTCGCGGGAGCGCTGCCGTCAGCTCCTCGACCCGCGAGGATCGAGGCTTTGTGCGAGAGGGTCTTCGCCGGTCAGGCTCCGGTATGCGATCGGGAGCTGGCGCCGCCGACGGACGCCAAGCTTCTGGCGGAGTACGTCGCAATGTGCCTTGACCGTCCTAGGGGAGATGCCGAGCCGCTCGGATACCTCGTCGTTCGAGTAGCCAGCCGCGATGAGGACGATCACTTCGCGCTGCCGGTCGGTTATCGACGGGACCCTCTCGACGGTTGCATTCACCATGCAGCGAGGTTACGACGACCGCATCGCGCGCACCATTCACCATCGGGAGTAACCCGAGGCGTAACTTGCTCTAGCTAGCCTCAGACGGTGATCGAGGGCATCGACCACGTCCAACTCGCCGCTCCCGCGGGCTGCGAGGAAGCTGCGCGCCGTTTCTTCGGCGAGCTCCTCGGGCTCGAGGAGCTGGAGAAGCCAGAGTCGGTCGTCGGCCGCGGTGGGGTCTGGTTCCGGGTGGGCGCGCAGCAGCTCCACATCGGCGTCGCGCCAGACTTCGTTCCCGCGCGGAAGGCGCATCCCGCGCTCAGGGTCTCCCGCTACGACGAACTGCAGAACCGGCTGCGCGCTGCGCACGTACAGTTGACAGACGACAACTCGATTCCCGGCCTCCGGCGCTGCCACGTCGCCGATCCGTGGGGCAACAGGATCGAGCTCGTCGAAGCTTGATTGGCAGCAGTTTCTGCCGATGAACCGAGTGATGACCACAACGCCGCCCCCCAGCGACCGGATCCTGATCGTCGACGACGAGGATCAGATCCGCACGCTCCTCGCCCGCCTGCTCGGCGCGCAGGGCTACGACTGCATCTCCGCCGAGAGCGCAGCAGCCGGCCGGCGCGCGCTCAAGGAAGGACCGGTCGCGCTCGTCCTCTCCGACGTGAACATGCCCGGCGAGTCCGGCATCGACTTCTCGAGCGAGGTGCTCAGGGAGTACCCCGACACCGCCGTGATCATGGTCACCGGCATGGACGACCGGCGCTTCGCCCAGGTCGCGATCGACGGCGGCGCCTACGGCTACATCCTCAAGCCCTTCAAGCCGAACGAGCTGATCATCAACGTGGGCAACGCCCTCCGCCGGCGTGCGCTCGAGATCGAGAACCGCGGCCACCGCGAACGGCTGGAGCACACCGTGCTCGAACGCACCGCCGCGCTCCGCGACACGATCGCCCAGCTCGAGACCTCCGACGCAGAGCTGCGCCGCCTCCGCGAGGAGACGATCCGCCGCCTGTCATGGGCGGCCGAGTTCCGCAACCAGGAAACCGGCGAGCACATCGTCCGCATGAGCCTCTACTGCGCTCTGCTCGCCCGACTCGCCGGGCTCGACGCCGCGCGCGCCGAGGACATCAGGATCGCCAGCCCGATGCACGACGTCGGCAAGATCGGCATCCCCGACCGGATCCTGCTCAAGCCCGGCCGGCTGACCGAGGACGAGCGCACGGTCATGGAGGCGCACACCGAAATGGGCCACGGCATCCTCGCCGGCTCCGACGTGGAGCTCCTCGACCTCGCCGCATTGATGGCGCTCACCCACCACGAGCGGATCGACGGCACCGGCTACCCAGCCGGTCTCGCCGGCGACGACATCCCGATCGAGGGCCGCATCACCGCGGTCGCGGACGTCTTCGACGCCCTCACCTCCGACCGCGTGTACCGCCCTGCGTTCTCGATCGACGAGGCCCGCGAGTTGATGGAACAGGGACGCGGCACGCAATTCGATGCCAACCTGCTCGACCTCTTCTTCGGATCGTTCGACGACGTGCTCGCGATCAGGCGCTCCGCCGCCACCGGCAACGCCGAGCAAACACTCGCGCGCGCCCTGGCGCACGTGACCGCACGCGCACTCCGCAACTAGTCGCCGTCGAGCACCTGCTGCACCTTGGCGACGAGCGCCTGGGGTGAAAACGGCTTGGCTATGAACTCGACGTCCGGATCGTCGAACGCCTCGTCGGGCTCGCTCGTGTAGCCCGAGGTGAAGAGCACGCGTAGCGAGGGCTTGACCAGGGAGGCCGCGCGAGCGAGGTCGGGGCCGCTCATGCCGGGCATGACGACGTCGGTCAGCAACAGCTCGATCTCGTCGCCGTGCTCGTCCAGCAGACGGAGCGCCTCGTCGCCGCTCGCCGCCGCGAAGACCATATAGCCGCTGCGCCCGAGCACCTCGGTCACGAGCCGACGGATCGTCTCCTCGTCCTCCGCCAGCAGCACGCCCTCGGTGCCGATGCGCTCGTCCGGGCGTTCCTCCCGCTCGACCGGGAGGGGCGCGTCCTCGATGGACGGCAGGACGATCCGGAACGTCGTGCCCTTTCCAGGTTGCGAGGTGATCGAGATCTCGCCGCCCGACTGCGTGACGATCCCGTAGACGGTCGCGAGGCCGAGCCCCGTTCCCTTCCCCGGATCCTTCGTCGTGAAGAACGGTTCGAAGGCGTGAGCGATCGTCTCCGGATCCATGCCGACGCCGCTGTCACGCACGAGCAACTCCGCGTGGCACTCGAGTCGGCGCACGATGAGCTCGACAGTGCCGCCCGACGGCATTGCGTCGCGGGCGTTCAGCGCGAGATTCGTGATCACCTGCTCGAGCTGTCCCCGGTCCGCTCGCACGTGGCAGCCTGGCTCGAGAGAAGTCGAGAGCTCCACCGCTTCGCCCAGGAACCGAGAAAGCAGGCTCTCGACCCCGGCCACGACATCGCCGAGCTCGACCACCTCCGTCAGCATCACCTGCCGGCGGCTGAAGGCGAGCAACTGGCCCGTCAGCGCAGCTGCACGCTCCGAGGCGCGCACGATCTCGAGCGCGTCGTCGCGGCGCGGATCGTCGTCGTCGAAGCCCGCGACCAGGAACTGGCTGTAGCCGCCGATCGCGGTCAGCAGATTGTTGAAATCGTGCGCGACGCCGCCCGCAAGCCGTCCCACGGCCTCGAGCTTCTGCGAATGCAGCAACTGCTCCTGCAGCCCGCGCTGCTGCGTGACGTCGCGGTAGTTGACGACGACGACCCACTCACCCTCCTGCCGACGCCGGCGCCCGATCGCCTCGACCATGCGCCAAGAGCCGTCGCGGTGATGCAGCCTGAACTCCTGCGGCCCAGGCTCCTCGCCCGAGACGATCTCCGCGAACATCTCCTCGACGCGCGCGAGATCGTCCCTGTGCAGAAGCGCAAAGCTCGGCCTGCCGACGATCTCCTCGGGCGTCCAGCCGAGCACGCGCTCTACCGACGGACTCTCGTAGAGGCTCGTGCCGTCGGCTGCGAGGATCGTGATCACGTCGGAGGCGTTCTCGATCAGGGACCGGAACAGCTCCTCGCGGCTGCGCAGGAGCGCGTCCGCGCGGTGCCGCTCGGTCACGTCCTCGCCGAGCGTGGCGATCCCGGCGACGACGCCCGACTCGTCGTGCTGAATCGTGCTGCTCCAGCGGATGTCTCGCCGCTCGCCGGACCGAGTCCTGATCGTGCCGTCGAAATGGGGCCTGACGTTGGCCAACTCGATGCGCTCGAAGTAATCCGCGCGAACGTAGGGGTTGTCGTCGAAGAGCTCGAACCAGTCCTGGCCGACCACCTCATCGCGGCTCCAGCCGGTCAACCTCAGCAACGCGTCGTTCGCGAACGTGACGATCCCGTGCCGGTCGATCCCTGCCGCGATCAGCGAGATGTTCTCGAGGGTCTCCCGGTGGCGCTGCTCCGATTCACCCAGCGCCTTCTGGTCCGCCAGCTTCTCGGTGATGTCGCGGAATGACCAGACACGGCCGACGATCTCGCCGCCCAGCCACTGCGGGTTCATGTCGTGCTCGATCGTCCTGCCGTCCGCCAGGACGAAGACGTCGTGCGTGGGTATCGCCGGGTCGGCAGCGTGGATCTCGGTCACGCGCCGGAGGAACTCCGGGTCGGCCACGCTCCCGAGGACGCTCTCCATGGCGGCTTGGGGATCGTGAGGCAGGCCGTCCGGGATTGCCCAGAGCTTCACGAACGCCTGGTTTCTGGCGGTGACGTGGTGCTTCAGGTCGACTACGATGATTGCGTCGGAGCTCGCGTCGAGCGTCGCCTGAAGCAGCGAGTACGAGCGCTCGCGCGCGGCTTCGGCTTCCTTCAGCGCGGTGACGTCGAGTGAGACGCTGCGGATGAGAGCCGGTTCGCCCTCCTCATCGAGGACCAGGCAGGCGTTGACCCGGAGCCACACCACATGACCGTCTGCTGCCCGGATCCGGTACTCGTAGGTGTAGTCGCTGCGCTCGTCGAGGGCCTGCCCGGTCACGGCCTCGATCAGCTTGCGGTCGTCCGCGTCGACCCGCGAGAGCAGGGCGTCTTCGAGGAGCTCGGGGGGGTAGCCGAGGATCCGCTGCGCCTGCTCGCTGACGTAGGTGAACCGGCCGGTACGCCGGTCGTACTCGGTCACGATCGCGTCGATCGTGCCGACGAGCTCCTTGAACCGCGCGTCGGTCGGCGAGCCCGGAAATGTCTGGGATGCGGTCACTTTGTCACGAGATCCACTTGTTACCCGCGAAAATGAACCCTCAAGCGCGGAGACCGCGGGCCGATCACTGGGCCGAGCATGCATTACGCAATTCCGTACCTGATCCCCGACGTGCCGCCTGCGGAGCTGCTCGCCGAGCTCGACGCCGCCGCCCGGGCGCTCGACGAGCTCTCGGCTCGCGCTGCTGAGCTGACGCTCGGCATGGATGAGTACACACGCGGCCTTCGGATCGACGTCCAGGACGGCGAGGCGACGCGGCAGCTCTCCCCGACTCAGCTGTTCGAACTGCTCGACTGCGCCTAGGGCACTAGGCTCCGGTACGTGAGCTCGCCCCCCGACGCCGAGGTCGTAGTCGTCGGAGCAGGCGTGATGGGCCTCGCAACGGCGCGCGCGCTGGCGAGAGCGGGGCGAGACGTCGTGCTCTGCGAGCAGTTCGAGGTGGGTCACAACCGTGGCTCGAGCCACGGTGGGTCGCGGATCATCCGGCTCTCCTATCCGGACGAGCGCTGGGTGCGCCTGGCACAAGAGGCTTACCCGCTCTGGCGTGAGCTCGAGGCTGAGTGCGGTCGGGAGCTGCTCGACCAGCCGGGGACGCTCGACCTCGGCGGCTGGCAGGCCAACCGCGACGCGCTTGCAGCGTGCGGGGCTCCGTTCGAGGTACTCGACGCCGCCGAGATCGAGCGTCGCTTCCCGATCCGGATCGAGGCCGGCCGGACAGGGCTCTTCCAAGCCGACGGTGGCATCGTGTTCGCAGACCTCGCGGTCCAGGCATTGCTCGCGTCGGCGGCCACGGCCGGAGCCGACATTCGCGAGCAGCTACGTGTCGACCCGATCGAGGAGGACGGCGACGGCGTCGTAGCCGGAGGAGTGCGCGCGCGGGTCGCAATCGTCACGGCCGGGGCATGGGCTCCCGCGCTCGTTGGCGTCGACGCGACTCCGACCCGCGAAACGGTTTCGTACTTCTCCTTCGAAGACCCGGTGCCGTCCACGAACGATTACGGCGACGGCGCCGTGGTCGGCTACGCGCTCGCCGCGCCCGGTGCGGGCCTGAAGGCCGGGTTGCATCAGACGGGACCGGCGATCGACCCGGACGAGCGGGGTGAGCCCGACCCGACGATCGCGGAGCGGACGGCGGCCTGGGTGGAGCGGCGCTTCCTGGGGACCGGACCCGCGGTCAAGGTCGAGACGTGCCTGTACACGACCAGGCCGAACGACGAGTTCATCCTCGAACGCCGGGGGCGAGTCGTCGTCGGCTCGCCGTGCAGCGGCCACGGCTTCAAGTTCGCCCCGCTGATCGGGAAGCGGCTCGCTGCGCTGGCCGAAGAGGCCCTCTAGCGGAAGAGGTCCCGCTCGGGCGGGATCAGGAGATCGCGGCCGGATCCTTCACCGCGGAGGTCCAGTCCGCGCACGACCGCCACCGGCCTGGCATCGAGCTTGCCCATCACGAGCTGCGCAGCGCCGGCGATCTCGTCGGCGACCGCGATCTCGGTTGCGTGCAGCTCGTAGCCGGCGCTGTCCCGCTGACCGGTGAGGTCGAGCACGGACAGCACCCCGGCGATTCCGAGCGCGACGTCGGTCGTGCCCTGGCGGAAGGGACGGCCGAACGAGTCGCTGACGATCACGCCGAGCTCGCGGCCCGTGCGCTCCCGCAGCCCGTCGCGAAGCCGCGCGGCCGACGCATCCGGATCGATGGGCAGGAGCACCAGCGTGCCCTCCCCTTTCGCATTGGAGGCGTCGACGCCGGCGGACGCGCAGATGAAGCCGTGCCGGGTCTCGGAGATCACGAGCGGCGGGCGCGAACGGATCACCTGCGCGCTCTCGCGCAGGATCGCCTCGACGTGGCGGGGATCGCGGTCGCCGGCCAGCTCGCGCGCTCGGTTGGAGGGCTCGATCTCCCCCAGGCTGACTACCCGTCCCTCGGC
>JANMJY010000203.1:0-14233 GCA_031371615.1 Actinomycetes bacterium | reverse complement strand
CCGCTTGAGCTCCAGCTGGAGCTGCTTGCGCAGCTTCAGGTCCAGGGCGCCGAGCGGCTCGTCGAGCAGGAGGACGCGCGGGCGGTTGACGAGCGCGCGGGCCAGGGCGACCCGCTGCTGCTGGCCGCCCGAGAGCTGGCGCGGCTTGCGGCGCTCGACGCCCACGAGCCCGACCAGGGCCAACGTCTCCTCGACGCGGCCCCCGTGCATGACCGCGATCGTGTCGGCCATCGTCATCGCTTCCTCCTGATCGTGCGTGACGTGGACGAAGGTGATCCCGACCTCGTGCTGCACCCGCTTGAGCTCCAGCTGGAGCTGCTTGCGCAGCTTCAGGTCCAGGGCGCCGAGCGGCTCGTCGAGCAGGAGGACGCGCGGGCGGTTGACGAGCGCGCGCGCCAGGGCGACTCGCTGCTGCTGGCCGCCCGAGAGCTGCCGAGGCTTGCGCTTCCCGAGCGCGCCGACGTCGACGAGCTCCATCGTCTCCTCCGCCCGCCGGCGCACCTCCGCGCCTTCGACACCCTGACGGCGGAGCCCGAAGGCGATGTTCTCGAACACCGTCAGGTGCGGGAAGAGGGCGTAGCTCTGGAAGACCGTGTTCACGTCCCGCTTGTGCGGCGGCAGGCCGACAACGTCGCGGTCGCCGAGGTAGATCGAGCCCTCGTCGGGCTCCTCGAAGCCACCGATCATCCGCAGCGTCGTTGTCTTGCCGCAGCCGGACGGGCCGAGCAGGGCGAAGAACGAGCCCGACGGGATCTCCAGCGAGATGCCGTCCACGGCGGTGACGCCGTCGAAGCGCTTGACGACCGACTCGAGCCGGACGTCGCTAGCCGACGACATCGCGCACCGCCTGGGTGAAGACGCGCGTGTGCAGATCGACGTCGGCCTCGCTGGTTGCAGGCGACATGAGAGCCATGTTGTGGAAGGGCGTCATCAGGATGCCTCGATTGAGCGCCTGGAGGTGCAGGAACCGCTCCAACGATTCGTCGGCGAGCGCGGCGGAGTCGGCGCCGTTCCGCGGCGGCGCGGCGGAGAAGCGGTACTCGGCCCGGCAGCCCAGCTCGGTCACGTGCCAGGGAATACCCGCCTCCTCGATCACGTCCGCCACGCCCGCGGCGAAGCGGGCCGCGAGCGGGATCATCCGCCCGAACGCGTCCTCGGTGAGCACCTCCGCCAGCGTCGCGCGCACGGCGGCGAGCGAGAGGGCGTTGCCTGCGAGCGTGCCGCCGATCCCGCCGACGTCGTCGTAATCGGCATCGTCGCGCGCCACGATGCGCGCCGCGACCTCGTCGGAGACGCCGTAGGCCCCGGCGGGAACGCCGCCGCCGCCGATCGACTTCCCGATCGTGACCAGGTCGGGCTCCAGACCCCAGGCCGCCGTACAGCCACCGGGGCCGGCGCTGAAGGTGTGCGTCTCGTCGATGATCAGCAGCGTCCCAGTGCGTCGCGTCAGCTCACGGAGGACGTCGTGGAAGCCGGGCTCCGGCAGGACGATGCCGATGTTCGTCAACGCCGGCTCGGCGAGCACGCAGGCGACATCGCCAGGCGCCAGCGCCTGCTCGAGCGCGTCGGCGTCGTTCCACTGGACGACCTTCGTCGTCAACGCGACGTCGACCGGCGGTCCGACGTTGCCGGACCGGGCGACGATGCGATCACCGTCGAGCGTCGCGAACGTCTCGTCGACGGTGCCGTGGTAGCAGTAGTCGAAGACGAGGATCTTCGGACGCTCGGTGATCTCGCGTGCGAGCCGGATCGCGAAGCGGTTCGCATCCGTTGCCGACAGCGTGAACTGCCAGCCGCGCACGCCGAACCGGCGGGTGAGCTCCTCCGCCGCAACGACCGAGTCCTCGCTGGGAAGCATCGCCGTGATGCCTCGAGCCGCCTGCCCGGCGACCGCGGCGACGGTCGCGGGAGGCGCGTGGCCCGCCATCGCGCCCGTGTCTCCGAGGCAGAAGTCGACGTACTCGTGCCCGTCCACGTCGACGACGCGGGCCCCGCTCGCCTCGCGGAGGAAGAGCGGGAAGCCTCCTGCCCACTTCGCCATCCAGCTCATCGGAACGCCGCCGAGCAGGGTGCCCCGGCCGCGCTCGAAGAGCTCCCGCGAGCGCGGATTCGACGAGGCGAAACGCTCGAGCTCGCGCGCGAGCAACCCCTCGAGCCGTGGCCGGTCGACGGCGGGTGCGGCGCTCAGCTCCACGGTCAGGAGAGCTTCACCGCAACGTGCTTGATGCGCGTGTACTCCTCCATCGAGTAGAGCGACATGTCCTTCCCGTAGCCCGACTCCTTGAAGCCGCCGTGCGGCATCTCGGAGGCGAGCGGGAAGAGGTGCTCGTTCACCCAGACCGTGCCGAACTCCAGCCTGCGGGCGGCAGACATGGCGCGACCGACATCCTGGGAGAAGACGGACGCGGCGAGCCCGTAGCGGACACCGTTCGCCATCGCGATCGCCTCGTCGTCGGACGAGAAGCGCTGGACGGTCACGACCGGCCCGAAGACCTCGTTCTGGACGATCTCCGAGTCCTGCTCGACGTCGGTGACGACGGTCGGCTTGACGAAGAAGCCTCGGTCCCCGATCGACTCGCCACCGGTGACGACCGTCGCTTTCGCGTCGACCGCGCGCTCGAGGAACCCGAGCACCCGCTCCTGCTGCTCGCGCGAGATCACGGGCCCCATGTCGACGTCCTCGCCCTCGGCGGGGTCGGCGACCTTCATCGCCTCGAGCGCCTTGACCGTCTCGGACATGACGTCGTCGTAGACCTTCTCGTGGACGAGGATCCGGGACGAGGCGGTGCAGTCCTGGCCCGAGTTCCAGTAGCCGCCGATCTTGATCGCCTCGGCAATCGTGGCCGGGTCGGCGTCGTCGAGCACGACCATCGGCGCTTTGCCGCCGAGCTCGAGATGAACCCGCTTGAGGTTCGACTGGGCGGCCCCGGCAGCGATCAACCTGCCGGTCTCGACCGAGCCGGTCAGCGAGATCAGCCGGATGTCGTCGTGGCGGACCAGCGCCTCGCCGGCGGGGACGCCGTCCCCGGTGATCACCTGGAGCACGCCCGGCGGCAGGAACTCCTGCGCCAGCTCGACGAAACGGAGAGTGGTCAGCGGCGTCTGCTCGGCGGGCTTGATGATCTGCACGTTGCCGGCCGCGAGCGCAGGCCCGATCTTCCAGATCGCCATCATCAGCGGGTAGTTCCACGGCGTGATTCCCGCGACGATCCCGAGCGGCTCGCGCCGGATGATCGAGGTGTAGCCCTCGACGTACTCGCCGGCCGCCTTGCCCTCGAGCGTGCGGGCGGCGCCGGCGAAGAAGCGCAGGTTGTCGGCTGAGAAGGGCATCTCGTCGCCGGCGATCGACATCGGCTTGCCGACGTTCTGCGACTCCAGCAGCGTCAGCTCCTCCGCGTGCTCGTCGATCACATCGGCGAGCTTGAGCAGCAGCTCCATCCGGTCCTTCGGCGTCTTCTCGCTCCAGTCGACGAACGCCGCCCGCGCTGCATCGACGGCGCGCTCGACGTCCTCGGCGCTCGAGCGCGGCACCGCGGCGATCGCCTCGCCCGTGGACGGGTTCAGCACCTCCATCGTCTCGCCGGAGGCGGCGTCGACCCACTCGCCGCCGACGAAGTTCTTGTACTGGGTGATCGACACGCTCACTGGGCAGCCTCCGTTCGGATTCGGGGCGAGCCTAGCTCGCGCTCGACGGCATGGACAAGTCGGAAGGCGCATCCATCGGTTCTTTTCGCCATCGTGTCCATACGGCTCCGGCGCGTTCTGGCCTCGCAGGACATTGTCTTTCCGGCGGAAGTGGGGCATTGTGGACTGGTTCACCAAGGGGGAAAGGGGCATCGATGGCGCGTACACCGCTTGCAGGAGCAGTGCAGGACGCCGTAGCAGCGCTGCAGCTCGAGGAGCGTCGCACGACACGCACGCGTTTCGTCAAGGAGGCCGGCGCCGCAGCGCTCGGGATCACGGCGCTCGGCCGCTTCGCCGCGCCGGCGCACGGCGCCGGTGCGCCGAAGATCGTCGTCGTCGGCGCTGGGCTGGCCGGGCTGAGCGCGGCGTACGCGCTGAAGAACGCCGGCTACAACGCCGAGATCCACGAAGCCTCCGACCGGGTCGGAGGCCGCTGCTGGACGCTGCGCGGCGCCTTCGCGGAAGGCCAGATCGCCGAGCGCGGCGGCGAGCTGATCGACCAGAGCCACACCGCAGTCCGGCAGCTCGCGTCGGGGCTCGGGCTGAAGCTCGACAACCTGCTCCAGGCCGAGCAGAACGGCACCGAGGTGCTCGGGTACTTCGACGGCTCGCCGTACCGCTACGCCGAGATGACGGACGACATCAAGGCCGCGTGGCAGAAGATCCACTCCGACGTCTCGGCGGCGAGCTACCCGACGACCTTCGAGACCTCCACCGCGCGCGGCCGGCAGCTGGACAACCTGTCGATCGTCGACTGGATCAACGAAACGTTCGTCGGCGGCATCAACTCGCGCGTCGGCCAGCTCCTCGACGTTGCCTACAACATCGAGTACGGCGCCGAGTGCACGGAGCAGAGCTCGCTCAACCTGCTCTACCTGCTCGGGTACTCGGGCCAGGGGCAGTTCCGCGTCTTCGGCCCGTCGAACGAGAAGTACCACGTCATCGGGGGCAACGACCAGATCGGCGAACGGCTGGCCGCGAAGCTGGCCGGGCAGATCACCACCGGCTCCGAGCTCGTCGCAGTCCGCCGAAACTCGTCCGGCACGTTCACGCTCACGCTCGCGCAGGCATCGGGCACGAAGACGGTGACCGCGGACAAGGTCGTGCTCGCCCTGCCCTTCTCGATCCTTCGCGCCTCGGTCGACCTTTCGAAAGCGGGTTTCGAGCCGCTCAAGCTGGTCGCGATCCGCGAGCAGGGCATGGGCACGAACTCGAAGCTGCACGTCCAGTTCTCGAGCCGCTTCTGGGGCGCGCAGGGATCGAACGGAGAGACGTTCGCCGACACCGGCTACCAGAACACCTGGGAGGTCACGCGCGCCCAACCGGGCAAGAGCGGGATCCTCGTCAACTACACCGGCGGCAAGATCGGGTTGAGCTTCGGCTCCGGCACGCCCGAGTCGCGCGCGGTGAAGTTCCTCGGCCAACTCGAGCCGGTGCTGCCGGGCGCGACCAAGGCCTGGAACGGCAAGGCGGCGATCGACTTCTGGCCTGGCTACCGCTGGAGCAAGGGCTCGTACTCCTACTGGAAGGTCGGCCAGTACCAGCGCTTCGCCGGCATGGAGGCCAGGCGCCAGGGCAACTGCCTCTTCGCCGGTGAGCACACGTCGATCGACTTTCAGGGGTACCTGAACGGTGCGGTCGAGACGGGCCAGCGCGCAGCAGGGGAGATCCTCGCCGACCTGAAGTAGCGCCTCCCTAGTCCTCGAAGCCGGTCGAGTCGATCTTGTCCGGCGAGATCCTGACCTTGACCCGCGTTTCCTCCGGGTTGTGCCAGGGATAGACGTCCTTGTCCAGGTACTTCTTCGCGAGCCGGTCGATCTGTGCGTCGGCGTCTTCGTGTGTCAGCTCGGCCGTGCCGCTGATCGAGATCCACTTGTACGAGTTCTGAGGATCGACGACTGTGATCGCAACCCGAGGGTCGTGGCGGAGGTGCTTCGGCTTCGCGCGGCCCTCGGCCGTGTTGAAGAGAACGGCGTCGTCCTCCACGTCGATCCAGACGACCGTGTTGTGTGGCGAGCCGTCACTCCGCAACGTCGTCGCGGTGCCGACGTACGGGTTCGCGAGGAACTCGCGCTGCTGCTCGGTCAATTTCGCCATTGGTCTGCTCCTTCGTTACGCTCGAGGCATGGGTGTACTGCTGCTGATTGGAACGCGGAAGGGCCTCTTTCTCATCCGCGGCGACGACGAACGCCGTTCGTTCGAGGTCGAGGGACCACTCCTGCCCGGTTGGTCGATCAACCATGCAGTGCTCGATCCACGCGACGGCGCCATGTACGTCTGCGGGAACAGCTGGGTCTACGGCGGCACCGTGCACCGCTCCAGCGATCTCGGCAAGACGTGGGAACGGTCGGAGGGCCTCGGCCTGCCGGAGGAGAGCGGGCTCAAGCTCGCCTCGACCTGGCACCTCGAGCCGGGGCATGTCTCGGAGCCGGGCACGCTCTGGCTGGGCGGCGAGCCCGGCGTCCTCTTCCGCTCGGACGACTCGGGCGCGACTTGGCAGGTGAACGAGGGCGTGCTCGGGCATGAGACGCGCGACCGGTGGGCACCGGGCGCGGGCGGGCTGATCACCCACTCGATCGCCCTCGACGTCGACGACCCGAAGCGCCTCTGGATCGGGATCTCCGCTGCAGGCGTCTTCCGCACCGAGGACGCGGGCGAGAACTGGCAGCCGGCGAACCAGGGGACGGAGGCGTGCTTTCTCCCCGAGGATCGATATCCGGAGGTCGGGCAGTGCGTCCACAAGTTGCTCGCGCATCCCGGACGGCCGGGCCGGCTCTGGCAGCAGAACCACTGCGGCGTCTACCGCTCGGACGACCACGGCGAGAGCTGGGAGCGGCTTGATGGCAATGGCCTCCCGTCCGCGTTCGGATTTGGCATCGCGCTCGACCCATCCGACCCCGACCGGGCGTTCGTGGTTCCGGAGGAGGGCGCCGAGAACCGCGTCACTTGCGACGGCCGACTCGGGATCTACACGACGGCGGACGCCGGCGCGAGCTGGAGCCTGATCGTGGCCGAGGAGCCCGCGTGGGCCGCGGTCCTCCGCGAGGGGATGAGCTTCGACGACGAAGCCGTGTACGCCGGGACGCAGAGCGGGCACGTCTACGCGCTGCGCGGCGAGGAGGTCGTCGAGGCGGCTCGGCACCTGCCGCCCATCCTCTCGGTCGAAGCCGCGGCGCTTCCGTAGGCTGTGGCCGTCGTCCTCCTCCCCGGGCTACTCGCCGCCGAGGCCGGTGGGCAGGCTCGCATCGAGGTCGACGCCGCGACCGTGGGCGACGCGCTACGAGCGCTCCCGGTAGCCGATCTGGTGCTCGACGAGCGCAGCGAGGTGCGGTCGCTCGTGCACGTCTACGTCGACGGCCAGCGAGCCCACGACCTCGCGGCACCTGTGGCCGAGAAGTCGCGGATCCGCATCGTCGCCGCGATCGCCGGCGGTTAGCTCTTCCCCACCTCGGTCGGGATCCCGCTGATCTCGCCGTCCGCGATCTGCTGCTTGATCTGGTCGACCTTGTCGACATCGCCCTGCGGCACCTTCGGACTCACCTTGCCGAGGCCGACGCCGTCCTCCTTCAGGCCGAAGGTCGCGTTGCCGCCGCCCTTCCAGCCTCCCGCCTGGATCGCCTTGATCGTGAGGAAGACGGCCGAATCGACGCCCTTCTGCGCGCTCGTCAAGATGTGCGGCCCGAGGAAGGACTGGTCCGCGTCAACCCCGATCCCCCAGCGGTGTCGCTCGCCAGCCGCGTTGAGGGCGCCGAGCCCACAGCCGCCGGCAACCTGGAAGATGACGTTCGACCCGCGCGCGATCTGGTTCAACGCCAGCTCCTTGCATTTCGCCTGGTCGTCCCAGTCCTGGGAGTAGTCGAGAATCGTCCGGATCCCCGGCGCAGCTTTCGCGGCTCCGGCGAAGTAGCCGGCGATGAAGCGATCGACGGGCGGCTCCTTCATGCCGCCGACGGCGCTGATCACGTCCTTGCCCGGAGCACGCTTCTCCTCCAAGCCCGCGAGGTAGCCGACGAGGTAGCCGACCTCCTGCTCGCGGAAGAGCAGCCCCTGCACGTTCGCCGGCTTGCCGGGAACGAAGGCCTGGTCGACGTCGATGATCGCGAAGTTGACCTTCGGAAACTTCTGCGCCACCTTCCCGATCGCATCGCCCTGCGCGAAGCCGACCCCGATTACGAGGTCGTAGCCGTCGCGGGCCAGCGAGGTCATGCTCGGGATGTAATCCGCGGCCGAGGCCGACTCGATCACGCGGCCCTTGATCCCGAGCTCCTTCTCCGCGCGGGTGAGGCCGTTGAACGCAAGCTCGTTGAAGCCGTTGTCGTCGAGCTGGCCCTTGTCGACGATCAGGCCGACGCGGACCTGCTTGGCCGACTCCGTCGACGTCCCAGTCGTTGCGGTTGCGGCTGTCTTGCCGTCCGAGCCGCCGCACGCGGACAGCGCGAGTACGGAGAGCAGCAGAGCCAGAGGGGTCAGTCGCAGCATCGGAGACCTTTCGGTAAGGTTTTAGACTGTGAGGCGTAAACCTGGGAGCGATCCTACCACACCCCCTGAGCAGGTCGCACTCGCCGTCGTGCTGCAGGTGCGAGACGGACTCCTGCAAGCGCTGCTCTGGCAGCGCGCCCAAGAACCCGACTCGGGTGCCTGGGCGCTGCCGGGAGGTACCCTCGAGCCGGACGAGACGCTCGAAGCCTCGATTCGCCGCCATCTGGCCGTCAAGGTCGACGTTCGGGAGGTCGCGCATCTGGAGCAGCTCGGCTCGTGGAGCGAGCCCGCCCGAAACCCGCAGCGCCGGGAGCTCGCAACGGCGTTTGTCGGGATCGTGCCCGCCGGCGTCGACCCGCAGCTCCCCGAAGACACCACCTGGCACCCGGTCGGCGACCTGCCGGCGCTCGCGTTCGATCACAGCGGAATCGTCCTCGCCGGCCGTGACCGGCTGCGCGGGAAGCTCTCGTACACGAACGTCGGCTTCGCCCTGGCGCCGTCCGCCTTCACGCTCTCGGAGCTCCGCGACCTCTACGCCGCGGCACTCGGCCACGACGTGTCGGCGACCAACCTGAAACGGGTGCTGCTGCGGCGGAACGTGCTTACCGCCACGGGAGCCCGGCGCGAGCCGGGCCGCGCCGGGGGCCGTCCCGCAGAGGTCTACCGCTTCCGGCAGCGCACGCTCGAGATCACGGATCCCTTCGCCACGCTCCGGCCGCCGGGCTAGACCCATCCCCGATTCGGGTGACGGACAAGCCGCTGAAGCGGTGGGGACGGCGGTCGAGAGCGGGCATGCAGACGCTGGGGCTTCCGGACGACGACGTGAGCAGATGTTCCGCCGACTCGCAATCGTCCTCGCCCTGGCCTTCGTCATCCCCGCATCCGCGCAGGCGGCCGGCGGCGACTACGTCTTCCAGGGGGCGTCCGGCAACGAACGCTCCACGGTGCGCGCCGCGCTCAACGCCAGCTCCTTCGACTGGGGCGTCGTGCCGAAGCAGATCACGGTGCACGTCGGCAACTACGGCGTCTCCCACTCGACACCGGGCAACGTCTGGCTCGACCGGGGCCTGCTCGCCTCGGGCCGCTTCGCCTGGCCCACGGTCATGGACGAGTACGCACACCAGGTCGACTTCTTCGTGCTCGATCCGTCACGCCGCGCGCTCCTGCAACAGCGGCTCGGCACCAGGGCGTGGTGCTACGAGGTTGCGGGCCTCGCCCACAGTGCCAACGGCTGCGAGCGCTTCACCTCGATGGTCGCCTGGGCCTACTGGCCCTCGAAGGACAACTCCTACCGCCCCGTCTCGGCCCTCGACGAGTCCGCGACCATGCCTGCAGCCGAGTTCCGGACGCTGCTGTCGCTGGTCGTCGGCATCCCGACCCCCGTGTCGGCCCTGATCCAGCCTTAGGCGATCAGGGACTGCCGCAACGCAGTCGCGACCGCCTGGGTGCGCGTGTCTGCATCCAGCTTGGCCATCGCCTTGCGCACGTGGGTGCGAACCGTCTCGGGCGAGATGAACAGCTCCTTACCGATCTCCTCGTTCGAATTCCCGTCCGCGAGGAGCCGGAGCACGTCGCGCTCCCGCTGCGTCAGGTTCAGCATCTTCTCCGTCGCTGCAGAGCTCGAGAGAACGCCCGCGAGGACCGGGTCGACGTACGTGCGACCGGCCGCGACGAGCTCGACTGCTCGCACAACTTCCGCGAGCGGCGCCTCCTTGAGCACGAATCCGCGCGCACCGGCGTCGAGTGCTTCCGTCAGCAGCGCCCGGTCACCGAAGGCGGTGTACAGGATCACGGCGGTCTCGGGCACGGTCCGCGCGACATGTTGCGCGACCTCGATCCCCGAGAGCCCGGGCATGCGCAGGTCGAGGATCGCCACGTTCGGATGGTGCTGCTCGATCTGCGCGAGCGCGTCCTTGCCGTCTCGGGCCCGGCCCGCGATCTCGATGCCGTTTTCCTCCAGCACGTCCGCTACGGCCTCGACCACAGCGGGGTGGTCGTCGGCGACCAGGCACGTGGTCATAGGGTTCCGGTCGGTCACTGGCGCACTCTCTCCGCAGAGTTGATCGGCGAATCACTGGATGCGCGTGGGATCATAGAGCCGATGCCGTACGACGCCTCCGAAACCCGGTCCCTCCGGACGCTGGGCCTACTCCTGCGGGGCGCACTGCACGAGATCTCGAACCCGCTCCTGGGTCTCGCCGGCTCGGCGGAGCTCGCTCTCGACCAGACGGAGCCCGGCACGAAGCTGCACGACCGGATCGCGCTGATCCACCGCACGAGTACCGAGATCGCAGGGATCGTCCGCGCTCTGCAAGCGTTCATCCGCCTCCAGGCTGCGCCCTCGGCGACGTTCTCACTGGGCGAGGCGGCGGCCGAGACGGTGGCCCTGGTCGACCTCGTGCTCCCGACCCACAACGTGACGCTGACGGCCACGGGCGACGCGACCGTGAGCGCAGCCCCCGGAGACGTCCGCTGCTCGCTCGTCGAGCTTCTCTTCGCTGCGCTCGAGCGCAACGACTCGCGCGGCGAGATCGCACTCACCGTCAGGTCGGAGGGAGCCGACGCGGTCGTCGAAGCGACCGGCGGCGGCGAGCTCCGGCTGGCCGCCGCCGAGGTGAGGGCATGAGCCGCATCCTCGTCGTCGACGACGAGGAGGTCGTGCGAGAGCTGACGGTCGAGATCCTGCGGCGCAGCGGCCACGAGCCCCAAGGCGTGGCGTCGGCGAAAGTCGCGCTCGAGCTGCTCGACGAGGAGTTGTTCGATCTCGTGGTCAGCGACGTCGTCATGCCGGAGATGACCGGCGTCGAGTTCCTCTACGAGCTGCGCAAACGCCGCCCGGAGTTGCCGGTGGTGCTGATGACCGGCGGCTCGAAGGAGCCCGAGCGGGCGACCAAGGCGGTCGAGCTGGGAGCGTGCAGCCTGATCTACAAGCCGTTTTCCCACACCGAGCTGACCGCTGCGGTATTTGCGGCGCTCGAGAGCTAGCTCCGCAGTCGGTCTCCTTTCGGGTCGTACAGCGGCTCCGCAACCACCTCGCCGCCGATCCAATCGCCGAAGATCTCCACCTCCACCGGCGTCCCCGGCTCCGAGCTCGTCGCCGGCAGATACGCGTACGCGATCGACCGCTCGACGGTGTAGCCGTAGCCACCGCTCGTCACCCGTCCGACGAGCTCGCCGTTGACGCGCACCGGTTCTGACCCGAGAGCGATCGAGCGTGGATCCCCGAGCGTGAGGCAGCACAGACGCCGATCAGGCTCGCCGGCGGCGCTGAGCGCCTCCTTGCCGAGGAACTCCTTGTCGAGCTTGACCGCGAAGCCAAGCCCGGCCTCGAACGGGGTGTCGTCGGCCGTGATGTCCGAGCCCCAGACGCGATAGCCCTTCTCGAGCCGCAGTGAGTCGATCGCCCTGTAGCCGCCCGCGACCAGGCCGTGCTCGGCTCCCCCGGCCCAGATCGTGTCCCAGAGCGCGAGCCCGAACTCCGACGGGCAGTAGAGCTCCCAGCCGAGCTCCCCCACGTACGTGACGCGCAGCGCCAGGCAGGGGACGCTCCCCACTGCGAGCTCGCGCGAGCGCAGGTACGGGAAGTCCAGCGGCGTGGTCGTCAGCGGAGCCAGGATCTCGCGGGCGCTCGGTCCCCAGAGCCCGAGACAGGCGTATCTCGACGTAACGTCGTCCACGGTCACCGAGCCGTCATCCGGCGCATGTTGCCGGATCCAGGCGAGATCGTGCCGTCCGAAGGCGGTGCCGGTGACGATCCGGAAGCGCTCCTCGGCGAGCCGCGTGACCGTGAAGTCGCACTCGATCCCACCCTTGGCGTTCAGCATCTGCGTGTAGGTGATCGCACCGACGTCCCGCGCGACCCGGTTGTCGCAGAGCCACTCGAGCAGCTCTGCGGCCCCCGCCCCGGAGACTTCGATCTTCGCGAACGACGACTCGTCGAAGAGAGCCGCCGCCTCTCGGCACGCGCGATGCTCGGCGCCGATGGCCGGCGACCAGTGCCGGCCGGCCCAGCCACGCGGGCGCAGGCTCTGGTCCCCGTTTGCGGCGTTCGGCTCGAACCAGTTCGCGCGCTCCCAACCCGACTTCTCCCCGAACGCCGCTCCCAACTCGCTCAGCCGCGCGTAGGCGGGCGAGGTTCTGAGCGGTCGCCCGGCCTCTCGTTCGTGGCCCGGGTACTTGACGTCGTAGTAGGTGGAATAGACCTCGGTCGTGCGCGCCACCGTGTACGCGCGGCTCGTGTAGGCGGCGCCGAAGCGGCGCGAGTCCATGTGCCACACGTCGAGGCTGGGCGTACCCTCAACGATCCATTCCGCGACGAGCTTTCCCATCCCGCCGGCGCCGGCGAGGCCGTGCGCGCAGAAGCCCGCGGCGACCCAGAAGCCGCGTACGTCGGTCGGGCCGAGGATGAACTCCCCGTCCGGCGTGAATGCTTCCGGGCCGTTGATCAGCCGGACAACCTCCATCTCCTCGAGGGACGGGACGCGGCGGATCGCGTTCTCCAGCAGCGGCTCGAACCGGGGCCAGTCCTCCTCGAGCAGCTTGCCGTTAAAGTCCGGCGGGATCCCGTCGAGCGACCACGGCGCCGGATCGCGCTCGTAGCCGCCCATCACGAGGCCTCCGGACTCGGGGCGGAAGTAGACGAGGAGCGAAGGGTCGCGCATCGTGGGCATATCGAGGGGCAGGCCGCTCGGACGCGTGACGAGATACTCGTGCGCCATCGGCACGATCGGAACGGTGACACCGGCGAGCCGCCCGAGCTCCGCGGCGAACATGCCGCCCACGTTGACCACGATCTCGGCCTCGATGTCGCCCTTGTCGGTGGAGACCCCGATGACGCGGCCGTGCTCGACCGGGATGGCCGTCACTCGCGTGTTCGTCGCGATCTCGGCGCCGTGGCGACGGGCGCCTTCGGCGAGCGCGAACGTCAGTTGGGAGGGATCGATGTAGCCGTCTGTCGGGAGATAAGCCGCGCCGAGCACGCCTTCGGTCGACATCGGCGGAAAGAGCGCCTGCGCCTCGGCGGGCGAGACGAGCTCCAGGGGCAGCCCGAAGGTCTTGGCCCAGCCGGCCTGCCGCGCAATCTCCTCGAGGCGCTCCTCCGACGAAGCGAGTCGCAGCGACCCTACCTCCCGCCAACCGGTCTCGAGTCCCACCTCCTCGCCGATGGCGCGGTAGAGATCGATGCTGGCCATCATCATCTTCGTCAGCGAGAGCGAGCTCCGGAGCTGGCCGACGAGGCCGGCCGAGTGGAAGGTCGAGCCCGAGGTCAGGTCGGCGCGCTCGACGAGGACGACGTCGTTCCAGCCGAGACGCGCGAGCCAGTAGGCGATCGAGCAGCCGCCGACGCCGCCGCCGATCACCACCGCTCTCGCCCGGTCTCTCATCGCATGGAAGAACCTAACGGGCCGCCCGCGAACCGTTCGGCGCTGCCGGACGTAGGCTCTCGTGTAACCGACTGAGAGGAGGAGCCGTGACACGCTCCCGCGCCGCACTTTTGATCCTGCTCGCCCTGTCTGGCCTGGCTGTGGCAGGCTGCGGCGGAAACGACAACCAGGCGAGCGCGACAACCGCCGCTGCGACGACCGAGGCCGGCGGCTCCGGGGGCGGCAAGACGCTGAACGGGAACGTCGGCCCAGGGTTCGACATTAGCCTGAACGGGACGGACGGTCTGACGGCCGGCAGCTACAAGCTCGTCGTGAACGATCAGTCGGCGGCCCACAACTTCCACCTGACGGGTCCGGGCGTCGACGTGTCGACCGAGGTCGGCACGCAGGGCGAGAAGAGCTTCGAGATCACACTGCAGGCAGGCGAGTACAAGTTCCAGTGCGACCCGCACTCGAGTCAGATGAACGGGAGCTTCACGGTCGGTTGAGCCGTAACTGGACGGTGCCGATACCGTCCATGTGACGATGAACACGACGCTCAAGATTGCGGCGGCGGGGGCCCGGGGGGCGCCCCCGCCCCCCCCCCCCCCGCGTGGTTTTTACCCCGGCCAAAACCCCAGAACAAAACGGGGGGGGCCCGGGGGGGGCCCCACCCCCCCCCCTTGCCCGGCCCGGGCACCCGGGGG
>JANMJY010000267.1:0-23991 GCA_031371615.1 Actinomycetes bacterium | reverse complement strand
CTGATCGGCGGGCATATCGACTCGGTTCCGAACGGCGGCTGGCTCGACGGCTGCCTCATCGTCGTCGCTGGGGTCGAGGTGCTGCGCCGGATCGCCGAGGAGGGCCCGCCGCCCGTCGACGTGCGACTCGTGAACTGGGCGGACGAGGAGGGCGCGTGCTTCGGCCGCTCGCTCTTCGGCTCGTCAGCCGCCGCGGGCTCGATGGCGGATCAAGACGAGCTGCGTTCGCTCTCCGACCTGGACGGCGTCGCGCTGCCGGACGCGCTGCGCGAGCACGGGGTGGAACTGGATCGCGCGCTCGAGGCCCGCGCGCAGCTCGATGGCGCAGGCGCCTACCTCGAGTTGCATATCGAGCAGGGGCCGGTCCTCGAGGCGATGGACCTCCCGCTCGGCGTCGTGCTCGGCACGTTCGGTGTCGAGCGCTCGCGGATCACATGGCGCGGGCAGGCCGCGCACGCGGGCTCGACGCCGATGGACAAGCGTCGCGACGCGCTCGCGGGCGCTGCCAAGCTCGCGCTCGAGCTGCGGGAGATCGCGAAGCGGACCGGCGACGGCGCCGTGCTCACGAGCGGCGATGTCGTGTGCAAGCCGGGTATCGTGACTTCGGTTGTCGAGACCGCCGAGCAGCTGCTCGACATGCGCCACCTCGACGGCGAGAAGCTCGCCTCGATGTGGGAGCAGGTGCGCGAGGCGTGCGAGCGCTTCGCGCAGGAGGAGAAGCTCGAGGTCGAGTATGAGCGGATCTGGCAGATCCAGCCGATCCTCTTCGACGAGACGCTGATCGGCTTCGCGGACGACGCGGTGCGCGAAGTCGCCGGCACGTCGCACAAGCTCCCGAGCGGGCCGCTGCACGACGCCGCGGAGGTCTCGCGCTCCGGTGTGCCGACGGTGATGCTCTTCGTCCAGAGCCTCCGTGGGCTCAGCCACACGAAGCTCGAGGACACCAGGCCCGAGCACCTCGAGCTCGCCGTCCGGGCGTTCGACCGCCTCGCGACGAAGACGCTCGCCTGGGTCGCCAAGTAACGGTCTGTTACTAGGTCAGAGGAAGCGGACTGCAGCGACGCCTGCGGCGACGAGCGCGAGACCGAGCAGCCGGCCAGGTGTGACCGGGTTCTCCTCGAAGCCGACCCACCCGAAGTGGTCGACGGCGAGCGACGCCACCGCCTGGCCGGCGAGGATGAACGCGAAGAGCGCGGCTGCACCCAGCTTCGGCGCCGTGACGACGCTGCCGAGCACGTAGAAGGCGCCGAAGAGCCCGCCGACCCACACCCACCACGGCGCCGCTCCGAGCTTCTCCCCACCCGGCCAGCCGCGGGCGAAGAGGAGGGTTGCGACGAGCAGCACGGCTGCGCCGACGACGAAGGAGACGAGCGTCGCGCGCACCGGGCTGCCGACCCAACTCGCCAGCTGGGCGTTGATCCCGAACTGGATCGGCAGCACCGCGCCTGCTGCGACAGCGAACAGGTAGTACGGCCACGTTGTCACGCGCCCGGATTCGCGCGAGAATGCCTCTTTCCCTGCCCACGACTTCGGGGGTCCCATGCTCAGCTTCGGCGTCACCGTCCTGCCCGACCCGCCCTACCAGCGCCTGATCGAGCTGATGCAGCTCGCCGAGGCGCAGGGGTTCGAGTACGCCTGGACCTACGACTCGCACGTGCTCTGGCAGGAGTCGATGCCCGTGATGGCGCTCGCAGCCGACCAGACGTCGAGGATCAAGCTGGGCCACATGGTCACGAATCCGGCCATCCGCGACCCGACGGTGCTCGCGAGCGCGTACGCGACCCTCCAGGACATCTCGAACGGCCGCATGATCATGGGCGTCGGCCGGGGCGACTCGTCGGTGCGCTACGTGGGGCGAAAGCCGATGAAGGTCGCCGAGTTCGAGGAAGCGCTGCAGATGGTCAAGCCGTTCATGAACGGCAAGGAGGTGACCTGGAACGAGAAGCAGCTGCAGCTGAAGTGGGTGCGCCCGGAGCTGCCGGAGATCGAAATGCACGTCGCCGGCTACGGGCCGAAGGCGCTCGCGGTCGCGGGCCGGCAGGGCGACGGCGTCATCATCCAGCTCGCCGACCCGGACATCATCCAGTGGATCATGGACACGGCCCGCAAGGCGGCCGAGGAGGCGGGACGCGATCCCTCCGCTCTGAAGTGCATCGTCAGCGCCCCCAGCCACATCTCCGACGACCTGGCCGACGCGCGCAACCAGGTGCGCTGGTTCCCGGCGATGGTCTCGAACCACGTCCAGGATCTGATCGACCGCTACGGCACCGACGGCTCGACGATCCCAAAGGCGCTCACCGACTTCGTCGAGGCGCGCAAGTTCTATGACTACAACGAGCACTCGCGCGTCGGCGCCAAGCACGGCGAGTTCGTCACCGACGAGATCTGCGACCGCTTCTGTGTGATCGGAAGCACCGAGCAGGTGATCGCGAAGCTGCACGAGCTCGAGTCGATCGGCGTCGATCAGTTCAACGTCTACCTGATGACCGAAGGCCAGGAGGCGACGCTCGAGGCGTACGGGCGCGACATCCTGCCCGGCTTCGCCAGGGTGACGGCGTAGACCCGCAGGAGGAGATCCGCCGGCGGTGGGACGCCGCGGCGACCGGCTGGGACGCGGAGCGGGACACGATCACGGCCGTCAACGCGCCCGTGACGGCGGCGCTCGTCGCTGCGCTCGATCCGCGTCCGGACGACATCGTGCTCGACCTCGCCGGCGGCACGGGCGATCTCGTCGTCGCGCTGGCGGATCGAGTTGCACGCGTCATCGCAACCGACCTCTCGCCCGTGATGGTCGAGGCCGCGAGGCGGCGCGGGATCGCGAACGCCGAGCATCGGGTCATGGACATGCAGGCGATCGACCTGCCCGACGCCGGCGTCGATGCCGTCGTCTCGAGGTTCGGCTACATGCTCGTCCCCGACCCGGCGCTGGCGCTCCGCGAGACCCGCCGCGTGCTCCGCCCCGGCGGGACGCTGGCGTTCGCGACGTGGGCGCCGGCGAAGCGGAACCCGTGGGCGACCGCGTACGGCCCGCCTCTGCTCGAGCGTGGGCTGATGGAGCCTCCCGCCCCCGGCGAGCCGGGCCAGTTCGCGCTCAGCGAGCCGGAGCAGATCGACGAGCTCGTTCGCGGCGCCGGCTTCGGCGGCGTCGAGGCGGAACAGGTACCCGTCGAGTACCGCTTCGAGAGCTGGGAGGACTACCGGCGCGTCGTCACCAGCCTTGCGGCGTCGTTGCGGCAGACGCTGGCCGGGCTCGACGACGGCTTGCGTGCCGAGATCGACGAGGCTGCGCGGGCGAGGCTCGAGCCCTTCCTCGCCGAAGGCGGCTACGTGATCCCCGGCCTCACCCTGGTGACGCGAGCCGTCTAGAGGATCGTCTTGCCGAGCGCGCTCGCGACGAGCTCGACCGCGAGCTGGGCGGTCGCGTTCTCGCGGTCGAGAATCGGATTCACCTCGACGACCTCGAACGAGCCGGCGAGCCCGGACTCGGCCACGAGCTCGAGCGCCAGGTGCGCCTCGCGATAGGAGAGGCCACCCCGAATCGGCGTACCGACACCGGGCGCGACCTCCGGATCGAGGGCGTCCATGTCGAGCGACACGTGGACGAAGCCGGGCCCGGCGATATGTGCCAACGACTCCCGAATCGCACGCTCAATCCCGATCCTGTCGATGTCGCTCATCGTGTACGCCTTGATGCCGAGCTCGCGGATCCGCTCGCGCTCGCGCGAGTCGACCGACCGCAGCCCGACGAGCGCGACGCGCTCGGGCTCGACCGCAGGCAGCGTCCACGCGTCGCTCTCGAACCGTTCGTCGGTCAGCCCGATCGCCGCAGCCAGTGGCATCCCGTGCACGTTGCCGCTCGGGGAGGACTCGGGCGTGTTCAAGTCGCTGTGCGCATCGATCCAGAGGACACCGCCAACACCACGGGAACGCGCGAGCCCCCCAAGCGTGCCCAGTGCGATCGAGTGGTCGCCGCCGAGCACGAGCGGAAGCGAGCCTTGCTCGAGCGCAAGCTGGACCAGCCGGGCGACACGACCGCACGCTGCCTTGATCTCCGGCAGGTAACGCGCTGTCTGGTCCGACTCGTCAGTCGCCTCCTGCACGGCCGTCTCGACATCGCCCCAGTCCACGCAGCGGTAGCCGATGGCGGTCAGCCTGTCGTGCAGGCCCGCGTAGCGAATCGCGGACGGGCCCATGTCGACGCCGCGCCTGCCGGCGCCGAGATCGAGAGCCGCGCCGATGATCGCGACTTGCTTGCCTGCAGCCACGCGCAAAACCTACTGGCTACAATCCTCCGGCCTGAGGCGAGGTAGCTCAGTTGGTAGAGCACACGGCTGAAAACCGTGGTGTCGCCGGTTCAAGTCCGGCTCTCGCCATCTTCCGCGCAAGACAGAAATCCGCGGGAGCGGATTTCTGTCGCGCTCAAAACCCCTGAAGCTGCGAAGGTCGTGATGGGGGCTCGGCTCCCGTGGACGCGAGTAGACTTCGGCCTTGTGAGCACGGAGATTTCACGCGAGCTTTGGGGTGGGGAGACGCGGAAGGCGGTGGTGAATTTTCCTGTCTCCGGCGAGCCGATTCCGGTGCCTGTGGCGCGCTGGCTGGGGCGGATCAAGGCCGCGGCGGCGCGCGCCAACTCTGCGCTGGGGCTGCTCGACGCTGAGAAGGCGGAGCGGATCGCTGCTGCCGGCGACGCGATCGCCAATGGCGAGCACGACGACCAGTTCCCGATCGACGTCTTTCAGACCGGCTCCGGCACGAGCTCCAACATGAACGCGAACGAGGTGATCGCCGCGCTCGCGGGCGCGGACGTGCACGCCAACGACGACGTCAACATGGGCCAGAGCTCGAACGACGTCTTCCCCTCGGCGGTTCATCTCGCGGCGCTCGGCGAGATCGAGCACGACCTGCTCCCCGCGCTGGACGTCCTCGCCACCTCCCTGGAGAAGAAGGCGCGTCAGTTCGACGACGTCGTCAAGTCCGGCCGCACGCACCTGATGGACGCCGTGCCGGTCATGCTCGGCCAGGAGTTCGCCGGCTACGCGGCGCAGGTGCGGCAGGGCAGCGAGCGGATCCAGGACAGTCGCAAGCGCCTCGGCCAGATCCCGCTCGGCGGCACCGCCGTCGGCACCGGGCTGAACACGCACCCCGCGTTCGCCGCCAAGGTGCGCGAGCTCCTCTCTGCCGACACCGGCCTCCCGATTTCGGCTCCCGCCGACGCCTTCGAGGCGCAGGCGGCGCGTGACGGCCTCGTTGAGGCGTCCGGCGCGCTCAAGGTGCTCGCGGTCAGCCTGACCAAGGTCGCCAACGACCTCAGGCTGATGGGCTCGGGCCCGCGGGCCGGGCTCGCCGAGATCTTCCTCCCGGAGTTACAGAAGGGCAGCTCGATCATGCCCGGCAAGGTGAACCCGGTCATCCCCGAGGTCGTGACTCAGGTCGCCGCGCAGGTGATCGGAAACGACCAGGCGATCACCGTCGGCGGCCTGCAGGGTCACTTCGAGCTGAACGTCTTCGTCCCGATGATGGCGCGCAACCTGCTCGACTCGATCAAGCTGCTCGCCTCGGCGTCCCGGCTGCTCGCCGAGAAGTGCGTCGACGGGATCGAGGCGAACCGCGAGCAGTGCGAACGCTACGCCGAGCTGACGCTCTCGGCGGCGACGGCGCTCAACCCCTCCATCGGCTACGACAAGGCGTCCGAGATCGTGAAGCAGGCGGCGGCGTCGGGCCGCTCCCTGCGGGAGGTCGCCTTGGAGGAGGGCGTCGACGCGGCGACGCTGGACGAGGCGCTCGACTATCGCAAGATGGCCAAGCCGCACGGGTAGACGTGCTGCCCGCGGCGATCGCCGGGACGTGCAACGGCGACTCCGGCAGCCCGATCTTCTTCGCCGGCACGCGCACGATCGCCGCTGTCACGTCGTTCGGCATGAACGCCCAGTACAAAGGGCTCGACTTCTCGTACCGCCTCGACCTGGCGCCCATGCTCGCCTGGATCAACGACCCGAACCGGGTCGACGCAGGCTAGACCAGCTCCGGGCCTGAAGCGCGCGAGGTACCAGTCACTTGGGCCCTCGCCGCTTCGTCTTCTCCTTGCAGCCGGGCTCGACCTGGAGGATCGCCCTGCTGCCGCGCACGCCGACCGCTCTGACGGTGAGTGTCGTGCACTTCTCCACCCGGAGGCCGAAGCGAGCGGTGAAGGAGCCGTTCCGGCGTGCGACGACGCTCATGACCCGCTGCGCGCTCGGCGCGGAGGCCGTGAGCGCGACGCGCTCCACGGTGCCGAAGCCACGGCCCCTGACGACGAGCGGGGCGATCGACGCCAGGTCCAGCGTGGCGCGCCGAGGCGGCGCTGCCCCGGCGGGCAATGCCAGAACAAGCAGCAGAACGGCGGCGGCGACTGGGCGCATCTTTCCTCCTGCCCTACATCAAGCCACAGAGGAGACCGCTATGCCACCCTCGACCGGGTGGTCCGTGGTTACTGTCCGGGCCGATGCGTGTCGTTGCGCTTGCACTCGTTTCGGTCGCGCTCGCGGGCTGCTCCGGCAGCTCGGGGGGCTTACCCGAGTCTGCGCTCCCTCGACTCGTTCTTCAGCCGGGCGACCTCCCGCCCGCGTTCGACCGGTTCGACGAAGGGCGGTTGGCGAAGGCTGACCAGCCGGGGGGCCGGCGCGCGCAGCCCGGCCGGTTCGGGCGGCAGGGTGGTTGGAAGGCCCGCTATCGGCGTCCCGGCGATGCCGAGACCCCCGGTCCGCTCGTGATCGAGTCGCGGGCCGACCTTTTCGATTCAGACGGCGGCGCCAAGGACGAGGTCGACGCGATCAGAGGAGAGCGCGGCACAGTGGCGAGCGATCGGAACATCGGCGACGAGACGCTGCTGACGTCGACCACGCAGCCGGGATTCCCGAGGCCGCTCCGCATCGTCACTGTCACGTGGAGGACCGGCAACGTCGTCGCCTCGGTCACGGTCAACGGCTTTCAGGGCCGTGTCCGCGAGCAGGGTGCGTTTCGGCTCGCCCGACTTCAGCAGGTTCGAATCGTCGCCGCGGCCGGCTGAAGGTACCCGCTTCCAAAACATCGTTGGATACGTATAGTCGTGCTCTCGGCGCCTTGGAGGTGCCACGAAAAGGGGGAAAGATGAGGCCAAAGATCGGGCTTCTCGCACTCACGGCTACTGTGACGGTGCTCGCATCGTTCAGCAGCATGGCGGGCGCGAATCCGGCATCGTTTCTGGCGAGCCGTGGCGGCGAGACGCTTGCACTGTCCGGGGCGGTCGATTTCCGAGACCAGACCCTCGGCACCACGCTGACCGAGTGTCCGCAGGCGGGCAGGATCGACCGCGATCCCAAGCCGCTCGACCGGCGGGCGAAGGACGAGGTCGAGAGGAAGTCAAGCGGCGGCAACGACCGGCGCTTGAACCAGGATTACTCCTGCTTCCCACAGGACGAGACGTCGATCTCGATCAACCCGGCGACGCCGCGGAATATCATCGCGGGAGCGAACGACTACCGACTGGGTACCGGTTCCTCGGGGTTCTATGCCTCGACCGATAACGGGAACAGCTGGTACGACGGGATCATCCCGTTCCCGACCACGTCAGCGAGGGCTGCCGACGGCAATGCCAACGGCTTCCTGCCAAGCGGCGGCGATCCCGTGACGGCGTACGACCGGGATGGGATCGCCTACTACGCGCAGATCGCATTCAACCGCTACAACGACACGAACGGGGTGTTCGTTCAGCGGTCGACGAACGGTGGCTTCACCTGGTCGCGAGCGTGCGTGCCGATCAACCCACCCAACACTCCGGCGAACGACGACATCGCCTCCTGCGGCAGCCTCGGGGATCCTAGGCAACCCGGTGACGGTGTCGTCCAGTACGACCGCGACAACGACAGCTCCGCGAACAGCAGTGTCTTCTTCAACGACAAGGAGTGGATGACGACTGGGCCCCGGCCCGTCGGTGTCGCGCCCACCTGCTTCACTGCAGAGACGAAGACCCCGATCGCGGCCGGCAGCGCTGGCTGTCCGAATGACGCGATCGGTGTCGATCGCATCTACGTGACGTGGACGCGGTTTGCGCGTGGTGGCGGGGATGTGTTCGTGAACGGCAACCGAATCAACATCAGCTACTCAGACGACCGGGGCCACTCGTGGTCGCCGCGGAAAGAGATCAGCGGCTCCGCCTCGTTCTGCGTCGGGACCGCCGGTCGTTGCGACTTCAACCAGGGCTCGGTGCCGACGGTCAACCCGACGACCGGTCACCTCTGGGTCGCCTGGCTGAACGGCAACACGCCGGACGAGGATCAGTACGTGGTCGCGCGCTCAAACGACGGCGGCACGACGTTCACGCCTCCGATGTACGTCGCGCCGGTCTTCGACGTCAACTATCCGCGGTCCGGGGTCACCCGGGGTGACTGCACTCCACGCGGCCAGGGGTTTGCGCGGCAGGTGCTGACGAACAGCTGCTTCCGTGTCAACTCATACGGGAACATCGTTGTCGACAAGCGTGGCGGCGCATTCGCCGACGATCTCTACGTCGTGTACGACGACAACCGCAACGGCACGATCAAGTTCTCGAATGTCGACGTCTTCATGTACAAGTCGACGGACGGCGGCGGCGTCACGTGGCTTGGTCCGACCCGTGTCAACGACGACGCTCGCACGCGGCCGGCCGGCTTCAATCGCGACTGCGGCCGGGACCCGCAGGACATCACCGGCGACCCGAACCAGTGCACGGTCGCTCCGGCGGGAAACGACCAGTGGTTCCCGTGGGTTGACATCAGCGAGGACGGCGATCTGAACGTCGTCTTCCACGACCGTCGTCTCGACACAGACTCCACGGCGTCCGAATGGCCGACGAGCCGGTCGCGGCTGGGTAACTACCTGACGTGGTTCTGGGGGGGTGGCTGCCGTGTGGCGAGAGCGGACTCCCGCGACTGCGTCGCTCCGGAGGCCACCGTCATGACGCAGCCCACCGGGCCCGTCGACCCCGGCGCTGACCCGGTTCCCGGCCAGGTGCAGAGCGTCTTCCCGTTCCGCAACTACACGGTTTCGGATTCGCCCTACAACCTGGACTACTCGTTCCGGGCCGGCATCTTCATGGGTGACTACGAGAACATCGACATCGTCGGCAACGATGCCGCGGTGTCCTGGACGGACGCCCGCAACGGTCGTTCGTCCGGGAACCAGACGTCACCGAACTACCAGTTCGGCCGCAACCCCTCGTGCGAGCAGTCGGACGCGTTCTTCGACCGGTTCTCGGCGAAGAACGGCGCGGGCGGCGCCGACAAGGCAAGTAGGTCGGACGAGGCGTACCTCGTCACACCCTGCCCGACGGACATCAAGGACAAGGGCAACGACGGCCACCACAGTGGTGGGGGCGACGACTGACGATCGCCTAGTTCCACTTCCCCAGGGAGCGAGGGCCGCGGCGACGCGGCCCTCGCCGCGTCTTCGGGTACCTACCCGCTAGGGCGCGAGCGGCGGCGGGCAGTCGGGCATCGGCACCTTAGCTGCGGCGAACCGGCCGGAGGCGTCCCGCGCCGTGATCGCGACGTCGCCTCCGCAGCGCTGCAGCGTCGCGGCTGTCAGACGGGCCGTGAACCCACCGACGGCTCCAGTCCGAACGGTGCGCCGCACGAGCGTGCTGCCGCTCTGGGTCACCAAGAGCCGGACTGACTGCTCAACGTGGAAGCCTGTGCCCCGAACGGTCAGCGGAGTCTGATCGACGATCCGGAGTGTTGCCTTGGTCGTGCCTGCCGAGGCGCTCGTCGCGAGCACCAGAAGTGCGCAGAAGAGAACAAATGTACGCATCGTCACAACTATTGCTCCGAAACGCGGCCGGGTAATCCCCTTTTACAAAACGTTTACGTCTAGTAAGCGACGGCGCCGCGGCCCGATTCGGCTGCGTGGCGCTGCTCGTCGGCGCGGTAGCTCGAGCGCACGAGCGGGCCTGCGAAGACCGACCCGAAGCCGAGCGCCTCGCCCTGCTCGCGCAGCCAGCGGAACTCGTCCGGGTGGACCCACCGGTCGATCACTGCATGTTTCGGGCTCGGCTGGAGGTACTGGCCGATCGTGACGACGTCGACGCCGTGCGCGCGCAGGTCGCTCATCGTCCCGACCACCTCGTCGTTCGTCTCCCCCAGCCCGACGATGATCCCGGACTTCGTCAACAAGGGATAGTCCACGAGCTCACTGGAAATGGATTTGGCCCGCCCGAGCAGCCAGAGCGCCTTGTCGTAGCTCGCCTTCGCGCCGCGCATGCTGCGGTGGAGCCGGCGGACGGTCTCGATGTTGTGGTTAAAGACCTCGGGGCGGGCGGCGAGCACGGTGTGGAGGGCCTCCTCCTCGACGCCGAGGAAATCGGGCGTCAGCACCTCGACGCTCGCCTCGGGCAGCTTCGCCTTGATCGCCCGGATTGTCGCGGCGAAGTGGCCGGCGCCGCGGTCGGGCACGTCGTCGCGGTCGACCGAGGTGACGACGACGTGCTTCAGCTCCATCTGCGCCGCCGCCTGGGCGACGCGGAGCGGCTCGAGCGGATCGGGTGCGTGCTCCGGCTTGCCGGAGTGGACGTAGCAGTAGCGGCAGGCGCGGGTGCAGGTGTCGCCGAGGATCTGGAACGTGGCGGTGCCGCGCCCCCAGCACTCGGAGATGTTGGGACAGCGGGCCTCCTCGCACACGGTGTGCAGTGAGAGGCCGTGCAGCAGCTTCTTGACGTCGAAGTAGCGCCCGTCGGCGCTCGGCGCGCGGACCTTCATCCACTCCGGCCGGCGCGGCCGCTCGGCGACGGGAAGCGACGTCTCCATCACCCCGAGTCTAGATGCGGGTCAGGTCCGAGCGGCGAGCTGGGCGTGCACCGGCTGGGGCCACAAGCCGTGGACGCCCTCGGCCGGCAGCTCCTCCAGCTCGAGGCCGAAGACCTCGACGAGCGCTTCGAGCGCCGGCGCGCGCGTCTCGTCAACCGTGATGGGGAGGCCGAGCTCCCTCGCTACGGTCGTGAACGCCGCGTCCTCGAGACCGCAGGCCGTGATCCACTGCGTGAACGGGGCCGGATCGAGATCGACGTTGAGCGCGTAGCCGTGCGTCGTCACCCACTTGGCGATGTGGATGCCGATCGATGCGATCTTCCTTGGCGGCCCGGTCAGCCAGACTCCTGTGAGCCCGTCGATCCGCTCGCCCTCGATCCCGAGCTTCGCGAGGGTGAGGATCAGCGCCTCCTCCAGCTCGCGGCAGTAGCGCTTGACGTCCTGGCCGTGCCGCTTCAGGTCGAAGATCGGATAGCAGACGAGCTGCCCAGGGCCGTGGAAAGTGGACTTGCCACCGCGGTCGGTCTCGACGACCTCCACCTCGGCGTCCTCGGGGATGTGCAGCTCGCCCTCAGCGGTGCGTCGTCCCGTCGTGACCGTCGGCGGGTGCTCCAGAAGCAGGATCGTGTCGGGGATCGCTCCCTGCGAAACGGCGCCCGCGAGCGCACGTTGCAGCTCCCACGCCTCGGCGTACGGCACGACACCGAGGCTCATGACGTACGCGCCCTTCATGACCTGGAGCGTAGCGAGGTCACGTCTCCTCGGCCTCGTCGGCCGCGACCGGATTGCCGATCAGCGTGTTGAGCGCGTGCTCGAGCTCCTCCCGGTAGCGCATCATCGAGATGGTCCCGGCGTCCGCTCGACGCAGGATCAGCCACAACCACTCGACGATCGTGTCGGGGGTGGCCCACGGGTTGAACTCGCGGTCGGAGACGAGCCGCTGGAGCTCCTCCAGCGTTTCGCGTGCCCGCGGGGTGGCTTGCTTCAGAAACTCCTCCAGCTCGGTGAGCGTATGCACGTCGTCGCGGCGGAGCAGCCAGAGGATTCCCGGCTCGATCGATTGCCAGCCTGGCTCGTACTCGGGGTAAGGCTCGAAACCGACGTCGACTCCGAGGTCCGTGAGCGAACCAACCAGCTCCGAGGTCAAGACGTACGCGAGGAGCGACACGCCGTTGACGCCGATCTGGAGCTCGCCGGCTTCGATCGCCGCCTCGTACCCCGCATACAGTCGTTTGATCGCCTCCTCGGCGTCCGTCAGCAGCTCGTCGACCGCGGCAAGGCCGGCAGCCGATCTGATCAGGAGGTCGCGGACTTCCGTCGGGTACGAGTCGGCGTCGTAGAACGGCAGCTCGAGCTCGATGTCCTCCCAAACGTCCTGGAGAAGCGTCTTGATCTCGATCCGCGCCTTCAGCCCCGCGAATCGCGCCCACTCGGTCAGCTCCAGCCGGCGCTGGTCGAGCGAGACCAGGTAGTGCACGTACCCGTGTGTGATGGGGTTTGCGTGTCGGGCCTCACGTGGATCCGAGCTTTCGGCATCAACAGCGAACTCACGCCGGATCAGCTCGCCGAGTTCGCTCACCGGCGCGTCGTTGCGGACTCCGATCGTTACTCCAGCGATGCGCACGTTGCTTTCGAGCGGTTTCTCGACCGGGTGACCGGCGCGGCGCTCTCTGGCAAGCTCGTCCTCGACGGAGGTCGGGGCACTGCTGTAGCTGATCACCCAGGCGTAGTTGACCTCGGCCTCGTCCAGCAGCGTCTCGACGAGGACTCTGAGCTTCTGGACGAACGCGTCGTAGGTATCGCGCTCGTCGGCGTAGAAATCGGCCCATTCGCGATCGGACCGCGGCTCGCTCACGGTCTCCTACCCCGCCCGGGGGCTAGTAGTCGGACTCGCCCCAGCTCTCGAGCCTCTTGCGCAGATCGCGCAGGAAGCGGCCGGCGAGCGCGCCGTCGACGAGGCGATGGTCGTAGGTGAGGGTGAGGTTCATGATCGGCCGGATCGCGATTACGTCCTGGCCGAGCTCGTCCTGGATCACCCACGGACGCTTGACGACGGCGTAGGTGCCGAGGATGCCGGCCTGCGGCTGGCTGATCACCGGCGTCCCGTGGAAGGTGCCGTAGCCGCCTGGGTTCGTGATCGTGAACGTGCCGCCCTGGACCTCGTCGGGCATCAGCTTCTTGTCCCGTGCGCGGGCGGCGATCTCCGCGACTGCGCGCGCCATCCCGAGCAGGTTCATGTCCTCGCAGTGCTTCACGACGGGGACGATCAGGCCCTTTCCGTCCGCCAGCTCGACGGCGAAGCCGAGGTTGACGTAGTTGCGCGTGACGATCTTGTCGCCGCGGATCTCGCCGTTGATCCAGGGGTATTCGCGCAGCGTCTCCACGGTCGCCCGGGCGATGAACGCGAGGTAGGTCGGGTTGACGGCGTACGCGGCCTCGTACTCCTTCTTCAGCTTCTGGCGGATGGCCACGACCTTCGACATGTCGACCTCGATCGCGCTCGTCACGTGCGCGGAGGTATCGAGCGAGCGGCGCATGTGCTCTGCGATCCCCTTGCGCATCGCGGTCATCGGCTCGAACGCCTCGCCGGCGCCGGGCTCGCCCGCCTCCGCGGTGGCAACGGGAACAGGCTTCGGTGCGGGAGCGGCCGGAGCAGCAGCGGGCGCGACGGAAGGAGCAGCAGGAGCAGCCTGAGGCTCTGGGGCCGCGGCCGGGGCGGGGGCGGGTGCAGGTGCAGCTTCCGCAGGTGGTGCGGCTTGCGCCTGGCCGCCACCCTCGACGAAGGCGAGGATGTCCTTCTTCGTCACGCGCCCTCCCGCGCCAGTGCCCTGCACCGCGGTCGGGTCGACGCCGTGCTCGGAGGCGATCCGCGCCACCACCGGGGAGAGAAATGTGCGGCCGTTGCCGTCGCCCGACTGGGCCACCGGAGCGGGCGCCGGTGTCGGCTGCGGTGGCGCGGCCGGCTCGGCTGTATCGCTCGCTGCCGCCTCGGGTGGTGCTTCTGCAGGCGCAGGCGCAGGCGCAGGCGCGGACACCTCGGCGCCCTCGGGGGCGATCACGGCGAGCACGGTGCCGACTTCGACCGTCTCGCCCTCCGCTACGAGGATCTTCGCGACGATGCCATCGCCGGGGCTCGGGATCTCGGTGTCGACCTTGTCGGTCGAGATCTCGAGCAGCGCCTCGTCGCGCGCGATCGGCTCGCCCTCCTGCTTGAGCCACTTCGTGATCGTCCCTTCGGAAACGGACACGCCCATCTGCGGCATCACGACCTCGACCTGTGTCTCCGTGGCCACGATCTCTAATACTCCGCGATCTCTCTCAATCCCGCTACGACATCGTCGACCTGCGGGAGGAAGGCCTTCTCGAGCACCGGCGCGAACGGTACCGGGCAGTCAGGCGCGGCGATCCGCTTGACGGGTGCATCGAGGTCTTCGAACGCCTCCTCGGCGATCGTCGCCGCGATCTCGCCGCCGAAGCCGCCGGTCCGATTGTCCTCGTGCAGCACGACGACCTTCGAGCACTTGCGCACGCTGGCGAGCACGGCGTCTTTGTCCCACGGCATGATCGAGCGGAGGTCGATGATCTCGACGGAGACACCGTCGTTCTCGAGTTGCTTCGCGGCTTCCTCGGCCGTGTAGACCATTGCGCCCCAGGTGATCACCGAGATGTCGTCGCCCTCGCGGTGCGTCCGCGCCTTGCCGATCGGGGTCACGTAGCGCTCGTCCGGCACCTCTCCCTTGATGCGCCGGTACAGGTGCTTGTGCTCGAAGAAGAGGACGGGATTCGGATCCTCGATCGCCGCCACGAGCAGGCCCTTGGCGTCCTCCGGCGTCGCCGGGCACACGCATTTGAGCCCGGGGATGTGCGCGAAGGAGCTCTCCGGGTTCTGCGAGTGGAACGGGCCGCCCGAGAAACCCCCGCCAGACGGGAGCCGGACGACGATCGGCACAGGCGTGCCCGCGCGGAAACGCTGCTTGGCGGCGACGGTGACGAGGTGGTCCCAGCCGCAGGAGATGAAGTCCGCGAACTGCATCTCGGCGACCGGCCGCATGCCCATGAAGGCCGAGCCGGTGGCGGCGCCGAGGATCGCGGTCTCGGCAAGCGGCATGTCGATCACGCGCCACGGGCCGAACTCCTCCTGGAAGCCGAGCGTGACCTTGAAGGCGCCGCCGTAGACCCCGACGTCCTCCCCGAGCACGTAGACGCGCTCGTCGCGGCGCATCTCCTGCCGGAGGCCGTCGCTGATCGCCTGGAGATAGGTCTTCTCTGGCACGTTATTTGTGGTGGGGCGTGTCGAGGTCTTCGGGCGTCGCGTAGACGCCTTCGAGCAGTGTGGCCGGGTCTGGCTCAGGCGACTCGTCGGCTTTCGTGAGCGCGTCGTTGAGGATCTTCTTGACCCGGCTGCCGATCTCGTCCTCTTCCTCGTCCGTCAGCTCCGCGTTCAAGCGCAACCAGGTGCGGAAGCGCTCGACAGGATCGCTCTTCGCCCACTCCTCGAAGAGCTCCTTGGGGACGTAGAACGCGTCGTCATGGACTGCGTGGCCCTCCATGCGGAGCGTCTTCAGCTCGAGTAGCGTCGGGCCGCCGCCCGCACGCGCCTTCTCGATCGCAACCTTCGCCTCGCGGTAGACGGCGAGCACGTCGGTGCCGTCGACGACGACGCCCTCGAAACCGTAGGCGGCGGCGCGATCGGCCAGGTGCTCGACCGCATACTCGAGGTGCGTCGGCGTCGAGTAGGCCCACTGGTTGTTGTCGACGATGAACACCACGGGGAGGCTGCGGACGCCGGCGAGGTTCATCGCCTCGTGCGCGTCGCCGCGTGCCATCGCGCCTTCACCCGACCAGCCGACCGCGACGCGCTTCTCCTCGCGGATACGGAACGCGAGCGCGCAGCCGACCGCGACCGGCAGCATCGCGGGCAGGTGGCTCACCATGGCGATCATTCCGAGCCTCTGATCGGCCATGTGGACGTTGCCGTCGCGGCCCCGGGTCGGGCCACCCTCGCGGCCCATGAACTGGGCGAAGATCCGCCACGGCTCGACGCCGCGCGTGACGTGGACGCCCATGTCGCGGTGGAGCGGCGTGCCGACGTCGTCCGGGCCCATCGCGGTCGCGACCCCGACGGCCGCGCCCTCGTTGCCCTTGCCGGTGTAGAACGAGCCGGGGATCTTCCCCTGCTTGTAGAGGATGTGCCCCCGCTCCTCGATCCCGCGCGTGATCAGCAGGTTGCGGTAGATGCCGAGCAGATCCTCGCGGTCGAGCCCGGCTTCCTTCACCTCGTTGAACGAGCCGACCGGCTCAGCCTCCCTCACCGCCATGGGCCGAACGATAGTCGACCCCGAGTAGGATCGGCGGAATGTCCGACTGGCTCCAGGAAGACCGGTTCACGATCGACCAGCTGATCCGGCCGATGGTCAACCTCTACCGCATCTCGGCGGGGCCGACGCCCGTCGCGTTCGTCCGGCAGAAGCGGATGGCGATCAAGGAGGACATTCGCTTCTTTGCCGACGAGAACGAGGCGCGCGAGCTGTGGCGGATCAAGGCGCGCTCGCTGATGGAGTTCGGCGGCCGCTACGACGTGACGACGCCCGAGGGCGAGAAGATCGGCGTGCTCGGCAAGGTCTTCGGCAAGTCGCTGCTCCGCTCGACCTGGTCGATCATGGACGCAGGCGAGCAGGAGCTCGCCGTCGCCAAGGAACGGTCGGTCCCGGTCGCGATCCTCCGCCGCGTCATCGACGCGGTGCCGTACGGCGACTTCGTTCCGATCCCTTTCCACTTCACGATCGATGCCGGCGAGCGGCACGTGGGCGACCTGAACCGCCGCTTCGGCATCCGTGACACGTACGACCTGGACGTCAGCGGTGACGTCGAGCGCCGGATCGACCGGCGCTTGGCCGTGTCGCTCGGCATCGCGCTCGACGCGCTCCAGTCGCGCTAGCCCGCTTAGGCGGCGACTTCGGTGATCGGCCGGTCGACGTCGACCTGCTCGACGTCGGAGCGCTTGAGCGTTGTGACCATGACGATGATCCCGGCGACGAAGAAGAGCGCGCCCCCGAGAAAGGCGGCGTGGAACCCGGTCACGAGCGCCTCTCCCTGCTGAACGGGTGTGGGTGCGCCGGAGAGCCCGGCGATGTGATTGTCGGTCCTGTTGACCGCGAGCGTGGAAAGGATCGCGAGCCCGAGCGCGCCACCCACCTGCTGCGAGGTGTTGAACAGCCCCGAGGCGAGGCCGGCATCCGCGTTCGACACGCCGCTCGTCGCGAGCAGCGTCACCGGCACGAAGGTGAGCCCCATGCCGATCGAGATCGGGATCAGGCCGGGGAGGACGTCGGCGAGGTAGCTGCCGTCGGCGCTCGTCGTCAGGAGCAGCAGCATGCCGGCGGTCGCGATCGACATGCCGATGATCGAGGTCGTACGGATGCCGAGTCGCTTGACGGCCACCTGTGAGAGCCCGGCGCCGATGCCGATGCCGGCCGTGACGGGCAAGAACGCGAGACCCGCCTGGAGCGGCGAGAAGCCGAGCACTCGCTGCACGTAGAGCGTGTTGAAGAAGAACATCGCAAACAGCCCGGACGCGACCAGGAGCATCGAGAGGTTGGCGGCTCGGATCGTCGGCACGCGGAAGATGTCGAGGCGCACCAGCGGGGCACGCTGCCGCAGCTCGATCAGGACGAAGGCGGTGAGCAGGATCAGCGCGACGATGCCGAAGCCGATCGTGCTGCGCGACGTCCAGCCGGACGCCTGCACCCTGACGATCCCGTAGACGAGCGCGATCAGGCCGGCCGTGACGGTAATCGCCCCGGGCACGTCGAAGATCCGGTGCTCGGCCTCCGCCCGCGACTCCGGCACGAACCTGAGCGAGAGCAGGAAGGCGGCGATGCCGACCGGGACGTTGACGAAGAAGATCCACGGCCAGGACAGGTACTCCGTGAGGATGCCGCCGAGGAGCAGGCCGATTGCGGCCCCACCGGTCGCGATCCCGGCCCAGACGGCCATCGCCTTCGTGCGCTGCGGTCCCTCGGCAAAGGTCGTCGTCAGGATCGAGAGGGCCGCAGGAGCGACGAACGCGGCCCCGAGACCCTGCAGGCCCCGCGCCACGATCAGCAACGCGGGCGATCCCGCAAGCCCGTTCAGGAGCGAGGCGACGGTGAAGACGACGACGCCGACGAGGAACAGCCGCTTGCGGCCGAGGATGTCACCGGCGCGCCCGCCGAGGAGCAGGAAGCCGCCGAAGATCAGCGTGTAGGCGTTCACGATCCACTGCAAGTCGGCCTCCGCCACCTTCAGGTCGGTCTGGATCGACGGCAGCGCCACGTTCACGATCGTCGCGTCGAGGACGACCATGAACTGGGCCAGGCAGACGAGGCAGAGGACAAGCCAGGGATTCGAATTGCGGCCGGGCATCATTCGCTTCTATCAGACGGCGGCTGGGCTACGGTTGCGGTGTGGTGAAGCCGAAACGCAACTGGATCCAGGAGGAGCGGCGGAAGACCCTCGGCGACTACACCTGCTTCTGCCTCGCGTGCGGGTCGGTCTGGCGCTACTTCCTCGAAGGCGAAAGCGAGTTGCCGGCGGCGTGCCCGCACTGCGGCGGCGAGACGCGGCACCGCTGTCCGGAGTGCTCGGCGCCGTTCCCGTCCGCGTTCGCGGTCGAGTGTGAGGAGTGCGGCGCCGCGATCCGACCGCCCGAGGTCCTCGGCGTCCGGATCCGCAGGCCCGGCCGTTAAGTACCTGGCAGCTTCACGAGCAGCAGCACTTCCGCTGGCTGCGTCCGCCCCTTCACGGTAACCGTCCCGAGCGGCTCGGTCTGCGCTCCCAGCAGCTTCGCCGCCGTCGCCGCGCTGATCGCGACCCCGCCGGCCGGCGCCAGGCCCTCGATCCGCGATGCCAGGTTGACCGTGTCGCCGATCGCGCTGTAGGTGCGGCCGCTGCCGCTCCCGAGCACGCCGACGGTCGCCTCGCCCGTGTTCACGCCGGCGCGGAAGCGTGGCCACCCGGGGTGCTCCTCCGCCACTGCCGCGGTCGCCTTCTGCAGCCCGAGAGCCGCCCGCGCCGCGCGCTCGGCGTGATCGTCACCGGTGAATCTCGCGAAGACGGCATCGCCGATCAGGCGGTCGATCTCGCCGGCCTGCCGCTCGATCTCAGGGATCGCCGAGTCGAAGAGCGTGTTCAGCATCCGGCTGATCTCGTCCGCCTCCTGCGTCTCGGAAAAAGACGTGAAGCCCTGGAGGTCGGCGAAGAGGACGGAGAGCTCCTGCGTCCCGGCGGCGGTCTCTTCTCCGTACAGCGGGCTGAAGCGCTCCTCGTGCCACTCGCGATGCGCAGCCCACGCGATCAGGCCGAACGCGATCAGCATCAGTACGTGCCACTCCCACCACGACGCGTGCCAGCTCCTCCCCATCGCCACCGCGATCATCGCCTCGGCGAGAAGGACGAACGCGATTGCGAAGGCGAGGAGGAGCCCGGACCTGCGCTTCCGCCAGAGCCGCGCGTAGCGGAAGACCGCGAAGGAGTACAGCGCCGAGCCGACGACAGCGAGGGCCACGAGCGGCAGCGAGAGCCGGTCCGGGATCTTCACGTCGTTGAGGTCCGGGAACACCGCCAGCGACGCCACGAGCCAGGCGGCGAGCCCGACCAGCAGCCCCACCTCGAGCAGCCGCGGCCGGATCAGCTCGCGGTCGAGCGCCGAGAGGCCGGCGAACCCGCTGGCGAGCACGAGCCCGACCGGCGTCGCGATCACAAAGCCCAGGTTGGGCTTGTCGAGGAGCACCTGCGGCGTGGCGAGCGCGTGCAGCGCCAGGAAGCCCGAGGCGGCGAGGAAGCCGAGCGAGACGAGGTAGACGCGGCGGTCGCCGCGTCGCCGGGCGGCGGCTCCGGTCGCATAGGCGAGTGCGGCGTTCAGGCCCGCTGTCACCAGCACGAGCCAGAAGTGGGACGGCTGGTGCTGCCAGTGCACGTCCGTCTCGGACGCCGAGAGCAGGATCGCAAGCCCGACGAGCGGGAGAGCGAGCAGGGCGGCGACGAGGATCAGCGGTGCCCCTAGAACATCGAACCGATGATCTGCGAGAAGCGGATCACCGTCACGGTCTCGTCCTCGGACACCTCGCGGTTGTACAGCTGACCGAGGAAGCGCGACATCTCGTCCGGGCGCCGGATCTCGGGGTTGTCGTGCTCGATCTCGCGCGGCGAGAGCTCGCTGATCTGCTTCACCTCGACCTTGTCGATGACCGCGTCGAAGATCTTCTCGCGCTGCCCGTAGCGGACGCCGACGAGCACGGTCACGATCATCCCCTTCTTGTACTTCCCGGACTTGTCGCCCAGGCGGATCGTCGCCGTCTTGCGGTGGGTCCTCAGCTGGTCGGCGACCAGCGGGGAGTAGAAGTTGAGAGCGAACATCGCCACGGCCCGAAGATCATAGGCTCGTCACCGCTGCGATTGCCCGCTTCGCCATGTCGCGCTCGCCGCCGTAGGCAAGCAGGTGCGTCGCCTCGTCGAGCGGCAGCCACCGTGCCTCGGCGACCTCGAGCTCCATCCCGGGGGGCAGATCGCCGATCCGGCCGCCATTCCAGCGGAGCAGGAAGAAGCTGACGACCTTGAAGATGCGCTCGCCGCTGCGGGTGTAGACGTAGCGGACGTCGCCGAGCTTCTGCTCGAGGTGGCCGGAAAGCCCCGTTTCCTCGCCGAGCTCGCGCACCGCGGTCTCGGCAGCCGTCTCGCCGGGGTCGATCAGTCCCTTCGGCAGCGCCCAGACGCCATCCGGCTTGCCCCTGGGCCTGATCGCTGCGAGCCACCAGCGGCCCTGCATGCGCCGGACGAGGACACCACCCGCCGAGAATTCGCGCTCCACCGCGACTTTGTAACAAAGTGTCGGCAATCGGAGCGGATGCCGTCTCGCGCGCGGCGTCGACTTGGTAGTATTACCGCTGGCACTCTGCACATGAGAGTGCCAGGTACTGTCACAAAGTGTCCGAACTAGGAGGCAAACACATGAATCTGCAGCCTCTCGGTGACCGGCTGATCGTGGAGATCCTCGAGGAAGAGGAGATCACCATCAGCGGCATCGTGCTGCCCGACACCGCGAAGGAGAAGCCGCAGCGCGGCAAGGTCCTCGCAGTCGGTCCCGGCCCTCGTGACGAGGACGGCGAGTACATCAAGATGGACGTCGAGGAGGGTGACGAGATCATCTTCTCCAAGTACGGCGGGACCGAGATCAAGGTCGGCGCCGACGACGTGCTGATCCTGCGCGAGTCCGACGTACTGGCCAAGGTCGTCGGCGACCGCGCCGGGGTCTAACAGCGAATTCGAACTACAGGGAATTAGGAGGAACACAGAGATGGCTCACAAGGAGCTCAAGTTCAACGAGGACGCACGGCGCGCGCTCGAGCGCGGCGTGAACATCCACGCCGACGCGGTCAAGGTGACGCTCGGCCCGAAGGGTCGGTACGTCGTGCTGGACAAGAAGTACGGCGCGCCGACGATCACCAACGACGGTGTCACCATCGCCCGCGAAATCGAGGTCGAGGACCCGTTCGAGAACCAGGGCGCTCAGCTCGTCCGCGAGGTCGCCACGGCGACCAATGACGTCGCCGGTGACGGCACGACGACCGCGACCGTGCTCGCCCAGGCGATCGTGCGCGAGGGCCTGAAGAACGTTGCCGCCGGCGCCAACCCCATGGGGCTGAAGCGCGGCATCGAGCAGGCTGTCCTTGCCGTTGTCGAGGACCTGAAGAAGCAGTCGACCGACGTCTCGGGCAAGGAAGACATCGCCCGGGTCGCAACCATCTCGTCGCGTGAGCGCGAGATCGGCGACGTGATCGCGGATGCGATCGAGAAGGTCGGCAAGGACGGCGTCGTGAACGTCGAGGAGGGGCAGACCTTCGGCCTCGAGCTCGAGTTCACCGAGGGCATGCAGTTCGACAAGGGCTACCTCTCGCCGTACATGATCACCGACGCCGAGCGCATGGAGGCCGTGCTCGACGATCCGTACATCCTGGTCGCGAACCAAAAGATCGGCGCCGTCAAGGACATCCTCCCGGTGCTCGAGCAGGTCATCCAGGCGGGTCGCCCGCTGCTGATCGTGGCTGAGGACGTCGAGGGCGAGTCGCTCGCGACGATCGTCGTCAACAAGCTGCGCGGCACCTTCACCGCCGTTGCCGTCAAGGCGCCGGGCTTCGGTGACCGCCGCAAGCGCATGCTCGAGGACATCGCGATCCTCACGGGCGCCGAGGTGATCACCGAGGAGCTGGGTCTCAAGCTCGAGAACACGAAGATCACGCAGCTCGGCAAGGCTCGCCGTGTCGTGATCGACAAGGATTCGACCACGATCATCGACGGTGCCGGCGACGGCGAGGCGATCAAGGGCCGAATCAAGCAGCTGAAGGCGGAGGTCGAGAACACCGACTCCGACTTCGACCGCGAGAAGCTCCAGGAGCGGCTCGCGAAGCTGGCCGGCGGCGTCGCCGTCGTCAAGGTCGGCGCTGCGACCGAGACGGAGATGAAGGAGAAGAAGCATCGCGTCGAGGACGCGCTGCAGGCGACCCGCGCGGCTCTCGAGGAAGGCATCGTGCCGGGTGGCGGCGTCGCGCTGCTGAATGCGGTCGCGGCCATCAAGCTGGACAAGATGGAGAGCGGCGACGAGAAGACGGGCGCGGCGATCATCGCTCGGTCGCTCGAGGAGCCGCTGCGCCAGCTCGCCTACAACGCCGGGCTCGAGGGCTCGGTTGTCGTCAACTCGGTCCGCACGGCCGCCAAGGGCCACGGGCTGAACGTCGACACGGGCGAGGTCGAGAACCTGGTCAAGGCCGGGATCATCGATCCGACGATGGTCACGCGCTCCGCGCTCCAGAACGCGGCGTCGATCGCGAAGAACATCCTCACGACCGAGGCGATCGTCGCCGAGGCGCCCGAGAAGGCCGGCGTCGGTGGCGGCGGCATGCCCGACATGGGCGGCATGGGCGGCATGATGTAAGGAGCCTCCGGGCTCTCTGGAACGACGAAGGGCCGGCTCTCGCCGGCCCTTCGCGTTCCAACCTGTAGCTCCATCGACCCTGTGTTCTAAAGAGAAGACCCGGAGGGGGCCGGGTCTTCAAGGGGATGGAACTGGGGGAGGTGGGTAGCCCAGGTATCGGCGCCTGTTGCCTGCCCTGTAGTCACTCGATTGAGTGATTTCCTTCAAGCCGTGGTTCTAGCCCGACCGACGAGGGCCGCGACGTGCTGCGGCCGGAGCCGGGCTTTGCCCGGCGGGAGGCCAAGGCGCGGCTGTCCGGGACGCTGCGAAGAGGGAGGGGGCTCGTGGGGGGACCATGGGTTCCCCCACGCATTAGAAGCCGTACCGCTCTTCCCGGAACGGGTCGGCGTCGTTGTGGTAGCCGTACCGCTCCCAGAAGCCCGGCCTGTCGGTTGCGGAGAGCTCGATCCCGCGCAGCCACTTGGCGCTCTTCCAGAAGTACTTGCCGGGGATGACGAGTCGCAGCGGGTAACCGTGCTCGGCTGCGAGGGGCTTGCCGTCGGCATGGCTGGCGAGGAGCGCGTGCTCGTCTCGGAGGAAGGAGATCGGCACGTTCGCCGTGTAGCCCTGCTCGGCGTGCGCGATCGCGAAGCGGGCGCTCGGCTTCGGGCGGACGAGTGCCTCGAGCTCGCGCCAGTGGATCCCCTCGAAGGTCGTGTCGAATCTCGACCAGCGCGTGACGCAATGGATGTCCTGCGTGTGCTCGGTCCGCGGCAGCGCATTCAGCTCTTCCCAGGAGAGAGAGACCGGGTTCTCGACCTCCCCCGAGACCTCGAACGTCCAGGTGGCGAGATCCGTCGACGGGATCGACCCCGCATGCAGGACCGGCCACTTCTCGGTCAGGTACTGGCCCGGCGGGAGTCGTGCCGGGTCGTACCCGGCCTCTCGAACCTTCTTTTCCGCCTTGGAGCGAAACATCGTCTCTACAGTAACGTTGACGTGCGCGCCGCATTCCGCCCCCGCTCATTCGTCCGCGTCTCAGGCCCCGCCGCCGAGGAGTACCTCGACCGGATGCTCTCGAACGACGTCGCCGCGCTCGGTCCCGGCGAGTCCTGCGAGGCGCTCCTGCTGACGCCGAAGGCGCGCGTGATCGCGCCGCTCGTCGTGCTCCGCCGAGGGCACGAGGACTTCCTGCTGCTGACCGAGCCGGAGCTCGGCGAGCGCGTCCGCGTCGAGCTCCTGCGCGGCCGC